>JBIKWD010000165.1:0-7175 GCA_044356505.1 Phycisphaerales bacterium
CACCTCTGGTGATGGCGGCATCGAACGCGCCGTGCGCGCCACGGCTGCAGTCTGAGAGCACCCTGCCCGCCCAGCCTGCAGGCTGAAAGCACACCGCGCGTTCGTGGCCGCCACTACCCCCTGCTGCGCAGGGGGATAGTGCCACACGGCACGTCCTGCGACCCCGCACATCAGTCGCTCAGGCTTCGCTGCGCTCCGCCTTCGTGGGCGCACAAGGTTCCGCCGGCGTCCACGACGCGTGGATCGCACAGGCCCCCGATTGCGTCCACGAGCGCGGAGCGCAGCGAAGCGCGAGCAGGTTGGCGAGAACCGTCGCCCCAGCCAAAGGGAGCGCCCGCGGGCGCGACCGCTCAAGCTAACGAATCTCGACCTCGCACCCGTCGCCCAGCGTCTCCCACACGATCGCGACGTCGTCGGCGATCAGGCGCACGCAGCCGAGGCTCATGTCGCGGCCGATCGACTCGGGCTCGATCGTGCCGTGGATGCCGTAGCCGGCAAGCGAGGAGTTCGTCGCTTCGATGCCCTCGAGGCCGAGCCAGTGCTCGCCGATCGGGTTCATCGGGTCGTCCGACTTGAAGTGCTGGCCCGTGACGGGGTGCGTCCACTCGGGATTGAGGAGCTTCGAGCCCGGCCGCACGCGGAACCGCCCGGTCGGCGTGCCGTTGGCGCTGCCGAGGCCGCACGGAATCGACGCCATCACAACGCGGTCGGAGCCCGCGCCCATCACGAGATCGACGCGATAGTCGCGCTTCGTCACCACGGCGCTGAACGGACCCTTGGGCAGCTTGAGCCGCTGGCCGACGCGGATCGCCTCCGGCCGCTTGATGTTGTTGATGCGCGCGACGAGGCGCCAATCGCAGCCGATCTTGTGGCGGCGCACGATCTTCTCGAGGCTGTCGCCCGCCTGCACGGTGTACTGGAAGAAGTACGGATCGCTTGCGTTGTAGACCGGCGTGAAGACGAGCTGCGCGGCGATCTTGTTGAGCGCATCCGACGCCTGCTTCGACTCCATCTGCGAGAGCGCGCCCGAAAGCAGCGCCTCGGAGAGCGCGCGTCGACCCTTCACGGGGTCGGTCGCTGCGAGCGCGAGGCCTTCGGCGATGCCGCCGGCGTTCGTCGCCGATGGCGATGCGCCCTGCGGCCGCGCCTCGAGCGGCTTGCCGTCGAATCCGTTTCCCACGGGGGAGGTGGGGGAGGTGGGGGAGGTGGCGGGAGCAGCGGCGGGAGCATTCGCGGGAACGCTCGCGGGCGCGCCCTGCGGACTGGCCGGCTCTGCCACGGGCGGCGCCTGCGCCTCGGCGCGCGAGAGCTGGCTCTCCGCGCGTGCCGCGTTTGCCGCGTCGGCAAGCGCGTTGTCGAGCGCGCTGGGCTGCGGCGCGATCGGCGTCGCCGTCAGCTCGGGCGGAATCGCGGCAAGTCCGCTGGTCCCGGCGGCGGCAAGCACGGTGCCCGAGGTCTTCGGCGCCAGCGCACCTTCGACGCCCGAGTCGGACCGCATCAGCCACCACGACCCGCCGAACGCGGCTCCCGCCGCGCACAGCGCGACAATTCCGCGGGCGCCGACGAGCGAACGGCCGGAACGGGTCGAGCGGAAGGGACGGTCCGGACGGGACGACTGGCTGGCAAGCGCCATGAAGCACCTCTGTTGAACGCGTGAAACCCTCGGACAGAACGGCATGGAGGGCGCGGGCGAGGGTACCGCGCCGGAGCTTGGGTTTCTCGGCAAACAGGCGCTATCGACAGGAAAATCACCGCCGTGCGCGCATCAATCCCCGGTCGGTGGCGATCCACGTCACGCGCCGGTCGTCATCCGACACGGGGACGCTTTCGGCAAGCTGCTCGGCGAAGGCGATCCCGACGGTGCAGCCGCGCGCGTCGGGCCGAAGCCGGGCGATCAGACGGTCGTAGTAGCCCTTGCCTCGGCCAAGGCGGTTGCCGCGTTGGTCGAAGGCGCGACCCGGAACGAGCACGGCGTCGATCTCGCGCGACCAGACCGGTCGGGCGCGCGCGTCGTCGGCGCGCGGGGCGCGGATTCCGTAGCGGTCGGTCGTCCAGCGCGAGGGGTGGAACACGGGGTCGCGTCCCGGGCCGGTCGCGAGCTCGACGAGGCGCATCGTGCCCGTCGCATCGATCTGCGGGAACGCCACCCGCCATCCGCGCGCGACGAGCGACTCGACCAGCGCGTCGACGCACGGTTCGTCGGGAAGCGCGCGATAGGCGAGCACAAGCCCGTGGCCGCCGAGCGGAGGCGAGCGCAGCGCATAGGCCGCGAGCGAACGCGTCTTCTGCGCCCGCGCGAGGCGCTTCATCGGCGCAAGCCGCGCCGCGATCTCCTTGCGCAGCGCCGTCTTCATCGCGTCGAGCATCGCCGATGGATCGGCTGCGTCGGCCCCGCCGGCTTCATCGCCTCCCGCGGCCTGCTCCCTCACGGGCTTCCTCGGCGGTCGTGGCACCTTCACTGGCTTCCTCCGTCCTTCGCGCGGCGGCGCGTCGCGCGCACGCGTTCGAGATGTTCGAGAATCGCCTGCTCGAGGCCGCGGTCGGTCGGCCTGTAGTACGTGCGCGTCACGCCGAGATAGTCCTGCGTGCCGATTCCGTCGGCGCGGTCGTGGGGATACTCGTACCTGCCCGCGTCCGCGGCGAGCGGCGTGCCGTCGTCGGCCGTGCGGTTGAGCCGGCGCTTGGTCTGGTCGAGGATCGTGAACGGCACCGGCACCGTGCGCGCCTCGCGCGCATCCGCCATCGCCTCCCAGATCGCGCATGCGGCCGCGTTCGACTTCGCGGCGACCGCGAGGAACGTCACGCACTGCGACAGGATGAGCTGCGCCTCGGGCATGCCGACGCGCTCGACCGCCTGCCAGCACGCGACCGCCGTCTGCAGCGCGCGCGGGTCGGCGTTGCCGATGTCCTCGCTTGCGAAGATCGCCAGGCGCCGGCAGATGAAGCGGGGGTCCTCGCCGCCGACGAGCATGCGCGCGAGCCAGTAGACGGCGGCATCGGGATCGCTGCCGCGCATCGACTTGATGAGCGCGCTCGCGAGGTCGTAGTGCTCGTCGCCATCGCGGTCGAACACGGGAACCTTGCCGTCGAGCGCCGCGCGCGCGAGCGCGAGGTCGATGCGTGGCTCGGCGTTGCCGCGGACGGCGGCCGCCGCGGTCTCGAGCGCCGACAGTGCGCGCCGCACGTCGCCGTCGCAGGTGCGCGCGAGGTGCGTGCACGCGTCGTCGTCGAGCACGAGGCCCGTGATCCCGAGGCCGTCCTGGTGCGTGAGCGCGCGCCGCAGCACGTTCGCGACGCCCGCTTCGTCAACCGGCTGGAGGCGGAAGGTCGTCGAGCGCGAAAGGAGCGCAGGCGCGACCGCCCACGTCGGATTCTCAGTCGTCGCGCCGAAGAGGATCACGCTTCCCGCCTCGACACCCTCGAGGAGCGCGTCCTGCTGGTTGCGCGCGAGGCGATGGATCTCGTCGACGAAGAGGAGCGTGCGGCGGCCCGACTCGCCGAGCCGCCGCGCGGCCGACTCGATCTTCTCGCGCAGTTCCTTGACGCCCGTCGTCGCGCCGTGCGCCCGGTCGACGAACGCGCCCGTGCGCGCGGCGATCACCTCCGCGAGCGTCGTCTTGCCCGTGCCGGGCGGGCCCGACACGATCATCGACGAAAGCGCGTCCTGCTCGATCAGGCGCCTGAGCAGCGCGCCTTCGCCGAGGCAATGCTGCTGTCCCGCGATCTCGGCGAGCGAGCGCGGCCGCATGCGGACGGCAAGCGGCGCAGCCTTTGCGCGGCGTTCGGTGCGGATCGGCGACCAGAGGTCCTCGGCCATCCTCGCATGGTACGGCGCGCTCGCGCAGGAAATTCGCACCAATCTGAGTGTTTCAGAGTTCACATCCCACGCGCGTCTTGCGAGACTGCTGCGATGCAGCGCTCGATTGCCATCGGTCTCGTCGCCTCGAGCATCCTCGCGGGTGCAGTCCTTCTTGCTGCCGCGCTCCCGGTGGTGCTGACCTTCTCGCCTGCGCGCGACGGCGCGCTCGGCGAGGCGCGTGCCGCCGCGAAGGCCGCGATCGACGCGCCGCTTCCCGTCGCGCCCGCGACGCCGCGCAAGCAGGCGGTGATGGCGGCGCCCTCATGGATCTGGACCGCCGACCGCGCCGACGCCGCTGCCACTGCGACCTTCGTGCGCGCGTTCACCGTCGACGGCGACGCCCGCGACGCGCGTGTGGTGGTGGCCGTCGACAACGCGTCGCGCGTCCTGATCGACGGACGCGAGGTCGGCACGACCGACGACTGGGCCAGTCCCCGCGAATTCGCGCTCGGCGCGCTTGCGGCGGGTTCGCATGAACTCGTCATCGAGGCCCGCAACGAAGGCGGCCCCGCGGGCGTCTGCGCGATGATCGAGTGGATCGACGCGGCGGGCGCGCGCCAGCGCATCGCCACCGACGACGCGTGGAAGGTGCGCGCCGCAGGAGGCGCCGCCGACGCGAGCGCCATCGTCCTCGCGAAGCTTGGCGACGGCGCGTGGGGCGACAGCGTTTCCTCAGCGTTCAGCGCCACGGTCGGCGACATCGACCGCTCGATCACCGTGCCGCCAGGATTCATCTGCGAGCTCGTTTACGCGGTGCCGAAGGCGCGCGGCTCGGTCGTGGCGCTCGCGCCCGACAGCAAGGGCCGCATCATCGCGAGCGCGCAGTACGGCCCGCTCTTTGCGATCACGCCGTGCGCCGACGGCGGCGACCCCGCCGCGACGAAGGTCGACGCGATCGAGCCGACGATCGGCTTCGCGCACGGACTGCTCGCGGTCGACAACGATCTCTTCGTCGTGATCAGCGAAGGCGGTCCCGACAGGCGCGGGCTCTATCGCCTGCGCGACACCGACCGCAACGGCAGCTACGACGAGAAGAAGGAGCTCGGCTCCTTCGCGCGCGACGGCGGCGAGCACGGGCCGCACCAGGTCGTGCTCGCGCCCGACGGATCGCTCTGGGTCGTCGGCGGCAACCACTGCGCGCCGCCCGACGAGGCCGTCGCCAACTCGCGCCTGCCGCGCGTGTGGCAAGAAGACATCATGGCCACGCGCATCTGGGATCCGAACGGCCACGCGGTCGGCGTGATGGCGCCGGGCGGCTGGGTCGCGCGCACCGACCGCGAGGGCGCGAAGTGGGAGCTCGTCACCGCGGGCTTCCGCAACAGCTACGACGCGGCGTTCGACGAGGTCGGCCGCGCGTACACCTTCGACAGCGACATGGAGTGGGACATGGGCCTGCCGTGGTATCGGCCCACGCGCGTGAACGAACTCGCGAGCGGCGTCGACTACGGCTGGCGCTCGGGCAGCGGCAAGTGGCCCGCGTGGAGCCCCGATTCGCTGCCTGCGGCGGTCGATGTCGGCCCTGCGTCGCCGACGGGCGTGCTGTCGTCGGCGGGCCTGCAGTTCCCCGCGCCGTGGAACGACGCGATGTTCTTCCTCGACTGGACCTACGGCACGATGTGGGCGGGCTGGCCGACCGACGACTCGAAGGACGCATCGACGCCGACGCTGCGCATCGAGCCGTTCCTCGCGGGCCGTCCGCTGCCGCTCACCGATGCGGTCGTGATGGATGGCGCGATGTACTTCGCGGTCGGCGGTCGCAATCTCCCGAGCGCGATCTACCGCGTGCGCGCGGAGAACCCGATCGCCATCAAGCGCGCGCCGAAGCAGCCGCCTGCGGCGCTCGTCGAGCGGCGTGAGCTCGAGAAGTTCCACCGCCCGATGGATTGGGCGGCCGGCCCTGCGGCCGTCGCGCGTGCCTTCGATGGCCTGCAGTCCAAGGACGCCGGCGTTCGCAGCGCCGCGCGCATCGTGCTTGAGCACCAGAATCCCGCGCAGTGGCGCGAGCGCGCGGTCGCATCGGCCGATGCACAGCCGTCGATCCTCGCGCTCGTCGCGCTCTGCCGCACGGGCGAAGCGTCGCTCGACGGAGCGCCCGTCGCGGCGCGTCTCGTCGCGCTCGAACCAGAAGTCCGCGGCACCGCGCTCGAGCGCGAGTGGCTGCGCGCGTGCGAGCTCTGGCTCCTGCGCTTCGCCTCGCAGTCGACCGATGTCGGCGGCGGCGATGCGCTCAAGAAGGCGGTCCTCGCGCATTTCCCCGCGAAGGATGGCGTCGACGGCGCGCACGAGCTCGACGCGCATCGCGCTGCGTGGCTTGCGAAGATCGGAGCGCCCGAGGCGGTCGTCGTGTCGGTCGCGCTTCTCGAGAAGCCCGATCTGCGCGAGGCGCCCGGGCTCGGCGCAGGCGCCGACGCGGCGCTTCTCGCACGCGGTGGCCCGTACGGCCGCGCGGTGCAGCAGATGATCGCCAACGCACCCGCGCCGCGGAAGATCGCCTTCGCGCATGCGGTGCGCGACGCCAGGAACGGCTGGACGCCCGATCTGCGCATCCGCTTCGCGCGCGCAGTGGCCGAGCTCAGGCGCGCGAGCGGTGGCAACTCGTTCGCGGGCTTCCTCAACAGGATCGGCGAGGAGTTCGTCGCGAACGCGCCCGAAGGCGAGCGAGAGTTCCTCGCGATGACGGCGGCGGGCAAGCAGGCGGAGGAACTCGTTCTCGTCGCGCGCGGACCTGGCCGCGCGTGGACGGTCGACGCGATCGTCGCGCTCGCGCCGCAGTTTGCGGCGGGCCGCGACCACGCCGAGGGCCTGCGCGCCTACCGCGCCACGCAGTGCGCGCAATGCCACCGCGTCGGCGGCGTCGGCGGTAGCGGCGGACCCGAGCTCACCGCCGTCTCGCGGCGTTTCTCGGTCGAGGATCTCGCCGCGTCGCTCGTCGAACCGAACAAGACGATCAGCGACCAGTACCAGAACAGCGACATCACGCTCGCCGACGGCCGCGTGGTGACCGGCCGCGTCGTCGCCGATGCGCCCGACGCGATCGAGATCCGCCCGAGCCTGCTCTCCGACGCGCGCGAACGCATCGAGCGGAAGTCGATCAAGTCGATCGCGCCGAGCAAGACCTCGCCGATGCCCGCGCATCTCCTCGACACGCTCTCCGAGGGCGAGCTTCTCGATCTCATGGCGTTCCTGCGTTCGGGCGGCGATCCGGCCGACCCCGCGTTCATGAAGATCGACGACGACGGATTCCTGCAGGTCCTGTCGAGCTCGCAATCGACCGCGGGCACCGCGTCGCCGCTCGCGGCGTTCACCTACGACCCGA
>JBIKWD010000166.1:0-7151 GCA_044356505.1 Phycisphaerales bacterium
CCACACGCTGCTGACGCTCGACTACCGCAACTATCCGCTCGAAGCGGCTGGGTTGGTGGCCAGGTTGGCGCCGGACGGCAGCCAGTCGGCGGGAATGGTGCTGATTCAGCCGCCGAGCGGCCCATTGATCGACATGGATGCAGTCGATCGCGGCGCAGAGAAGACGAAGGCGGCGAAGGATGGCAAGCCCGACCTCGACGATCCCGATGTCAAGGAACTGCAGCGGTTCCAGGCGATGCAGTTCGCGCGCATCGCGGTGTTCGCCGAGCAGAAGTCTGCAACCATCGGCCTCCAGGACTCGCAAGGACGCCAGCGGCTGCTCCTGCAGGTCGACGAGAACGACAATCCCGCGATCATCCTCTACGACGCCGAAGGCAAGGAGACGGCGCGGTTCCCTGAGTCGAAGAACTAGGCTCCGCGTCGCTCGCGCTTCCAGCGATCGATCTCCCGCGCGAGATGCGATCGCCGGAACCCGCGGCCCGAGACGAGCCGCTGCCAGTCGGGCGCGTGGTCGAAGTGCTGCAGCTGGAAGTGGTAGTAGTTGATGTACTCGAGCACCGCAAGGAGAAGCAGGATCGCAGGCGCCACGAACCGGGCGTCCAACTGCACGCCATCGGCGATGCACTGGGCCCCGAGGGCGACCGCGGCGGCCACGCAGAGGCCGATCGCCGGCCAACGCATCCAGGCGAGCAGGGCGATCCTGCCCTTGGTCGCGTCGGGCTCGCCGCGCGCCCTCCGGAGCATCATCCGCAGCACGATCGTGCCGATCACGAGAAGGAACGAGCACGCAAGACCCGACAGCACCAGCGCGGTGGTGACCGTCGCTCCGGAACGCAGCACGAAGTAGACCGCGATCGCGGGAACGAGCACGGCGTTGCCCGCCTCGATCTTCCAGTAGTTCGTGAGGCGTCGGATGGGTGCGGAGTCGGAGCGCATGGTGAGCGCGGAGTCTGGGTCGTTCGGGTCGGAGCGCGTCGCCGCGGTGCGCAACGATATCACGCTCGCAAGGGACTTGGCAGTATCCCCAGCCGCGTGCGGGTCGTCGCGGCATGAGCCGGTGAACAAGCATCGATCATGCGCGGGGTCGCGGCACGAGTCGCGTTGCACCGCATCGGAGCGGCCAATGGACATCCTCCTCGCTTTCAAGCCCGGATTCAAAGAATGCGCCCAAGGCCAGGAGGGCAAGTGGCGACACTGCCGGAGCGGTGGGTTCCGCGGGGGCGTCTTCGCCTGTTGCGCTGACCTGCGCGAGAAGCCCGGCCTTCGGTACGGCGACTGCTCCGGCCGCGGCGCGAGATCCATCGAGTTCGTCCGCGATGCAGACCAGGGCTGCTCAGGTCCTTTCCTCGGTCCTGCGCGCCAGCGCACGAGTCTGATCGGCGAGGACCTCGCGGATCGCTACGGCGTTCTGATCCTGCGCTCTTGAGGCTCTTGAGGCTCTCGTCGGCTCATCCCGTTCAGCAGGGACCCCAGGCGGCGAGCAGGATCGAGAGATCCCCGGCGCCCACGAGTCCGCTTCCGTCGAGATCGGCGTTTGCATCGGTCGTGCCCCACGCGCCGAGAAGGAGCGCCATGTCGCCGCCGTCGACGGCGCCGCTCTGGTCGATGTCCGCGGGGCAAGAAGCGCACTTCGGAGATGGCGCGACGATCTGCGAGAAGAAGCGCGTCCAGATGAGGTCCGCGGCTCCGGGCTGGTAGAGATGTCCGGTTCCCTGCACTTCGGTGAACCAAACCCGCGCGTCGCCGTCATGGAGTTTCGTGATGTAGGTCCGCGGCACGCCGTAGTTCAGGGTTTCCGTGACCGTCGAGGTGAGCACGGCATTGTTGTGTTCGACCCAGAACGCGAGCTGCTCCTGGTCCTGCTGCGTGCGGGACCGCGAATTCTTGCCGACGCCCGTGACGAATGTCTCGTTGCTTCCGCGCCAGGTCCAGACCGGAACGGGCAGCGCAGGCGTCAGCTCCGCCTCGCTGCCGCCGTACGCGGTGATCCAGCCACCCGAGACCGGCGCGATCGCGGCCACCTTGTCGGCGTGCACGGCAACGAAGCTGTTCGTCATCATCGCGCCGTTCGAGAAGCCCGTCATGTAGGTGCGGCACGCATCGGTGCCGAAGTCCGTCTGCACGCGTGCGATCAGGGCATCGAGGAACGACAGGTCGTCAGGCGCAGCGCCCGAGAAACTCCAGTCGTTCCACGCAAACTTCCCGTTCGTCCCGACGGGTTGCCCACCTGTCGGATACACGACCACGAGGCCGTGCGTGTTGCTGACGCCGTCCCAGCCCGAGGTCGCCTTGAAGTCAGCGCCTGTCGACACCGACGGATGCAGCGCGACGACCAGCGGGGCGCGATCCTCCGCCGAGAACCCGGGCGGAAGCCGTACGATGTACGAGCGCGTCACGCCCCCGTGCTGCATGGTGGCGTTGACATCGGTCTGCGCCAGCGCCAACGGGGCGAGAAGAGCGGCGCATGCGGCGGCCAGGGAGTTCGGTTGGATCGCGCTCATGTGGTGATGCTCGCGCATCGAACGCAGAGCGGCGCGCGGCATTGCACCACGTTACCCGCCTGGCTTCCCGCGTCCAAGCCTCGCCACCCCAAGCGTGGCCGCGAAGCCGAGCGCGACCACCGCGAGCGACGCCGCCACCTGAACCGGGGAGGGCGTGAATGCCTTCTCGGGCCAGTCCTTCGGCCGATCGAGCAGCTTCTCGGCCGCAGCCGCACCGAGCACTTCGCCGCGGAAGGTCTCGCCCGCGCGCGGCGGGACGCCTTCCTTGAACGGGTAGAGCCCCGCGGGTGCGCCGATCAGAAGCCCGAGCAGCACGCCGAGCGTCGCCTTCTCGAATCGACGCAGCAGCCAGCGCAGCACGTTGCTTGCGGCGACGAGTCCGAGCCCGACGCCGGCCGCGACCGGGAGCAGGAAGACGCCCGTCGACCAGACGCCCTCGAGATCGCCCGCCGCGAGCGCAGCGGCGCCGGCGCGGATTGCCTCGAGAATCGGTCGGTACTGCCCGAGCAGCATCAACAGATACGCGCCGCTGATCCCGGGAAGGATCATCGCCGCGGCTCCCGCTGCACCGCCGAGAAGCAGCATCCACGCCCCGGTCATGCCCTCGTTCGAGACGGCATCGGATTGAAGCCACGTGATCGCGATCATGCCGCCCGCGCCGGCAACCGCGCCGATCCAGGCGGCGGTGTTCGCGGGGCGCAGCACTTTCCACAGCACGGGAACGCCGCCGAAGGTAAGCCCGATGAAGAGCGAGTACATCGCCCAGCGCATCTCGACGAGCGCCTGGCTCACCAGCGTCGCGAAGAGCGCGATCGCGCAGAGCGCGGGGCCGACGACCGCGGCGAGCGTCAGCAGCGTCGGCGCGCGGAATCGCAGGCGCGAGAGTTCCGAGATCGACTCGATGAAGCGCCGGTAGACGCCCGCCGCGACGAGCATCGTGCCTCCCGAGATGCCTGGGACGAGATTCGCGAGGCCCATGAGCGAGCCCCCGAGCGCAAGGCGCGCCTAGGTGGCGCCTGTCGGAGGCGGCATCGTTTGGTCCGCGGTCGCGGGCGTGGCGGACGCGGTGTCAGGGTTGTCTGCATTTCCTGGGGTCATGTGCGTCCAAGATCGACCGTTCGACGGCGGGGGCTTGAGCCTGCGGGCGCGGCCTCGCGCGCCAGGCGGCGGCTATCGCTTCAGCTTCGATCCATAGAGCGCGATCCACTGCTTCGGCGTCATGCGGCGGCAGAGATCGGCGAGCAGTTCGACGGGCACATCCTCCGGCTTCTTGAAGCGCACGCAGCTCTTCCCCATGTCGAGCCTCTTCGTCAGCCGTTTCGCGCACTCCGCCTTGAACCACTCGAGAAGCGCGGGGTCCGCGTAGAGCCCCATGTGATAGAACGAGATGTGCGACTTCTGCGATGCGATGCCGAGAAAGGGAAGCGGCGCGCCCGGCGTGCAGTGATAGCCCGCGGGATAGGCGGAGAGTGGCACGACCCAGCCGGGCATTCCGTAGGCGACGATCTCCTCGAATCCCTTCGGAAGCGCCTTCGCGATCGCCGCGCGCAACGCAAGCATGACAGGTCGCCGGTCCGAAGGAAGCGCCGCGAAGTAGGCGTCGGGCGTCGTCGATGCAGCCTTGCGGTCTCCAGCGGAAGGCCTCGCCGAGCGGGCGGACGGCTTCGCGGTGCGGACCGACGTCGACTTCGCCGAAGCGGGTTTCGTCTTCGCTGCGCTCGATGGCTTTCGCGGCATCGGAAGATCGTATCCGAGCGTCGTGGCTGCGCCGGCAGCGAGAAACGGCGGATCAGCGGCGCCGACGGCCGCCGAAGAGACCACCGAGTCCGAGCAGGGCGAGCGCGCCGGGCGCCGGGATGACGGCCGTTGCGCCGATCGACGCCACGATGTCCGCGCGGAGCGTGACCGACTCGCCGACGCCGAGCGAGCGGCGCCACTGCATCATCTGGGCGTAGTCGGCCAGCGTGGCGGTGCCCGCCGACCCGAGGTCCGCGAGCGTCGTGAAGTCGGCCCCGCTGTCCGTCAACTGTCCGTTCAGCGCCGAGAAACCACCTGCGCCGGACGCATCGGCGCCATAGCCGAAGAGCACGGAGTGGAACGGCCCGTCGGCGGCAAGCGTGTCCGACTGCGTGAGCACGCGGTTGCCGTTGTCGAAGGCGAGCGCTGAGAAAGCGTCGTTCCCGGCGGTCCCGCCCATGTCGTTGTCGAGGCTGAAGAAAGCGTCGAAGTTGTTCAACGCGGCGGCCGAACCGTTCGTCAGCGTCAGCATGGTGATGACGTGCGACGTGTTCGCGCCGAACGCGGCGTCGACCAGCTTGGCGCTGACCGACGCCTGGAGGCCGGCGATGCCGAACGCATTCGCGAAGTTGTAGGTGACCTGGTTCGTGCCGACGGTGGTGCGGCTCGTGAACCCGCTCAGCGTGAACTCGCGCGCGCGGCCGTTGAGCCCGATGTACCACTGCATGTCGAAGCCGTTGTCGACGCCCGTCGCTCCGCCGTTGATGCGGTGGTCAATAGATACCCGCGAGATGGACGTGGCGGAAGTCGGGAAGAGCGAGGTCGCGGAGGTGCTTCCAAATCGGAACACGGCGTCGCCGTCCGTCAGGACGACGCCGCTGTTCTGGGCCAGCGCGGCCGAGCCGAGCGAAAGGACCGCGGTGATCGAAAGTGCGTTCAACTCTCTCATGTTGCTTCCTCAAGCCTCAGCGGGAGACGAAGACAGGCCGACGGAGCGCCGCCGCCGTGTGCACCCGCGCCTGGGGCGATGCGCGGTTGTTCCCCCCGTCCGCGGACAAAGCGCAGAAACGGGTGTCCGCAGGTCAGTTTCACCCGAGGAATCCGCGAATTCGCCCGATGGTGGAACGCCCGGATGCCCCGAACGGGGCGCCCGGGTCGTGGCCGATCGCCCGCGCATGGAGGATTGTCAGCGGCTTCGTCGCTGTAAAGCGGGGGAACTGCGATACTTCCGCGCAGCACCCCGCCGCCTGCGCCTCCCTCCATGAGCATCACGATCTCCCTCGACCCCGCGCGCCAGGACCTCGACGCGATCCACCGCATGCTGGCCAGCGCCTACTGGTCGACCGACATCCGCCGCGAGGTCGTCGCGGAGGCGCTGCGCAACAGCATCGTCGTCGTCGCGATCGACGACGCGACGGGCGCCACCGTCGGCCTCGCGCGCGTCGTCACCGACCGCGCGACCTTCGCGTGGCTCTGCGATGTGTTCGTCGACGAACCCTTCCGCGGCCAAGGCCTCTCGCGCCGCATGCTCGAGGAACTCGAGCGGCATCCGTCGCTCGCGACCTTGCGCCGCTGGTGCCTCGCCACGCGCGACGCGCACGGTCTCTACGAGAAGTTCGGCTACCGCCCCGTGCCCGCCGGCCGTTGGATGGAGAAGCAGGGGCCGAAGGAAGCGTGGCAGGAGAAGCGGTAGGGCGACGCGCGATTTCGCTACGCTCCATCACCGTCCGCCCGCATCGACGGGGGAGCTTCGAGAACATCGATGGACATCCTCTTCCTCCTCAACCCCAACTTCACCGACGGCGCCCGCGACAGCGAAGGCAAGCGCTACTACTGCCCGAGCTGCGCCTTCCTCGAAGGCGTGCTTCATTACTGCCCCGAGCTACGCGAGAGGCTCGACATCCGCTACATCGACTACCCGCGGCCGCGCCGCGAGATCATCGAACTCGTCGGCGACGCGAACCAGGGCTGCCCGAACCTCGTCCTCGACCCGGCGAACCACGGTTTCGTCGACGCATCGCGCTTCTACCGCGCCGGCGATCGCCTCCACACGAACGACACGAAGGTGATCGTCGAGTACCTCGCGGTGCGGTACGGCGTGCAGATCGCGCACTTCTGAAACCGTACGCGAGCCCACGGATGTTCCCCGCGTGGCGCGACAGGCCGCCGCGCATGGCCGGTGCTCGGCGCTGCTCGTGAGTGTGGATTCAAGACACAATCGGGGGACGCGCGCACACATTGGCTGAGGAAAGCTGTGTTGTCGCAACTCGCTTGGTCGGATCACGAACCACGCGTCACAACCGGCGTAGGGCCTCATCCATGAATCTCCTTCACTCGTTCGAAGCGCTCCACGCGTCGGTCACCCGCCGTTGGTGGATGCAGCTCTTCGCGGCGTTCGTCCGCTGCCTGCTCGCGTTGGGTTTCATTCCTCCGAGCATCCCGAAGATCCTCGGCATTCCGTTCACCTCGCTGCCCGAGTCGACCAACATCGGCTACTTCTTCAATGCGCTCTTGAAGACCGGCTTCTACTACGAGTTCATCGGCTGGAGCCAGCTCGCGGCGGCGCTTCTGCTCCTCATCCCGCGCACGGCGCATCTTGGCGCGCTTCTCTTCCTGCCGATCATCGTCAACATCACGGTGCTCACCATCTCGCTGGGATTCGCGGGAACCTGGGTGATCACCATCCTCATGTCGCTGGCGAACCTGTTCCTCGTCCTGTGGGAGTACGACCGCCTGAAGCAGGTCGTCTTCGGCACGCGCATCGCGCGGCCCCGCAGGTTCCGGTTCGAGTTTCTCTGGTTCCCGGCGATCTTCGCGCTCGGCGGCGTCCTGTCGGGCCTGCTCGCATGGTCGATCGGCCTCGGCAACTTCGCCAACTACCCCGCCGTGACGGGCTTCCTCGCCGCACTTGGC
>JBIKWD010000167.1:0-7125 GCA_044356505.1 Phycisphaerales bacterium
TGGCTTCGGCGCGGCCGGCGCCGCGGGCCGCTCGATGCGCGCGTCGGGCCGGCCGACGCCCGGCGTCCACGCGGGCGCGGGCACGACGTACGCGCGCGTCACCGTCTCGGGCGACTTCGGCCGGCCCGCCGCGAGATCCGCGATCTCGCCGTCTGCGATCTTCAGGATCGCCTCCGCGCCCTCGACCGCATGGCCGAACGCGCAGTACTGCCCGTCGAGACGCGCCGTCGCCTCGCGCGAGAGGCACACGAACCACTGGCTGCCCGCGCTGTCGGGCCAGTCGCTGCGCGCCATCGACACGACGCCGAAATCATGCGGCAGCTTCGAGGGCTCGAGCGGAAGGTCGTAGCCCGGGCCGCCGTCGCCGGTGCCCGTCGGGTCGCCGCCTTGGATGACGAACGGCCGGCCGTTGCGGTCGGCGGGCACGATGCGGTGGACGATCGTGCCGTCGTAGAAGCCGCTCGCCGCGAGCTCGACGAAGTTGCGCGCGCTGTTGGGCGCCTCGTCGGGGCGCATCGCGAAGCGGATGTTGCCGGCGGTCGTCTCGAAGACGACGTCGCGGTCGCGCTCGAGCCTGAATCCGGATCGCGGCGTCGGGTCGGACTTCGGCCACTCGGCCGCGAGCTTCTTGTGCGCCTCGTTCGCCGGGTCGAGGAGCGACTCGCCCCAGCCGATCACGCGCGTGAACTTGGTGACGCCGTCCGGGCGGACGTCGGTCGCGGTGCGGATCGCCGGCCGCGGCACGAGCGGCACGACGACGAGCGGCGAGCCTTGCGGCGCGCCCGCGACGATCGCCTGCACGCGCACGGCGCGCTCTGCGGCACGGATCGCGGGAAAGAGCTGGGCGAGGTCGACGTCGCCCGGGGCCGCCGACGCGCGCGCGAGCTCGGCGGCCGCGTGGTCGAGCAGCACCAGTTCGCAGGGGCCGTCGACGCCCGACAGCGTCGCGACGAGCGCGCCGTCCGGCTTCGCGAAGGTGGTCTTCGGGGCGAGATCGGCGGAGGCGAGCATGGAGATTGAGAGGACGGAGGCGAGCAGGGGAGTCATCGCGGACATGGGTTCGTGCATTATGCCCGCAATCCGCACTACCATCCGCGCATGGCGACGACTGCCGACCCGAAGACAGCGAAGATCGCGAAGTCCTCCCTCAAGGTGGGCCTCGAGATCCACATCGAGCTTGCGACGCGCACCAAGATGTTCACGCGCGTGCCGAACGCGGCGCATCCGGCCCACTTCGACGAGGAGCCGAACACGCTGATCGACCCGGTCGTGTGCGCGCTGCCCGGGTCGCTGCCGGTCATGAACAAGGCCGCCGTCGAGATGTCGATGATGGTCGGCCTCGCGCTCGGCTGCGGCATCGCGAGGTTCTCGAAGTGGGACCGCAAGAACTACTACTACCCCGACCTCCCCAAGGGCTACCAGATCTCGCAGTACGACCTGCCGCTCTGCCATGACGGGCGCGTCGAGATCCCCGCGGCCGCGGGCGGCACGCGCGCGATCGGCATCATCCGCGCGCACCTCGAGGAAGACACCGGCAAGCTCGGGCACGAGCTCCCGGGCGGCCACCACTACGCGGGCTCGCTCGTCGACCTCAATCGCGCGGGCACGCCGCTCCTCGAGGTCGTCACCGCGCCCGACTTCGACTGCGCCGACGATGTCGTCACCTTCGCCGAAGAGCTTCGCAACATCTGCCGCTTCCTCGGCGTCACCGAAGGCATCATGCAGAAGGGCCACATGCGGTTCGAGCCCAACATCAACATGATCCTCGAGCTCGAGAACGGCGAGACCGTGAAGACGCCCGTCGTTGAGGTGAAGAACCTCAACAGCTTCCGCGCCGTGAAGGGCGCGATCGAGTTCGAGGCGAAGCGGCAGGTCGACGAGTGGCGCGAGACGGGCCGCACGATGGGCCGCGGCATGAAGTCGACGCGCGGCTGGGACGACGTCAACCTGCGCACGCTGCTCCAGCGCGAGAAGGAAGACGCGCACGACTACCGCTACTTCCCCGAGCCCGACCTCGTGCCCGTCGAGGTGAGCGACGCGTGGCTTTCCGAGGTGAAGGCGCGCGTGCCCGAACTGCCGCTCGCGCGCCGCGCGCGCTACATCGCGGGGTACGGCCTCAGCGAGATCGACGCGCTCAACCTCGTCAGCGAGCGCGACACCTGCTTCTTCTTCGAGGCGGTCGTGGCGGCGGCCCTCGCGGGCGGCGCCTTCAAGAGCGACAAGGACGCAGGCTACGCCGCGGGCAAGCTCTTGCTCAACATCGGCGCCAAGCACGCGAACGAGCGCGGCGCCGGCGTGCACGAGATCGGCATCTCGGCCGCGCAGGTCGCCGGCATCCTCGCGCTGCGCGAAGAGGGCGCGGTCGGCCCGCAGTCGGTCGATGCGCTCTTTGGCGCGCTGTGCGGCAGCGAGGAGAGCGCGAAGGCCGCCGCCGAGCGGCTCGGACTCGTCGTCGTGAAGGACGAAGGCCAGCTCCTCGCGTGGGTCGATGCGGCGATCGCCGCGAACGAGGCCGCCGCGAACGACGTGCGCAGCGGCAAGATGGCCGCGATCGGGCGCATCGTCGGCGCCGTGATGAAGCTCGCGGGCGGCAAGGCCGACGCGAAGAGCGTGAACGACGCGATCAAGTCGCGGCTTGGCGTGTGAAGACCATGCACGATTCTCCGGCCAACCACACGAGCGAAGACCGGCACGAGGATGTCGAGCGCGTCCTTGTGTCGAGCGCCGCGATCGCGCGGCGCGTCACCGAGCTCGCGCAGCGGATCGGCGACGACTACGCGCACGCCGACGGCCGCCTCACGGTCGTCCCCGTGATGACGGGAAGCCTGCTGTTCGCCGCCGACTTCGTGCGTGCGCTGCCGCAGCGGCGCCTTCGCCTCCAGCTCACCACCGTCTCGAGCTACGGCGGCAAGAACACCGCCACGCGCGGCAGCACGCTGACGGGCTCGCTCCCGAAGCACCTCGAGGGGCACCATGTGCTGATCCTCGACGACATCCTCGACTCGGGCGGCACGCTGCGGCTCCTGCGCAGCGAGTTCGAGGCGCGCGGCGCCGCCAGCGTGCGCGCGTGCGTCCTTCTCCGCAAGAAGATCCCGAGCGCGATGTCGACCGCATGCGAGTACGTCGGCTTCGACATCGACGATGAGTTCGTGGTCGGCTACGGCCTCGACTACGACGACCTCTACCGCAACCTGCCGTTCGTGGGCACGCTCCGGCCCGAGGCGTGCGGGTGACCGGTGCGGACGTGCGCGAGCCCCGCGCGGAGCACGCGGCGGCGCCGGCAGCGATCGGCGTCGCGCATGAACTTCCGGCCGCGCTCCAGGCGTCGCTCGGGCCCGACGAGGTCGTCATCCTCGTGCTGCGGCCGAGCCTCCTCTTCATCCCGCTCTCGTCGCTCGGCACGCTGGTGGCGGCGGCGATCATCGGCCTATCGCTTGCGTATCTCTCGCACTTCCCCTGGATCGGCTGGACAGCGTCGCACGCGGCCGTCATCGGCGTCACCATCGCGACCCTGCGGCTCGGGTGGGCGGCGGTCGACTGGTGGTTCCACCTCTACGCGCTCACCGACCGGCGCATCCTCGCGCGCTACGGCGTCTTCCGCACGGCGCTGTACGAGGCGCAGCTGTCGCGCATCCAGAACACGATCGCGGTGCAGAGCCTGCGCGAGCGGATCTTCGGCCTCGGGACCCTCGGCTTCGCGACCGCGGGCCGCGGCACGTTCGACGCGTACTGGATCATGCTCGCGTCGCCCTTCGCGGTGCACCGCACGGTGCTCGAGGCGATCGGCCGCTACGGCCGCAACTGAAGGTGCGGCAGCTTCGCGCGCGGGTTGTCGATCGACCCCGCGATCTCGCGGAGGAGCGAACCCGTGAGGTCGTTCACGTCCTTCGGCGGCACGATCTGGATGACGACGAAGAGGTCGCCGGCCGGACGCCCGCCGCCCGCGGGCACGCCCTTGCCGGCGATGCGGAGCTTCTTGCCGCTGGCGGTGCCAGGTGGGATCTTGAGCGTGACGCCGCCGCCGGTCGGAAGCGGCGCTTCGATCGACGCGCCGAGCGTCGCCTCGACGATCGAGAGCGGAAGGTCGTAGGAGAGATCGCGACCATCGCGCGAGAGCCACGCGTGCGGCGCGATCCTGACGCGCACCATGAGGTCGAGCCGCCCCGGCACCGAGACGAGTTCTTCGTCCTCGACGCCAGCCGGGATCGGCACATCGACGCTGCCGTCGTCGAGCACGAGCCCGACGCGGCCGCCCTTGATCGCGGTCTCGAGCGGCACCGAGACCTCGGCCTCCATCCGCTCGCGCGCCCGCGCCCGCTGCGATGCGCCGCCGCCGCTGCGCGCGCGTCCGCCGCCACGTCCGCCGCCACGTCCGCCGAACATGTCGCCGAAGATCGACTCGAACGTCTCGCTGTCGGACGTCGTCCACGCCTCGCCGCCGCCGAACGGACCTTGTCCGGGCGCACCGGGGCGCGCGCCGCCGCTGCCGCCGGTCGGACCGCTCGAACCGAAGGCTCCCGGCGAACCGCCGAGGCGGATGAAGTCGTCGTACTGCTTGCGCTTGTCGGCGTCGGAAAGGACTTCGTAGGCCTCCTGCACCTCCGCGAACTTCGCGGCCGCGTCCTTCGACTTGTTGCGGTCGGGGTGGTACTGGAGCGCGAGCTTGCGGTGGGCGCGGCGGACCTCGTCCGCGCTCGCGGTACGGGAGACGCCGAGGATGTCGTAGAGGTCGCGCGAAGCCATCGGGGACCGCGAGTATAGGAAACCCGACAACGGAAACCCAATCGCCGCGAACGCGTAGGATGCGCTCCGCGAGTTTCCCGAGCACCACCGCATGAGCTGCGAACCCAAAGCCCAACGCCCGAGCGGCCTGTCGCTGACCGTCCTGCCCGCAGGACCGGATGGCCACGTGCCGAAGGGTCCGAAGGCGCCGCATTCGCGCATGGGCTGGAAGCGGGCGACGGCGCTCATCACCGTCCAGGTGCTGATGATCGTGCACGTCATCCAGTGGCTGTGGACCGGGGAGACGATCTCGCCGCTCGAGCCGTCGGAGGCGATGGAGACGTCGAAGTATGGCGTGATCAACGCGGGCACGGTGATCTTCCTGCTCGCGCTGACCTCGACGGCGCTCCTCGGCCGCTGGTTCTGCGGCTGGGCCTGCCACATCGTGATGCTGCAGGACTTCTGCGGCTACCTGATGAAGAAGGTCGGGATCCGCCCGAAGCTCTTCCGCTCGCGGCTCCTCCTCTGGATGCCGCTCGCGCTCGCCGTGTACATGTTCCTGTGGCCGGTCATCTACCGGGTGGCGATCGCGCCGTTCACGCGGCCCGAACTCACGTGGCCCGGCTTCACGACCGAGTTCACCACCACCGACTTCTGGGCGACGTTTCCCGGCGTCCTGATGGCGGTGCCGTTCCTCCTCGTGTGCGGCTTCCTCACCGTGTATCTCCTCGGCGCGAAGGGCTACTGCACCTACGGCTGCCCGTACGGCGGCTTCTTCGCGCCGCTCGACGAGCTTTCGCCGGTGCGCATCCGCGTGAGCGACGCGTGCACGCAGTGCGGGCATTGCACCGCGGTGTGCACGTCGAACGTGCGCGTCCACGAGGAAGTGCGCGACTACAGGATGGTGGTCGACCAGGGCTGCATGAAGTGCCTCGACTGCGTCAGCGCGTGCCCCGAGCAGGCGCTGCACGTCGGGTTCGGAAAGCCCGCGTTCCTCGCGAAGCACCGCGATGGATCGAACGCGCCGGCGCGCAAGTACGACCTGTCTTGGAGCGAGGAGATCGCGCTGGCGCTCGTCGCGGTCGGCGTGTTCTTCGCGGTGCGGGGCGCGATCGGCGTGCCGCTCCTCTTCGCGTCGGGCGTCGCCGCGTGCGCGACCTACCTCGCGTGGCTCTGCGCCGAACTCGTGCGGCGAAAGGACGTGCGGCTCCACCGCTTCCAGCTGAAGCGCGACGGGCGGCTGCTGGGCGCCGGCGCAGCGGTCGCGTCGCTCTCGGGCGTCGCGTTCGCAGGCATCGCGTACGTCGGCGCGGTCAACGCCGTGGTGGCGCTCGGCGACTTCGCGATGTCGCGCGTCGATGTGCCGCCGGCGGTCGTGTACAGCGGCATGGGCTTGAAGCCGCCGGAGACGGCCGTGCGGCAGGCCGAGCGCGGAAGCGCTTGGTATCGGCTCGCGCTGCCCGCGCCCGACGGATTCGGCGTCGACGGCCCGTGGCGGCCGGTGCTCGAGGGCCGCGTCGCGTGGCTCGACGCGGTCGCGGGCGACTACGAGGCGAGCGAGGCGCGGCTCTCCGCCCTTGCCGAGCGCAGCGGAATGAGCGAGGCGTACGCGGCGGGCATCGCGCGCGCGATGCGCGGCGGCGGCGACCTGCGCGGCGCGATCGACTTTGCGCGGGCGCAGTGGGACGCGCGTCCCGAGTGGGAGGGCCTCCGAGAGCAGATCGTCGAATGGCTTGTGAACGACGAACGCCGCGACGAGGCGCTCGCGCTCGTCCGCGACGCCGTCGCGCGCCGTCCCGACGACCTCAACGCGATGCGGCGGCTCTCGATCCTCCTGATCGAGACGGGCGCGACCGAGAAGGTCGAGGAAGGGATCGCGCTCGTGACGAAGACGCTCGAGATCGCGCCCGACAACCCCTTCGCCCACAAGATGCGCGCGGACGGGTATCTCGCGCTCGGAAAGCCGGAGGAGGCCGAGCGCGACCTGCGGCGTGCGATGGAGCTCGCGCCCGACGACTGGCGCTTCATGCAGGCGCTCGGCGAGTTCCTGATGAGTCACGACCAGGTACGCGAGGCGATGCCGCTGATCAAGCGCGCGACCGAAGCCCGCGCGGCCGAAGTGAACCGGTAGCGCGTGAGGTGCACGTCGACGAAGGCGGGACGCCGGCGGAACCTTGTGCGCCCACGAAGGCGGAGCGCAGCGAAGCCTGAGCGACTGATGTGCGGGGTCGCAGGACGTGCCGTGTGGCACTATCCCCCTGCGCAGCAGGGGGTAGTGGCGGCCACGAACGCGCGGTGTGCTTTCAGCCTGCAGGCTGGGCGGGCAGGGTGCTCTCAGACTGCAGGCGTGGCGCGCACGGCGCGTTCGATGCCGCCATCACCAGAGGTGATGCCACACGGCAC
>JBIKWD010000168.1:0-7062 GCA_044356505.1 Phycisphaerales bacterium
GACGGACCCGCGAACCGAGCGCGCGACGACCGCGTGCACCGTTCATCCACAGCGCGTGCACCCGTCACTTCGAAGCCGCGCGCTCGAGCACCGCGTGCGCGCCGGCCGCGACTCCTGCACCCGACAGCTCGACCCGCGCAGGATCCTTCGCAAGCGAAAGTTCCGCCACGCGCACGCCATCGACAAGCGCGGCGCCCTTGCCGTCGAGCCACACCGCTTCAAGGACGCGCCGCGCGGACGCGCCCGCAGCCCCGACGTCCTTCGGCGTGAACGCAAACTCCGCGACGCGGGAGCCGTCGGCTGCGACAAGCAGCGCGGTGCCGCCGCGCTCGACCTCGACGCGGATCCCGCGCGCGCCCGCGGGCAGCGTGCACGACCAAGATGTGGCGGCGGCGGCGGCGTTCATCTCGACCTCAACCTCGACCTCAACCTCAACCTCGCCCGCCCCGACGCGCCAAGCGTGGGCGCCAAGCTCCTCGAGGATCGGCGAGCGGAACGCCACCTCGCATGCCTTGCCGCCGTGCACCTGGAACGCAAGCAGCCCCGACACGACGCCGTCGTGCCACTCGGCGCAGGCGACGCCGTTCACGCGGGTGCGGATGCGCGGACCGATGCACTCGATCTCGAAGATGTTCCATTCGCCCGGCTTGAACGCGGCCATCGCGGCGGGGTTGTCCTTGAGCGGAGCGAGCCATCCGCGGCCGCGTTCGTCGTAGACGCCGCCCGACCAGCGCCGCTCGGTCGGGTCGATCTCGATCTGCAGGCCCGCGATCGTGCCGTCCTTCTCGCGCGAGCGGATCTGGATTCCCGAGTTCATGCCCTCGCCCTTCGGAAACTCGTCCGACGCGAGCCGCACCTCGACCGCGAGGCGGAAGTCGTGGAGTTCGCGTGGACTCGCGAGGAAACCGTTGCGCTCGATCGGGCCGCGTCCGACGACCGTCGGTCCCGAGGCGCCATCGGCCGCAGGGACGACCTCGAAGGTCGCCGCGCCGCCGACCACGCGCCACTTCGCGAACGGCATCGCCTCGAGAAGCGGCGTCGCGCTCCCGGCAATGCAGGTCGCCGCGAGAAGCTTCGACGGCGCGACGAGGAACGCAAGGCGCCGGGTCACAGCAGCCCCTCCCGCCGCGCGAGCCGCTCGACCGCGCGCGCCGTGGCGCGGATCGAGACGAACGAAAGCGCGCCCGCGAAGGCGACGAACGCGACGACCGGAAGGATCGACACGGTTCCCTGCCCGAGCGTCGCGACGCGCCCCATCCCCTCGACGATGACGAGGCCGAGGACGTTGATTCCGACGAGCACCCACACGAGCACGCCCCGCACCGGCAGCACGGCCTCGCAGCGCGCCGCCGGCGAGAGCCGGATGAAGAGCGCCCTGTGCGGCACGTTCATCAGTTCAGGCGACGTCCGCGCGACGCCGTTGATCCAGAGCGCGATCGCGCCAAGCAGCGCGCAGAGAAACAGCATGATCGCCGGCGCGAGGAACCACGCGACAACCGAGCGCGCGGCCCATCCGTCGGGCTCGCCTGCCGCGTCGAAGTGGATCGGAATCCGCGGCGGGAGCTGCGGCCACCACGAGAGCGCGCGCCACCAGACGGCGCCGTGCGCGGCCGCGAGCGCGGCGACTCCGATGCGAACCCATGTCTCGACCGACGACCGTCCCGTCGAACCGCCTTCCATCGATCTCTCGTCCATGGGCTTGCTCCGCGAAACTCAGGAATGACCATCGACGAGCACGGCCGTCTCCCACGACCGGCGGATCGCATCCACCCACTTCTGCTCGGGCTTGTCGACGAAGCTCGCCTCGATCCGCAGCGTCTTGCCGTCCAGCGAGGTGACGGCGACCATGACGCGCTTCGTGCCGTCGAGATCGAAACGCATCCATGCGCGTCCATCGACCTCGAGGATCGTCTCCGACCGCTCGGTGCATTCGGGATACGCGGCGAGCATCGTCTTCTTCGTCGATTCGAACGCGCCCCGAACCTGGTCCGGAAGGAGCGGATCGCGGAGAAGCGCGATCACGAGGAAGATCTTGCGGTCCGCGCTCTGGAAGACGGCGTCGGGGCGCGCGCCCGAGCCGAAGAGTTCGGCCACGCGGTCCGCCGGCATCTCTGTGAACGTCTGCGGCACGAGCATCCGCAGCTTGTCGTCGAGGAGACTCCGGGGCGCCATCGCCACGCCCGACACGAACGCGGGCTTCAGCGTGCGCAGCTCGGCCTTCGCGGAGCTCGGCTTCCTCCCCTCGCCTTCGCGCACGATCGGCGGTTCGTAGAGCGCGGGATCGACGACCTTGGGCGAGCTCGACGACTCGCCGCAGCCCGTGGCGGCGAGCACGGTCGCGAGCACGGCGGCATGTCCGACCGAGAGCAAGGCGTTGCGCATGCGGGTCCTCACGGTGCGCCCGAGGCGGCGCGGAGTCGATAGACGCGCGCCGCACCACGCAGATCGCCTGCGCGCGTCAGTGCTGCATCGCCCTCGCCAAGATAGCAGTCGACGCGCTGGGGGCCCGCGATCGCGCCGCCGGAATCGTGCACGAAGAGAAGATGGCCGACCCGCCTGCCCTCCGTCTCCTCGACAAGGAGCAGGATCGACCCCGGCGGGTAGACCGACTGGTCGGCGGCGCACGACCATCCCGCGACCAGCCGGCCGCCCGGAAGCCCGACCGTCGTCGGAAAGCGCGCCGGATCCGCGATCGAGAAGTAGACGACGCGCTCGTTGTCGAGCGCGGCCATCTCCGCCTTCTCGGGATGGACGTATGCCGTCGAGCGCACGTCCGCAAGCGTGTAGTCGGGCTTCTCGATGAGTCCGCGCTCGGCGAACCAGCGGCCCATTCCCGTCCAAGTCCTGCCGTTGGTCGCGACCCGGCCGATGCGGAGCTCGGCGGGTTCGATGCCGTCCTCGAAGACGAGCCGCGCAGAGCCGTTCGTCTCGATCAACGCCCATGCAAGCGGATCGGACACCCACGCGATGGCCTGCGACGCGACCCCCGGCGTGGCGAGGATCTGCCGTCGCGGGGCGTCTGCGATCTCGGGGAACCGCCTGCGGAGGTCGACGAGGAGCGGATAGCGGAAGCGGGTGTCGGCGCGGCGCTTCGCGCGGACGACGGGGGTCGCGTAGCCGGTGACGAGGCCGTCGGCGGCGGGCTTCGCCGCGGCGTCGGCCGGAACCATCTCCCACGCGACGAACTGCGCGTCGAGGGCGCTGAAGAACGTCGCGGCGTCGGGCGAAGACTGGAAGATCTCGCGGAGCGTCTGCGCGTCAAAGAGGACCGCTGGGTCCTGCGAGCGCCCGCAGACGTCGATCGCCTCGAGGAACCGCATGCGCGCCTGGATGTCCGCGGCGGGAAAGAGCCGGCCGGGCTCGAGCGCCGAGAGGTCGGGGCCCGCGACCATTCGCATCGCGGCGGCGGGCTCGCCGGGAGGGTGCAGCGAAGCCTCGCCTTCCCTCGTCGCACCCGACAACGGACGCTGCGCGGCCGGCGCACATGACGAAAGGAGCGCCGCCACGGAGAGGGACGCTGCACAGACCGCGCCGAGCGCAGGGCCGCGCCGCACGCATGCGGCGAACGCGGACCGCCGCCCTGCATCAACCGCCGGCATCAGCGGCACCGCCCTTCGCCGCGGGCGCCGCCGCGTACTGCGCGCGCGCGGGCTGGCTGATCCGGCCGGCGTTCACGAGCTTGCGGAGCGTCAGGCTTATCTGGACGACGAAGCTCTGGTTGATCGGTCGGCCAAGCGATGCCGCGAGCGCGGCCGCGATCTCGCGCGGCGACCGCGGCGCGGCGCCATCGGCAAGGAGCGCGACGATCCGCTCGGCGAGCGTCGGTTGTCCGTTGCGGCGTGCCCGCAGGCCGCCGCCCGCGCGGGAAGCAGCGGGCCTCGGGGCCTTCGCGGCGCGCGGCTTGCCCGAAGCGGCCCGCCCAGCGGCCGCTCCGATGGCGGAGAGCCCCGCGATGCGCGCCTCGACCGAAGCGAGCTCGGCCCGCAGCGCCTTCGCGCGCGCCTCGAGCTTCGGGATCTCGGATTGACGCCGCTTGAGTTCCGCGGTGATCGTCTCGAGCGGAAGCGACGCGAGCGACGGCGCGCCGGCGGTCCGCTCGGACTTCGCGGCGCGCGGGCCGCCGCGCGGGCCCTTCGTGGCTGGATTTCCGAGGGAGTTCTTCGCTGAGGACTTCTTCGGCGAGGACTTCTTCGGCGAGCGCTGCTTCGGCGAGCGCTGCTTCGGTGAGGGCTTGGGCATACTGTGAAAATAGCATAATTTTGATCCTTGCAGGCGACGCGGCGCGCGCGGCCGGGAGTGAACCGCGCGACGCGGCGTCCGTTGCATCGCGACGCGAAAGCCGCCACACTTGCGCCATGCCGAAGACAAACGGACCCCGCCTCGACCGCCGCTCGTTCCTCGCGCGCGCCTCCATGCTCGTGCCAGCCGTTCTCGCGGGTCCGTCGCTGATCTCGTGCGCAGCCGCGCCCAAGCGCGCGGAAGGCGGACCCGCCGCGGCCGCGCGCAGGCCGCGCATCGCGTTGATCGGCTGCGGCGGCCGCGGCGCCGACAACCTCGGCGACCTTCTCGACGCAGGCGCGGAGATCGCGGCGCTCTGCGACGTGTCGCGGCCTGAACTCGACGCGGCGCTCGCGCGGGTGGCGCAATCTCCCGCTGGCGGAACGCCGCGCGCGTTCGCAGACCTCCGCGAGCTCTTTGCGCGACGCGCCGAGCTCGCCCTCGACGGCGTGCTCGTCTCGACGCCCGACCACACGCACGCGATCGCCACGGCGCTCGCGCTGCGCGCGGGCCTTGCGGCGTACTGCGAGAAGCCGCTGACCCACACGCTCGCCGAGTCGCGGCGGCTGCTCGAGCTCACGCGCGCCGCGCGGGTGCCCACGCAGATGGGCACGCAGATCCACGCCGTCGAGAACTACCGCCGCGTCGTCGAGCTGATCCGTGCCGGCGCGATCGGCCGCGTCACGAGCTGCGACTGCTGGGTGAACAAGGGCTGGTGCTGCGGACCGACGGGTCCGGTCGACACGCCGCCCGCGGGCCTCGACTACGACCTCTGGCTCGGACCTGCGCAGAACGCTCCGTACATCAGGGACCTTCATCCCGCGAACTGGCGGAAGTACTGGGCCTACGGCACGGGCACGCTCGGCGACATGGGCTGCCACATGATGGACCTCCCCGTGTGGGCGCTTGGCCTCGACCGGGCGAGGCTCGGGACCGTCGAGGTGTACGCGGCGACGGCGTCGGCCGACAGCGTGGCGTGCCCCGAGTGGACCGAGGCGAGCTGGGCGGTCGGGCAGCGCGACGCGGACGGCCGCGCGATCGATCCCCTCGTCCTGCGCTGGTTCGACAACGGCCGCATCTCGCCGACCGCGCAGGAACTGGGCGCCAAGGACCGCGTCGACTACCACGGCCGCTTCAACGTGGTGTTCCAGGGAACGAAGGGCTGGCTCTGGGCCAACTACGGCGAGTTCCTCCTGACGCCTGGCGTGCTTGCAACGGAGGTCGCCGAGGCGACCGCGGAGGCGCCGCCCGCTCGGATTCCGCCATCGCGTGGCCATCACCGCGAGTGGCTCGACGCGATTCAGCGCTGGCGGTCGGGCGACCGCGCCGCCGCAGACCTGCCGCTCTGCGCATTCGAGCGCTCGACCGTCCTCAACGAACTCGTCCTCAGCGGCACCGTGGCGGGGCGGGCGCAGCGGCAGGTTTCCTACGACTTCAGGGCCCAGGCCTTCGTAGGCGGCGATCCGATCGCGTCCTGGGAGCGCGAACCGCGCTCGGGCTGGAGCCTCGACGACCGGAATCTCGACCGAATCCTCGCCGGACGCGGATAGGATGGCGCTCCGATGCCGAACCGCGCGGTTTCCATCGTCCTTGCCCTGTTCGTCGCGCTCGCCGGCGCGGGCGGCGCGGGCGCGCGCGCGGGCGCGGTGCTGCCTGTGGCGACCGACTGCCGCACGGCGTGCTGCGGCGGAGACTGCCGCTGCGGCGACGACTGCCGCTGCGCGGTCGACGATGAGCCCGCCGCGCCTGCCGATGCGCCGACGCCGTTCGAGCGTTCGCGCGGAGAACGCGCGCCGCTCTTCGCCGCGCCTGCCGCATCGGTCGCCGCCATCTCGCTTCTCCAGACCTTCGACCTCGGCGCGCGCCCCGTCCCGTCGGGCGCGCGCGCGGCGCCGCCATCGTGCAGGCTTCGCCTTGCGCTCGTTTCGCGGTGGAACACCTGACGCGCGGACCCCGCGTCGCGAAATTTGTAAACAAGTTTCATATGTGTTCACTCCTACGCCACGGCGCGGGTATGCCCCGAAAGGTCCGACATGTCCTCAAGCACCTTCCTTGCGCGCGGCCTCGCCGTCGCGGCACTCTCGATCGCGGCGTTCGCCACCGGCTGCGCCAGCACCCCGAACGCCTCCGCACGCCACGACGCGAGCCTCGCAGCCGTCGGCGAAGGCACCCTCGCCCCCGGCCGATACGACCTCGTCGTGCGCGGCATGAGCTGCCCGAAGTGCATCTCGAACGTCGACCTGCAGCTGAAGCGGATCGACGGCGTCGTCGACCCGAAGGTCGACATGAGGAACGGCGTGGTGGCGATCACCGTGCGCGATGGCGCGGCGCCTTCGCGCGCAGCGGTCGCCGCCGCGATCGGCGATGCGGGCTTCACGCTGGCCGAGATCCGCGGGGCGGAGCGATGAGGGCGGGGCCGCACGCCGCGGCCTTCGCCGCGCTGCTCGCCGGAGCGCCTGCGCTTGCGCAGGAGATGCTCAACATGCCCGCCGCGACGGCGCCGTCCCCGGGCGTCGCGATCCCGCGCGTCCAGGCGAGGGCGTATCTGTTCGAGGACAGCCAGTGGCTGCTCGAGCAGACCCTGCGGCTCGAGTACGGCCTCGCGCGCGACCTGTCGATCGCGGCGGACCTGCCGCTCCTGCAGGGCTTCTTCGACCCACCGAGGCCGATGGATGGAGACTTCGGGCTCGGCGACCTCGAGCTCGGCCTCGAGCTGCGCATCCTGCGCGAGGACCTCAACGCCATCGACACCGTGCGCGCGTCGGTGTTCGCAGGCGCCGAGCT
>JBIKWD010000169.1:0-7047 GCA_044356505.1 Phycisphaerales bacterium
GCCGTGCGGGCAATCGCCCCATGCACCCATCAACTGTCCGAGATCCGTGGCGTCCACCACGCCATCGGCGTTGAAATCGGCGTCACAGCCGCTGCACTTTCCCCACGAATCGAGGACGTGGGCAAGGTCGGCGTTCCCGACGACGCCGTCGCGATTCATGTCGCCAAGGCATGACTGAGCATTCGCCACACCCGTGGACGCGGTCGCGCAGAGGAGCGATGCGAGCAGAACGCCCGGCGCGCAGAGTCGACGGGGCGCGCTGCGCGTGGCGTCGGTGGTGCGGAGAACAGCGAACAGCAGGCGGAATCTCGGCATCGGAATCTTCTCCCAGCGTTGTGTGGAATCCAATCTGGCCGTCTGGTGCCCGGTTCTCGGGGCTACCCGCGAGAGGGACATCCCCATCGAGTTGAAGCCGCAGCGCCATCGGCGCCGAGGAACTGAAGACAAACCCTACTTCCCGATCGGGTGGAGTCAAGCCGCGAAGCCTAAGGACCATCGGTTCCGAGTGTCGGGAGTTGAGGGGGACCGAGATAACAACGGCAACACGGTGCCAGGCACGTGCCGGGAGGTGCCTGGCACCAGACGGCACGTGCCAGGCACCGATGCGTCGATCTGTTCAATCGCGCCGCCCTGACTTTCTTCGACAGATGGCTCTCCGTGGAGGACACGCAGCGAGCCGCGCGGCAGGATCGGCGAGCGGAGCACAGGTCGGGACTGCGACGGAACGATCGGCTCGGTGCGAGGTTCCCAGCAGCCGTCGCTCCTCTCGCCGCCGATGCGGCCCGCAATGAAACGAGCGCCCGCGGTCGCGAGCGCTCGGATCTTCCGTTGCAGGTTGTCCGGCAGCGTGGCCGTCGTCGTCGCTCCGGATCATCGCCTCGGAGGACACCAGGAGAGGACAGTCACGGATTCCTCGCGACACGGAACCCGATGTAGAAAGAGCTGTTCGGAGACCACAAGGATCCACTGCTTGGCGCCTGTTCTGTACGGAAGGAGGACCGAAGGTGGGTAGGGTCAAAGATCGGGCCGCCGCGCAGCACACGAGTCGACCCAGACGTCGGCCCCGTCGGGTTCACGGACGGGCTCGACGGGTGGTACCCGTACACGTACCAGTCGTTCACCCACTCGATCACGTTGCCCGACATGTCGTGGAGGCCGAATCCATTTGCCGCCTTCCCACCGACGGGGCGGGAAGGCGTCGGGGTGAACCAGGCGAACCACGCGATGTTCTCCGCCTCGAAGTCGTCGTTCGTCCCGTTCGGGAACCCAGGCATCGAGTGGAATGCCGTCGTCGTGCCGGCGCGGCACGCATACTCCCACTCGGCCTCTGTCAGCAGCCTGAGCCCTGTCGCAGTGAGGAACCCTTGGACCATGTCCCACGACACTTTCTCAACCGGGCGGTTCGGAACCTGCTCGGCGGGCACCTCCGCGCTCGGGGTCTGGTACCCCGAGGGATTGAAGCCCATCCTCGCTGTCCACTGCGCCTGCGTCACCTCGTAGCGGCCGACGTAGAACGCGTTCGTCAGCGTCACGGCGTGGACGGGAGTCTCGCCGGCTTCGCAGCTCGCTGCGTTCGATGCCGAGCACCCCATGTTGAAGGTCCCGGGCGGCACCAGCAGCATCTCGATCTGGGTGGCCTGGTCGAGGACACGCCACGGACGGCCGGTCGCGATGATCGCATTCCGCAAGGCCGCGTCGGTGACGATCGCCGGATCGGGATTCTGCTCGACGACGAGGTACCAGTTCGGACTCGTCGCATAGGTGAATGCGTTCGGCAGCGTCACGGTGCCGCCCGGAGTCGTCACGGACACCGCCACGGTGCCGGCGGCGCGTGCCGGCGTGGTGGCGCGGATGGTGGTGCCGCTGAGGGCCGTGACGTTCGTCGCCGGCGTCCCGCCGAACGCGACGGCCGTCGCGCCCTCGAGGTTCGTACCCGTCAGCGTGACGATCGCGCCGCCTGAGATGCCGCCGACATTCGGACTGACCGACGAGAGCGTCGGTGCGGCCACCGCGTTCCTCGCGACGCGGAACCCGCGGCTGCCGGCCGCGAGGGTTGGCGTCTCGGAGGCGCGGGCCGAGGAGCGCGCGTTCCCGGGGAGGTTCGGGTACCCGCCGCCGCGAATCGCGCGCTTTGTCCCGTTCGCCGGCCCCGGCGGGTTCGTCGACGGGCTCCCGGCGTAGTAGCTGCTTCCATACCAGTCGTTCACCCACTCCCACACATTGCCCGCCATGTCGTGGAGGCCGAGTGCGTTCGCGGCCTTCCCGCCGACGGGGCGGGGCTGGCTCGAGGAGTTCGAGGCGAGCCACGCGATGTTCACGGCTTGGGTGTCGTCGATCGTACCGTTCGGGAAACTGGGCATCGAGTGGAACGCCGTCGTCGTGCCGGCGCGGTACGCATACTCCCACTCCGCCTCTGTCGGCAACCGTAGCCCCGTCGCCGCGAGGAAGTCCTGGATCACGTTCCAGGACACATTCTCAACCGGGCGGTTCGGCACCTGCGCGGCGGGAACATGGAAGCTCGACAACTGGAAGGCCGACGGGTTCGACCCCATCTTCGCCGTCCACTGCGCCTGCGTCACCTCGTAGCGGCCGATGTAGAACGCTTCCGTGAGCGTCACGGCGTGCACGGGGCTCTCAGCGGCGTTGCAGCTCGCCGCGTTCGATGGCGAGCACCCCATGTTGAAGGTGCCCGGCGGCACGAGCAGCATCTCGATCTGCGATGCGTTGTCGCGCACGCGCCACGCCAGGCCCGATGCGATGATCGCGCTGCGGAGCGCGGCGTTCGTGACGATCGCAGGATCCGGAGTCGGCTCCAGCGGCGTCGCCCACGATGGAACTTGGACGTAGACGAATCCGTCTGCCAGCGTCGAGCTGCCGCCTCCAGCTGTCACGGTCACGGCCTTCGAGCCGATCGAGCCTGGCGGCGTGACTGCCGTGATCGTTGTCGGGTTCACGATGGTCACATTGGTCGCGGACACGCCGCCGACGGTGACGCTCGGCGCGCCGACAAAGTTGGTTCCGGACAGCGTGATCGTGGTGCCACCTGCCGTCGAACCAACGTTCGGTGCGACCGAGGAGAGCGTCGGTGCGTCGGCTACGCCCCTCGCGACACGGAACCCACTGAAGCCGCACACGGTCGAGGGGAGACAGGCCTGGCGCACGGAGGAGCGCTGGAAGAGGTCGAAGTTAAAGATCGAGCCACTGCGATACACGCGGTGTGTCCCGATCGCAGGCCCCAGCGGATTCGTCGACGGGCTCGAGTAGTAGTAGTTGGACGAGTACCAGTCGTTCACCAACTCAGAGACGTTTCCCGACATATCGTGGAGGCCAAGTGCGTTGGCCGCCTTCCCGCCGACGGGGTGGGTCTGTTCGTCGGAGTTTCCGCCAAACGGGGAATCCAACCATGCGATGTGTCCGGCGGCGGCGGCAGAGTTCGACCCGTTTGGATACGCAGGCGACGAGTGGAACGCTGTCGTCGTGCCCGCTCGATATGCGTACTCCCACTCGGCCTCTGTCGGCAGCCGAAGCCCCGTCGCGGAGAGGAAGCCCTGGATCGTGTTCCACGACACTTTCTCAACCGGGCGGTTTGGCACCTGCGCAGCGGGCACCTGTGGGCTTGCGCTCTGGAAAGTCGACGGGTTCGACCCCATCACCGCCGTCCACTGCGCCTGCGTCACCTCATAGCGACCGATGTAGAACGCGTTGGTGAGCGTCACGGGGTGGACGGGGTACTCGGCCAAGAGGCAGTCACCCGAGTCCGACTCCGAGCACCCCATGCTGAAGCTCCCCGGCGGGACGAGCAGCATCTCGATCTGCGAACCGTTGTCGCGCACGCGCCACGGGAGGCCGGAGGCGGCGATGGCGGCGCGAAGCGTGGTGTTCGTAACGACGGCGGGATCGGGCGCGAACTCAAGCGCCGTCGCCCACGATGGAACGTCGACATAGACGAAGGCGTCGGCGAGCGTCTCCATGCCGCCTGCGGTTGTCACTGTCACGGCCTTCGCGCCGAGCGAGCCCGGTGGCGCGATGGCCGTGATCGTGGTCGGGTTCACGATGTTCACATTCGTCGCGGGCACTCCACCGATGGTGACGCCGAGCAGTCCGCCAAAGTTGGTCCCCGTCAGCGTGATCGTGGTGCCACCCGCCGGTAGACCACTGCTCGGCGTGACCGACGAGATCGTCGGCGTGCGAATCGGAGTGCTCGCGACGCGGAACCCGCGGGAGTTGACCGAGGAGCCGGGCGCGAAGTTCTGGCGGTGGGATGAACGCAGGAAGACGCTGAGATGGGAAAAACCGCCGCCACGCAGCACTCGATTCGTTCCGGTCGCCGGCCCGGCCGGATTCGTCGACGGGCTCGTCGCGTAATAGAAGGGGTCCCACCAGTCGTTCACCCACTCCGACACGTTGCCCGCCATGTCGTGCAGGCCAAGCGCGTTTGCGGCCCTCCCGCCGACCGGCCGCGTCTGGAACGACTCGTTCGCGCTGTACCACGCGATGTTTCCAAGCTGTGCGTCGTCGTTCGTCCCGTTCGGGAAGCCCGGCATCGAGTGGAACGCCGTCGTCGTGCCCGCTCGGTACGCATACTCCCACTCCGCCTCCGTCGGGAGCCGAAGCCCCGTCGCGGAGAAGAAGCCTTGGATCGTGTTCCAGGACACCTGCTCGACCGGGCGGTTCGGGACCTGCGACGCGGGCACCTGCGCGCTCGCGGCCTGGAAGAACGACGGATTGGATCCCATCCTCGCTGTCCACTGCGCCTGCGTGACCTCGTAGCGGCCGATGTAGAACGCGTTCGTCAGCGTCACGGTGTGGACGGGGGTCTCAGAGGAGGGACAGGAGAACGAGATCGACGCCGAGCACCCCATGTCGAAGGTCCCCGACGGCACCAAGATCATCTCGATCTGCGAGATGTTGTCACGCACGCGCCACGGCCAGCCCGACGCGGTGATCGCGTTACGGAGCGCTGCGTTGGTGACGACGGCGGGGTTGGGCGCGAAATCAAGCGCCGTCGCCCACAAGGGAACGGTGGCGTACAGGAAGGATCCTGCCAGCGTCGAGGTGCTGCCTCCGGCTGTCACGGCCACGGCCTTCGACCCAAGCGAGCCCGAGGGCGTGACGGCCGTGATCGTGGTCGGGTTGACGAGCGTCACATTGGTCGCGGGCACGCCGCCGACGGTGACGCTCAGCGCGCCGATGAAGTTGGTTCCCGTCAGCGTGATCGTGGTGCCACCTGCCGTCGGACCACCGCTCGGCGCGACCGACGAGAGAGTCGGTGCCGGCCCTGCGGCCCTCGCGACGCGGAATCCGATGTCGGGGACCGGGCTGAAAGGCCCCAGTGACGTGCGGCAGGAGGAACGGAGGTCACCGCTGATGTTGGACCACGAGCCGCCGCGCAGCACGCGATCCGTCCCGGTCGCGGGCCCCGGCGGATTCGTCGACGGGCTCGATGCGTAGTAGTTGCCCAACCACCAGTCGTTCACCCACTCCCAGACGTTCCCCGACATGTCATGGAGGCCGAGCGCGTTGGCGGCCTTCCCTCCAACTGGGCGGGTCTGGTTCGAGGAGTTCAGGCCGAACCACCCGATGCTGCCGAGCTGGCCATCGGCATTCGTCCCGTTCGGGATTCCGGGCATCGAGTGGAACGCCGTCGTCGTGCCAGCGCGGTACGCGTACTCCCACTCGGCCTCCGTCGGCAGCCGGAGCCCCGTCGCGGAGAGGAAGTCCTGGATCATGGTCCACGACACCCGCTCGACCGGGCGGTTCGGCACCTGCGCTGCCGGCACCTGCGCGCTCGCGCTCAGGAAGCTCGACGGGTTCGACCCCATGACCGCCGTCCACTGCGCCTGCGTCACCTCGTAGCGGCCGATGTAGAACGCGTTCGTCAGCGTCACGGCGTGGACGGGGTTCTCGGAGGAGAGGCACGCGGACGCGATCGACGGGGTACAGCCCATCTCGAAGGTGCCGGCGGGAACGAACAGCATCTCGATCTGGGATGCGTTGTCGCGCACGCGCCACGGGAGGCCCGAAGCCGTGATCGCGTTGCGAAGCGTGGCGTTCGTGACGACGGCGGGGTTCGGCGCGAACTCGAGCACCGTCGCCCATGGAAGCTGCGCGCAGGTCCCGCCCCAGAGGCCGAGCAGCGCGCTCAGGTCGGCTGCGTTGACGAGGCCGTCGTCATTGACATCCGCAGCGCAACCCGAGCATGCGCCCCACGCGCCGAGAAGCGCGGCAAGATCCTGCGCGCCGACCGAGCCGTCGGCGTTGATATCGGCGTCGCACGCCGTCTGCGCGTGTGCGGCGGGCGCGAAGGCGAGCGCGACGACCGCGGCGGCGAGGCCAAGTAGCTGGCGCACGGTCGCGCCTTCCTGAAGCACTTTCGTGTCCAAGGAGGCGCAGGCGGCAGCCGCACGAGAGACTACGCCATGGATGCTTCGAAGCTGCTCGGTCATCGGGGCTCCTTCGGGGGCGCCTTACCTAGCCGAGTCCGGGCCAAGGTTGGACGCGGGAAACCGGGATTTCGGCAACTTGGGAACGCGGTGCCTGGTGCGTGCCGGTTTTGCACGTGCGCCCCCCATCCGCACCGCCGAGAGGCCGATAGAACGCGCAGCGGCCGCTCCTCGCGGGGGTTCAAGTGCCTAACCTTCGCCCGATGCCCCCTGACCGAGCTCGCTCCCCCGCCCGGCTTGTCGTGATCCACGGACCCATGTTCGCCGGAAAGACGACGGAAGTGCTCGCCCGCGTCGCTCGGGCGCGCGCAGAGGGCGAACGCGTGCTCGTCGTCAAGCCCGAGCGCGACACGCGGTATGCGACCGACGAGGTCGTGACGCATGCCGGCCAGCGGATTCCCGCGCGCAATGCGCGCAGCGGCGCGGACATTGTCGCGGTCGTCGAGCGTGAGAGCGACGCGCCCGCGCTTGTCGTGATCGACGAGGTCCACTTCTTCGCGTCGGATGCGGTCGCGCCGATCGACACGCTGCTTGCCCGCGGGATCACCGTGGTGGTCGCGGGATGCGACATCGATCACTTCGGTGACACGTTCGCGCCGTTCGA
>JBIKWD010000170.1:0-7018 GCA_044356505.1 Phycisphaerales bacterium
CGCGGAGCTGCGTCTGCGGGCCGCCACGCTCGGCATTCGCACGATCGTGCGCAAGGACCAGGACGTCATCCTGCGCACCACGCGGCCGCGCGACCTCGAGTCGCTCTTCGCCGGCGTCCAGGGCGTGGTGAAGGTGGTGGGGTCGCCCGACGAGTCCGGCGTCACCGACGTCTATCTCCGGCCGCCGAGGGCGTTCCTCGAGCCGAAGTCGCTCGCGGCCGTCCTGCGAAAGCGCCTCGCGGTGTGAGCGCCGCGCGGAGGGGAAAATTGCTGCGACACGTCGCGGCGCGCAGCCGATACATTCCCGAGCCCGACCCTCCGTTTCGGACGAAGGGCGCCCGCGGCCGCCGCATCGGGATGGAGTCCCGAATGCACGCAGTCTGAACCGAACGCGAACACTCCAAGGATGGACCCGATGCCCGCCATGACCGCAACGCGACGCGAAGTGCTTCCGCAGACCCGGCGTTCCTACACCCACAAGTTCGCGATCAACGGCCACGAGGGCTACCTCACGGTCGGTCTGTTCGAGGACGGCCGCCCGGGCGAGATCTTCATCAAGATGTCGAAGGAGGGCTCCACGCTTTCCGGCCTGATCCAAGGCTTCTGCCGCGCGTTCAGCCTCTGCCTCCAGCACGGCCTGCCCGTCGGCGAGGCCTGCGAGCGCTTCCGCGGCATGCGCTTCGAGCCGATGGGCGGGACCTCGAACCCCGACATCCCCGAGTGCTCGAGCATCCTCGACTACGTGGCGCGCTACCTGCAGTCGCAGTTCTCCGAGACGAAGTGAGCGCGGCGGCAAAGCACGCGTGCCCTCAGGCGCCCGCTTCGCCGACCGTCGGCGGATCCGCCGATCGGATCCACGGTCCGATCCACGATCTGATCCACGATCTGATTCAGCCGCAGCCCAAATGAACACCGCCCCGGCCTTGCGACCGGGGCGGTTTCTATGTGGGTTGGTCTGTCGACGCGGATTACTCCGCGGCGGCGGCCTTCTTCGGACGGCGGGCGGGCTTGCCCTCCTTGGCCTCTTCCGCAGCATCCTCGGCTTCCGACGCCTCGACGGCGGCGGCGGCGGCCTCCTCGGCCTCCTTCTGGGCCTGGAGCATCTCGAGGGCGCGGTCGGCTGCGACATCGATGGAGATGTCGGCGCGCAGGTCCTTCTCGAACTGGATCGAGCAGGAGTAGGTTCCGATGCGGCGGAACGGGTTCGCAAGGCGAACGGCGCGCATGTCGACCGCGTAGCCGGCGGCCACGAGGGCGTCGGCGATGTCGCGCTGGGTGATCGAGCCGTAGAGGACGCCCTGATCGTTGCAGCTGCGGACAAGCTTGATCGAGACGCCGCCGAGCTTGGCGATCGTCTCCTCGCGGAGCTTGCGCTGCGCGGCGAGCTCGGCCATCGCCTTCGCGCGGGCTTCCTTCAGCGCCTCGATCTTGGATTCGGTGGGGTGCTCGGCGAGCGCGTGCGGAAGCAGGTAGTTGCGGGCGTAGCCGGCGCGCACCTTGACGATGTCGCCGACGATGCCGAGGTTCTCGACATTGCGGAGAAGAAGCAGTTCAACTGGTCGTGCCATGAGTCGCTGTCCTGGGGCGTCGGGCCCCGTGAGTTAGGACGCGGTCGACCAACGCGGTCGAGGCGCCCAACGAGTGGCGAGCCGCGCAGTATGGACGAAACCCGACGCAAATGAAAGGGCCGCAGGGGCTTGGGTCGAGGGCCGCGCGGCGGAACCCGACGGCTGCGGCGTGGAGCGGAGGGGTGTGGCCGGGAAAATCTTCGTGAAAATGTGCCGAAGGGGGTCGGGATGGCCAAAGACCCTAGTAGAATCCGAACATCGGCGTCGATCGAACCGCGCCGAAGCCAACCCGACCGCTCGCAGGACGCGGGTGAGAAGAGCAAAGGAGCTCGGGCCGCACAGCCGCCTCAGGGGAAACCTGTCGGCTGCGCCAAGTTCGCGTCCGAATCGGATATCAAGCGTCAGTGGCGTGGGAGAGAGTCTGAAGCACACCAACCGGCCGCAGCCTCCGGCAGGCGGCACCAACAGCAAGGAGATCACGATGGCGAGCTACAACAAGGTCCTTCTCATGGGCAACCTCACCCGCGACGTGCAGCTCAAGAGCACTTCGGGCGGGCAGTCGGTCGCCGAAATCGGACTCGCGCTCAACCGCAAGTACAAGACGAAGGACGGCCAGGACCGTGAAGAGGTCACCTACGTCGACTGCGAGTGCTGGGGGCCGCGAGCCGAGGTGATCGCCAAGTACTTCTCGAAGGGCAAGCCGATCTTCATCGAGGGTCGCCTCAAGCTCGACAGCTGGGAAGACAAGGATGGCCAGAAGCGCTCGAAGCTCCGCGTCGTCGTCGATGACTTCCAGTTCGTTGGAGGCGGTGGCGGCGGCGGCGGCGGTGGTGGCAGTGGTGGCGACTACAGCCGCGAAGACAGCGGCGGATACGCCCCCTCGCGCTCCTCGGGCGGCGGTGGCGGCGGCGGCGGTGGCGCCCGCGGCGGCCACTCCGGCATCCAAGAAGACGAGATCCCGTTCGCGATGTAATCGCGAACGCCGAACCATCCGAGTCGACAGCCACTTGGGTGCCACTACTTCCAGTAGTGCCGCACGGGCCTCCGCCATGCCCCGACTCCGTCGTCCCCGCGACCATCGCGCGCGTGTGCCCTCCGCCCACGCCTTGCCCCCGTGCCCACGGCCCCAGTGTTCCGACGGCCCCAGTGTTCCGACGGCCCCAGTGTTCCTACGGCCCCAGTGTTCCCGCGGCCTCGGTGTTCCCGTGTCCCCATGACCGAGACCGTCCAAAGGAGCGGGTGCTGTCCGAGCAAGGCTTGATGGTCAGGCCAGCCCACTCCAGCGCCTGAGGAACCAATTCGCAAAATTTTTGCGACTTCAGGCATCCCTCCGCCGATCGCTGGTGTACTACTGTACTAGTACACTATGCCTCTCCCGTTCCTCGTCAATCCCAGTGCGCCCGTTCCGATCTTCCGGCAGATCGCGGATGGCTTCCGAGCCGCGATCGGCCGCGGGGCCTACTCGGCCGGCGATCTCCTGCCCAGTGTCCGCGCAATCGCCGAGGAACTCGGCGTCAACCCGAACACCGTCCACAAGGCGATCGCCGAACTCGAACGTGACGGTCTGGTGACGGCGGAACGGGGGCGGGGGATGGTGGTCCTCGCAGGGTCCCGCGCGCAGGCGCGGGCGTCGGGAGACGAGGCCGTGATGCTTCATCTCGCTGAGGCCGCGCAGCTCGCAGCCGCCGCGCACATGGAGTCCGAACGATTCGAGCAACTCGCGCGCCGCGCCATCCGTGCGGCCAACGCACAGTCGCCTGCGTCCACGCGGGCAGGAGGTACTTCGTGAGCATGCTTCATGCCGAGAAAGTGAGCAGCGACGAACTGAGCGAAGCCGTGCCCGCAAAGGTCGCCGCGCCGACGCCAACCGCCGAGGTGCCAGCCTCTGGCAGGGCCGTGTCGATCGAGTGCTCGGGCCTCTCGCTGCGCTTCGGAAAGGTCTGCGCCCTCGACGGGCTCGATCTCGCGATCGCTCCCGGCGAGTGCGTCGGTGTCGTCGGTCGGAACGGCGCAGGCAAGAGCACGCTCTTCCGCGTCATCATCGGCGCAGAGACCGCGGACGCGGGTCGCGTCGAAACCGATCCCCGCATGGACCGCCTCGAGTTTCTCGCACGGACGGGTTTCGTCCCCGACAGCCTCTCGGTCTACGAGTGGATGACCGTGGGATCGGCGATCGAGTTCGTCGCAAGCCTTCAGCCGCGGTTCGATCGCGCCTGGAGCGACGAACTCGTCGCGCTGCTCGCGCTCGACCGTGCCGCCAAGATCCGAGATCTCTCGCGTGGCACGCAGGCGCGCCTCGCCTTCGTCCTCGGTCTCTCGCATCGGCCCGACCTCGTCCTCCTCGACGAGCCGCTCCTCGGCGTCGACGCCGTCACCCACGACGCCGTGCTCGAACTCCTCGCACGCATGCGCTCGGTGCAAGGCTGCACCATGCTCATCGCCTCGCACCAACTGGGCGACCTCGCCAGGCTCGCCGACCGCGTCGTCTTCCTCGACCGAGGCAAGGTCGTCGAGCAGTGCGAGACCGACGAGCTCGTCACGGGCACGCACCGCCTGATCGTGCATGGCGTCGCCGGCGACTTCTCCGCGCCGCCATCCGATTCGATCATCCTCGCGCGCCGCCAGGACTCCGCCTGCGTGCTCACCGTCCGAGGCGATCCAGCGCCCATCCGTGGCGCGATCGAAACCGCCAATCCTGCCGCGCGCGTCGAGCAGGTCGCGCTCTCCATCCACGAAGCCTGCGCGGACCGCCTCCGCGCGCTGGAGGCCAAGCCATGAACGAACCAACCCTCGCCGTCGGCCAGACTCCGTCATCCGCGTCTCCTGCGAGCGTCCGCGTGTTTCTCGCGCTCTTGCGCAAGGACCTTCGGCTTGCGGCCCCGATCGTGACTTCCTTCTTCGCGTTCCTCGTGGCGATCGCCGGCTTCTTCGCCGCCATGCCGCTCTTCGGGAAGCAAGCGATGAGAAGTTTCGGTTTCTACTATGGTATGGACAGCGTCTGGGATCGCCTTGGTCTTCTCCAGCCGCTCTTCGCAGGCACGCTCGCAGTCGCCACGATCCTGTCCGCTCTCTACATCGCATCGAGGGAGGGCGGCGCAAGAAGTCGATTCCTGCTTCCGACGCTTCCCGTTTCCACGCGTCTGGCCTATCTCTCGAAGATACAGGCGCTGCTCATGATCTTCGCACTCTTCCTCGCGCTCCTCCCGCTTGCGGATCACGGCGGGATGTCCAGGATCGGGCTGTGGCCCATCGTCGTTGCGTTCACCGCCGCGATGTCGGTGTGGGCCTTCGCCGCGCCCTTTTTCGTTCGCGGCATCGCGGGCGGCTTCTTGGCTGCGACGCTGCTGCCCATCTGCTTCTACTTCGTCATCATTCTCGCCGGTCAACTGCTCATCCCAGCGATCTTCATCGAGCTGTTCCACCGATGGGAACTCGACCATTGGTACTTCGGTCGGCCCTCGATGCTTGAAACTGGCGGACATCCGCAGCTCCTGTCCTCCACCCAAACGCTCATCTTCCGCTGCACCTCTAACTACTCGTTCGCGGCAGTGACGCTGCTCGGGCTCTGGGCCGCATGGCATGCGCGAAAGGCGGTGCTCTGCCGCCAGACCCCACAGCCGCTCTCTGCCGGTCGTGTCGGGCGGCTCCTGCTGATCGCGTTCACGGCTGCCGCGATCGTCGTGGTTGCCGCCTCGGTCCATGCGTGGCGCGCAGATCCGAGCATTCGCAGCGCGAGAGCGGCGTCGCAGTCACATGACAGGATCGCGCAGCTGACGACCGATGCCGTCCTGCGCGAGTATGTCTCCGCGTGGGCGGAGCGCGACCTGAGCTGGATCTCCGTGTCGCGCCTCGCCCAGGGCGCGCGGCGCGGAGAGGTCTCGCGCGGCTCGGACGGCTTCGACAGCGCTCCCCTTTGGGAGTTCGCCACCCGGCTTGCCGTTCCCTCGTCGCGCGATCCCCTGCAGACCGACTCCCCGTGGTTCGAACTCTCGAAGCGATTGAAGAACGATCGCGCGGGGGTCGATGCCGCCCTCGCGACCTATCTCGCGGGTGCCGAGTTCGACCAGCTCCCGATATGGCTCCAACTGAAAGTCGCCCGGCTGCTTGGACCGCGCACGACGATCTCACTCGCGCTCAGGCGGCTCGGCGAAGGTCGGAGCGACATCGAGCGCTGCCACCTCGCCGATGCATTCAGCGGTGGGACGCTCTCCATCGTCCCGCGTGATCAAGTGCGCGGTCCACGACGCGGGGTAGGCGACGAAGCGGCGTTCGATTGGACCGAAGGGCTGGGTCTGCCGCCCTTCGAGCCCGTGCGCTGGCCCGTGACCGATGGGGAGACCGGAACCCGGAGCCGGATCGGAGCCGTTCTCGCCCTCACGCTTCTTCGACTCCGCATGGAGGACGGAACGCTCGCCCCGATCGATCCCGCGCGTCCCGCCGACCGGCTTTCGACCGACGCGGAGGTGCTTGCCAAAGCCCGCGCGGCGCTCGAGCAGCCGTTTGCGGATCTTGCGCGCGACATTGGCGAGATTGTCGAACCTGCCGCCCGCGACGCTGCGGCGATGAGCGAGAACCAGCGCCTCTACCTCCGTGCGAGCGAGCTCTTCGACCCCGCGAAGACCGATCCCTCGTACCTCCTTCCGAGTCACTGAGAGCGCATCGCAACGCTCCCGCGATCAGCACCCAAAACGACAACCGCCCGCGCGTGTGCGCGGGCGGTCGTGCGGTTGATCTCACTGTGCCGTCGTCGCGGTCACTCCGCTTCCACGGCCTCGACCGTCTCGGCGGCGCCTTCCGTCGCGACCGGCTGCGTCTTGCGCAGCGCGATCTCGTCGGCGAGCTGCTGACGGCCTTCCATCGCGGCCATCTGCTCGGGGGCGAGGTGGTCGGCGCGGATGATCATCGAGCGGAGAAGCTTCTCGCTGAGACGCGCGTCGCGCTCGATGGCGGCGAGCTTCTGCGCCTCGCACTTGAAGTACGCAAGGAAGTAGACGCCGCGCTTGTTGCCCTTGATGTCGTAGGCAAGGCGGCGCTCATCCCACTTGCACATGCTGACGATCTCGGCTCCGCCCTTCGAGAGGATCTCGAGGACGTGGTCGGCCGCGCCCTGGAGGTCGGCGGCGACCGTCTGCGGGAAGAGGAACATGCCTTCGTAGGCGTAGATGCGGGTTTCTGCCATGGGTGGTTTCCAATCTTGATGCTGCGGTGTTTCGTGCAGCGGTTCTGGTACTTGGCTTTAGGTTGGTTCTAGGTTAGTTCTGCGATCCCGGCGTCTGGCCGGGGGCGCTGTTCTTGCCGGACTCCGGCTTCTTGCTCTCTGACTTCGGCGCGCGCGCGGGCTTGGCAGCGTCTGCCTCGCCCGTTCGGCGGTTGAAACGGTTCATGGCCTCGGTGATGCCCTTCGAGATCCAGCACTCCGCAGCCTCCGACGCGACCTTGATCGCATCGTC
>JBIKWD010000228.1:0-4583 GCA_044356505.1 Phycisphaerales bacterium
CGCCCTCGAGGCTCAGATCTCCGGCATGTCATCCTCGCCCGCGCAGCGGCAGGTCGGAGCGCCGGGGGTCATCCCAGCGCAGTTGCCTGCGTCGATCCCCGCGGCGCCGGCCGCGCGCTCGAACGGCACGCACTCGAACGGAAGCGCGCCTGCCGCTTCCACAAACGGCTCGGCCTATGGCGGAATGATCCGTCCGGCGACCGAGTCGCAGATGCGGGCCTTGCGGGCGATCTGCAAGCGGGGGCGGCTCGATCTCGATCGGGCAGCCCACGAGGAATTCGGCATCGAATCCGCCGAGCAGCTCGACGTGAAGCAGGCCAGCGCGCTGATCGACCTGCTCAAGGAGCGCGCGCAGCCCGCAGGCGAGGGCAACGGAAGGCGGTGGCGGCCATGACGGCGCTTCGTCCACGGCCCAAGGTTCCACCTCGGGCATCGCCAAGGCGACGGCCGAAGGTGGATGCCTCGATGGTGGATTCCGTGAAGGTGTCCACCGACGGCAGCGTGCAGAGGACCCTTGGTGCAGAAACCCCTGTTCCCACTGCGGGAGCGGGGGTTTCTGCCATGGGCGTGCTGGGGAAGGACTCGATGGCGACCAAGGCGCGGTCCGAGGTGAAGGCCTCGGACTCCGCTCCGCTGCCGCCATCGCTGTCACCACCGTCACCGTCTTCCCCAGCCGCTTCCGCGGAGCGGATCACCGGGCGACCGTACGTGAGCTTCTCGCAGCTCTCGTGCTTTCAGAACTGCCCGAAGCAGTTCGAGTTCAGGTACCTGCGCCGCGAACAGCCCGAGGAGTTCGTTCCAAGCTCGCTCGTCTTCGGAACGGCGTTCCACTCCGCCGCCGCCGCGATCACGGAGGCGGACTTCGAGGGAGTGGAGAGACCATCGGTCGAAGACTTGGTCTCCCGCATCTCGGGGGAGCTCCGCTCATCAACTCTCCCCATCCGTTTCAGTAAGGGCGAGTCACTCGAGACGCTCGACGCCCTCGCCAGACGCATGGTCGCGGCGTATGCCGAGAGCGCCGAGTCGCGTATCGATGGCAGCGTGCTCTTCCTCGAGGAGGCCGTGCGCGCGGAGGTGGATCCCGAGCTGCCGCCCGTCGAGGCTCGCTGCGACGTGGTGTATGCGACGCGCGACGGTCGAGTCGTCATTCGCGACGTGAAGTCGACGCGCAGTCGCTGGACGCGCGAGAAGGTGGCCGAATCGGGGACGCAGCTCCTCCTCTACCGGGAGGTGATTCGCCGTGCGCTTCCCGAGCATCCGCCGGCAGACTCGCTCGAGTTCTGCACGGTCACGAAGGCGGTGCGTCCGGTGGTGAGTCTCCACCAACTCGATCTGCCGCGCAGCGATGCGGGGCAAGGGCTCGACCCGGGCGTCCGCGCACAGTTGCAGGGCGTCTGGAACTCGGTCGTAGCAGGGTCGTTTCCTGCGCGGCCGAGTTGGCAGTGCCGCTCGTGCCCATTCGCACGGCGCTGCATCGAGGGACAGCAAGCCGCCGGAGTCGCCAATGACGCATAGGCGCCAGCGGCCTCGGTTCCGTGACCGCGAGCGTTCAGTCCTGCAGGCGCTTGGACTGTGCCTCGAGGCCGCGCGAACCACGCTCCGCGGCATGTGTCAGGTCGCGGAGCATGCAGCGCGAGCGATGCGCGAGCTGCTCTCGCGCTAGTTCCACATCGTTTCAACCCGCGCCCCTCCCGGCATGCACTCCGCTGTTCACCACGGGGCGCGTGCCCCGTGGGGCGTGGTGGTGTCGCGGAGGGGTGCTTTCGCAACCCAAACAGGAAGGAAGCACATGACCATGACCGCACAGAACAAGAAGAAGAACACCAGGCAGAAGCCGAAGCCGCTCACGCCCGACGAGATCGAGATGGTCTTCGAGAAGAAGCGCAGCGAGCGCAGGGCCGCCATCGAGGCGCTCGTGGCGAAGGCCAAGGAGGAGGGCCGCCCCTCGGAGCGGATCGTCGCGGCGATCGTCTACGACTCGGAGCATGCGCCGTGGACGACGAACAGGAAGCAGCTGTCGGAGATCGGCATCGAGGTCCCGCCGCCCGAGGCGTTGTCTGACGAGGACATCTCGACGGCGCTGAAGATGCTGATCGAGGGGCTCGCGCTGCTCGGGATCTACCTCTCGCAGACCGATCACCTCGACGACCGCGATCTCTACACGCAGCTCGCGACCAAGGTCATCGAGGAGCAGGTGCGCGACGTGCCGCCGAACCAGGACATGAGCGAGTTCATCGACATGAGCGCGGTGCGTCCGTCCGGGTGCGTTGACGGTGACGGTGACGACACCGACGACGCCCCGCTGAAGGACTTCCCGAAGGTGAGCGACCGCGACGCCACGCTTCCTCGGCCCGGCCGCGGCGCCATGGCCGCAGCCTGATCCATAGGACCTGATCCGCAGCGTCACGCACAGACACGAACCGTACGCCGCCGCATGGCCACCGACTTCGCCGGGTGGTCCGGCGGTGCGGTGCGTCCATGCGGTGGCGGGCCAAGCCAAATGAAGGAGGCTCTACATGAGTCACGAAATCACCGTCCGAGAGGACGGCACACAGGAGTTCTTCGCCGCCGGCAGCACGCCGGTTTGGCACCGCCTCGGGCAGCGCACCGAGCGAGCGGTCACGAGCGGCGCCGCGCTGCGCATGGCGGGGCTCGACTGGAAGGTCGAGGAATGCCCGATCCACGCCGAGGTCGACGGCGGGATGCGCCGCATCGCCACGCACAAGTCGATCGTCCGGCGCGACACCAAGGCGGTGCTCGGGGTCGTCGGGCGGAAGTACAGGCCGGTCCAGAACGACGAGGCCTTCGAGTGGCTTGACGGTCTCGTGGGGTCCCGCCTTGCGATGTACGAGACCGCGGGCAGCATCCGCGGTGGAGCGCTCGTCTGGGCCCTCGTGCGGCTGCCAGGGGAACTGCGCATCGCGAACACCGACGATGTCGTCAAGCCGTTCATCCTCGTCTGCAACAGCCACGACGGCTCGGTCGCGTTCCGAGCCCTGAACACCAGCGAGCGCGTCGTCTGCTCGAACACGCTGACGCTCGCGTTCCGCAACGCAGGCACGGACTCGATCGCGGTGAAGCACACCGAGCGCATCCACGACCGCATCGCCGATGCGCAGGCGGTGCTCGGCCTCGCCGTGACCGAGCACCGCCGCTTCGAGGCGCACATGAACATCCTCGCCGAGCGGAAGCTCAGGAAGCGCGAGTTCGAGTCGTACCTCGACAAGGTCCTCGGCCCGTCGTCGAGACAGGAGTGGAAGGACGAGTCGGGCGAGGTCGGCTACGAGCTCTGCGCGGCGCGCCAGCAGATCACGGCGAACTTCGACCACGACCTGCAGCGGCTGAAGGGCATCGAGCACAGCGCGTGGAGTGCGTTCAACGCCGTCAGCCAGTACGTCGACTGGGAGCGCCCCACGCGCGGCACCGCCGGCCGCGACCGCGACGAGCGCCGCTTCGCAAGCATGATGTTCGGCCAGGGCGCCGACCTGAAGCGCCGCGCATGGTCCGCCGCCCTCGCCACCGCGGGGGTGCGCTGATGTGCCGCGGCTGCTTCGGAGGCGGATGCGGCGGCGGCGGAGGTGGCGGCGGCGGGGGCGGGGGTGGTGCCGGTGCCGGCTGCATCACCATGGTCGTGATCGCGTTCGCCCTGTTCGCACTGCTGCGCGGCTGCTCGTAGGAGCGCGCGCGGCAAGGAAGAAGCGCCCTTGGCAAGGCGCTTCTTCTTAGGTGTCAGGGGTGGGGTGCCGACCCGACGGCCCTCCGCAAGCGACCGTGCGCGATGCGGTCAGGCAGCGCGGCTCACCTGCCTTCGGGTCGGCGCAGTTGTGCGACGGGATCCCAGCCGCAAGGAGGGAGCCGGGAGGTGCTCCACCAGAGCATCCCGCCCTCGATCCATTGCTCGCGGAGCACGCGATAAACCACAGGCCGTCCGCGACAGTCGTGGTAGCCGAACTGCGTGCCGCAGCAGGCTGCGGAGTGACTCAGAACACGTCGCGCTCGAACTCGTTCACCGCGAACCCGTCGAGCGGCGCGTCGAGGATCGGCAGCGGATCGACCGCAAGCCGTGGCCACTTCGTCCGGTCGAAGCCGCGCAGCACGCGTGCCTTGACGACGAGAGAGAATCGATCAAGCAGGATGTCCTCTTGTGACCGGGGTGCAGGACAGATGTAGAGCCGCGACGCGGCGCTATAGATGAGGCGCCCGCACTTATCGCACCGCCGAAAGCCGACATGAGCGCCGCTCCCACGCAGTCCGATCGTCGACTGAGAGTTCACGGTGACCCAGTCCCGCAGCAGCGTGCCGTTCGAACCGTAGACCTTGCCGAGCGACAGTGCGCGTTGCACACGCTCCTCGCCGAGCGACATCAGGAAGTCGACGCGCATGATCGATCGGCCGAACCACCACACGGGCGAGATCGGGGAGGGGGTTGGCCGAAGCTCGTCGACGTGGATGTCGATCGGGCCCGTCCCAGGCTTTGGTGAGTGGCAACTTCGGCAGTACCAGGTGTACTGCGCGTGAATCTGGGGATCCATGACGGGATCGCAGCCGCCCTTTACGGTGTGGGTGGTGAGGTGGAAGTAGGG
>JBIKWD010000171.1:0-6945 GCA_044356505.1 Phycisphaerales bacterium
GGCAGAGCGTGTCGGCGGCGCGGTACATCGCCGCCTGCGCGGCGCGGCGGCGCGAGCTCCTCGGCGAATCGCAGTAAAGGCGGTCCTTCGTCGCCGCGCAGTAGACGGCCGACAGCGTCTCGTTGCAGAGCGTGTAGATCGACTGCTGCGCCTCGCGGAAGCTGCACGCGGCGACGGCGCGGCGCACGGCCTCCTGGGTCGATGCGACCTGCGCGAGCATCCACGCCTCGAGGCTCGTCGGCGCGATGCCGGACAGGATCGAGTCGGTCTCCGACGCGTCGAAGCCGTCCAGATTCGACAGGAGATATCGAATCGTGTTGCGCACCTTGCGGTAGCTCTCACCCGAGACCTTGAAGAACTCGTTGTCGGCGCGGATGTCGTTCTCGTAGTCGACGCCTGCGACCCACCAGCGGCAGACATCGGCGCCGAACTCCTTGAGGAGCGCCTCGACGTCGATCGTGTTGCCGATCGACTTCGACATCTTGCGGCCTTCCTTGTCGACGATGAAACCGTGCGTCACGAGACGCTTGAACGGCGCATGGCCGGTCGCGCCGATCGCGGGCAACAGCGACAGCTGGAACCAGCCGCGGTGCTGGTCGCTGCCCTCGAGGTAGAGCTCGCTCGGGTAGCCGACGTTCCGCGCACGAAGCACGGCGTTCCACGAGCTTCCCGCCTCGAACCACACGTCGAAGATGTCGTAGAGCTTGACGAGCGAAGAGATGTCCAGACCCTTCGGCGCAACAGGATCCTTCGAAGCGTCGTAGTGCGACAGGAGCTCGGCGGGCGACTCCTGGAACCAGGCGTCGCTCCCCTTCTCGGCGAAGCGCTTCGCGATCGCGCGCACGCTCGCCGACGTGAGGAAGGTCGATCCGTCCTGCATCTTGAACGCCGGGATCGGCAGGCCCCACGAGCGCTGTCGCGAGATGCACCAGTCGGGTCGCGACTCGAGCATGCCGCGCAGGCGGTTGCGGCCCCACTCGGGCGTGAAGCCGACCTCGTTCGTGATCGCCTCGAGCGCGCGACCTCGCAGCGTCTTGCCGTCGCGCTTCATCGGCACGTCGACGCCGACGAACCACTGCTCGGTTGCGCGGAAGACGACGGGCGTCTTCGATCGCCAATCGTGCGGATACGAGTGAACGAACGTGTGGTCGTGGAAGAGGTGACCGCTGGCGCGCAGGCGCTCGGCGATCTCCTTGTTCGCGTCCCAGATCGACTTGCCGCGCAGCCACCCGGGCACTGTGTCGTCGTAGGTGCCGTCCTCGCGCACGGGGCAGTACGCGGGGAGGCCTTCCTTGAGACCGGTGCGGTAGTCCTCCGCGCCGTGGCCGGGCGCAGTGTGCACGAGGCCGGTGCCGTCCTCGAGCGTGACATAGTCGGCCGACACGACGCGGCCCTTCCGGTCGCAGAACGGGTGCCTGTACTCGAGGCCGACGAGCTTCGCGCCGTCGGTCTCCGCGCGCACGACGACATTCTCTGCGCCCGCCTTCTTCGCGACGCCCGCGACGAGGTCGCTCGCCATGATCGTGGTGTTTCCATCGACCTCGACAAGCGCGTAGCGGTAGCGCTCGTGCACCGCGATCGCGAGGTTCGCAGGCAGCGTCCACGGCGTCGTCGTCCAGATCGTGAAGCTCGGCGTCACGTCGAGGATGCGCGCCTCATCGACTTCCTCCGCGTCGGCGGGCGCTTCGGAAAGCAGGCCGAACGCAGCCGCGACCTTCGCGCGGTCCGCAGCCTCGAAGTCGACGTACACCGAGAGATCGGTGCGGTCCTCGTACTCGAGCTCCGCCTCCGCAAGCGCGGTCTTGTTCGCGATCGACCAGTGCACGGGCTTGAGCGCGCGCACGACGACGCCCTGGTCGATGAGGTCCGCGAAGACCTCGAGCACCTTGCCTTCGTAGGCGGGCATGAGCGTGTAGTAGGGATCCGCGTAGTCGGCGAGCGTGAGCAGGCGCTTCATCTGCTCGGCCTGCAGGCCGATGAACTTCGTCGCTGCGGTCGCGCATTCGCGGCGGATCGCCATGTGGCGCTGCTCGGGCGTCAGCGTCTCGAGCTTCGCGGTCTTCCCCTTCTCGTGGAGCTCGGTCATCACCTTGTGCTCGATCGGCAGGCCGTGGGTGTCCCAGCCCGGCACGAAGCGCACGCGGCGGCCCTCCATCAGCGCACCGCGGACGACGAAGTCCTTGAGCACCTTGTTGAGCATGTGGCCCATGTGGATCGGACCGTTCGCGTACGGCGGCCCGTCGTGGAAGACGAAGGGCTCGGCCGACTCGCGGACGACCTGGATCCGGTTGAAGACGTGCGCGTCCTCCCAGCGCTTGAGCGACTGCGGCTCCGCCTGAATCAGGTTCGCCTTCATGGCGAAACCGGTCTTCGGGAGGTTGAGCGAGTCCTTGTAAGGGTTCTTGTCGCCCTGCTTGGAGTTCGCCTGCTGGGAGGCTTTTGGTTGCGCGTCGGACATGGGGTGCTCGATGATCCCGCCGCAGGATGCGATCGGGACGCGCAAGTTTACCCGTATTCCCTCGCGGCCGCCGCGAGCGGCGACGGCCCCGGCGCAGTCGAAGCCAAGGGGAGCGGCCGCAGCCGCGACCGCTCACGTCACGGATGTTCCCCGTCCTTGACCACCTCGTCGAGGTACTTCTGGAAGTCCCCCATCTTGTACGAGATGAAGCACAGCGCGTGGTGCAGCGCGAAGTACTCGGGATCGGTCATGTCCTTGTCGACGTCCGACCGCAGGCGATTGAGCTCGGCGATGACGACTTCAGCCTTGACCTTCATGGGAGGTCTCCTCAGTGCTTGTGGTTCGGATCGGAGTGGCCGTGGTCATGCCCGTGGTCGTGCGAGTGATCGTGCGAGTGGCCATGACCGTGCGAGTGGTCATGGGCCTGCGCCACGCTCGACTCGAGCCGCGCGATCGTGCCCGCAAGCGCAAGGCCGACGAGCAGCGACGCCGACAGACCGATGCGGTCGTGGCGGTGGAACTGCAGCTCGGGCAGGAGATCGCTCGAGGCGATGCAGATGAACGTGCCTGCGCTGAACGCGAGCGCGAACGGCAGGATCTCCATCCCGCCTTCCGACACGCCGAACCAGACCACCGCCGCACCGACCGGAACCACCAGCGAGAAGAGGAGATTGACGAAGTGGGCGAAGCCCGCGGGGCGTCCCGCCGCGCGCACGAGCATGGACACCGTGATCCCGTCGAACGGCTTGTGAAGGAGGATCACGAGGAAGGTCGAGAGTCCGGCGACCATGCCGCCGTGGTCGTGGGCCGTCGCCGCGAGGACAGCCGCCCCGAGCGCGACGCCTTCGAGGATGCTGTGCATCGTCAGGCCGATCGCTGCTCCGATCCATCCGAGCTGGCTCTTCTTTCCCTTGCCGCGCGACGCGTGCGAGTGACCGCCCTTGCCGTGGTCGTGTGCGTCGCATCCATCGTCGCAGCAGTCGTGATGGCCGGCCTGCTCGGGCGTCTCGTGCTGGTGGAAGTGGAAGAACCGCTCGAGCAGGAACATCGCCACGAATCCGAGCACGAGCGCGAGCATGACCCCGTCGAGGGCGCCGTGCAGCAGTCCGTGCGAAAGCCCTCCGCCTGCCGTGGCGGGAGCGGTCTCGAGCGCGATGATCACAGCGTGGGTCAGCAGGTGGAAGAGACCCACGCCGAGCATGGTCCCGCCGACAAAGCTCAGCGCGAACTGCAGCTTGCGGTGGGTCAGCTTGATGCTTGCCGCGAGGGCGCCGCCGCCGAGCGAGGCGAGGCCGACCAGCACGCAGTAGATGACGATGAGCCAGCCGGGCGAGATCGAACCGGTCGCGGCGGGATCGTGAGCGAGAAGAGCTGGGATTGGCATTGAAGCGGAGAGGATAGCGGGCCGCACGCGCTCGAACACCCTCCCGAGGCCGCCACCGGCGGCCGCAGCACCGGGGCGAGCAAGTCGCGAAGCAGGTTGCGAGCGCTCAAATCACGACTCCACTTAGACGCAGCAGGGCCCGCAAATGCGGGCCCTGCTGCGTCTAAGTGGAGTGGATGAGGATCGAACTCACAACCTCCTCGATGCGACCGAGGCGCTCTCCCAATTGAGCTACCACCCCATGGGAGGGCGGAGATTGTAGCACGCTCCCCCGCCGCTGCAAAGTCACCTGCCGACAGCCATTTTTGCCTCGAAAGCCCTTCTCGCCACCCCTGCTCTCCCTTCTACTGCGTCTCCCGTGGCCGAGATCCCAGCCATCTTCGAACCCGCGAACCCCCGCGACACGAGTTGGGCGGACCCTGCGAAGAACCCCCACTTCGCGACACCCGCCATGCGGCAGTACGCGAGGTTCAAGCAGGCGCATCCTGACTGCATCCTCTTCTTCCGGCTCGGCGACTTCTACGAGATGTTCGGGCGCGACGCGGTGCTCGTGCACAAGCTCCTCTCGATCACGCTCACCGAACGCACGAAGGGCCTGCCGATGGCGGGCGTGCCCTTCCACTCGGCGGAAGGCTACATCCGCCGGCTCGTCGCGATGGGCCACCGCGTCGCGGTCTGCGAGCAGATGCAGGACCCGAAGGACGCGAAGGGCGTGATCGAGCGCGCGGTGACGCGCGTCCTCACCCCTGGCACGCTCGTCGACGAGACCCTTCTCGAGGCAGGCTGCGCGAACCGGGTCGTCGCGATCGCGATCGACGGCGCCGAGGCGCATCTGGCAGCGATCGAGGTCTCGACCGGCGCGTTCACCGTGCACTCGTCGCCGATCGCGCTCCTCGGCGACGAGATCGCGCGCCTTTCGCCGAGCGAGATCGTGCATCCCGAGGAGCGCGACGGCGCGGTGAACCCCGAGTTCGCGCGGCTCGCCGCGCGCGGGCTTGCGTTGACGGCACGGCAAGGCTGGTACTTCCGCGCGGAAGACGCCTACGACGCGCTCACGTCGCAGTTCGGCGTCCGTTCGCTCGAGGGGTTCGGCTTCGCGAAGGGCGACCCGGCGATCGCGGCGGCGGGTGCGATCCTGCGCTACGCGCTCGAGACCCAGGCGACCGACCAGGCGACGGGCCGCATACCGCACCTTCTGCCGCCACGACGCGTCGTGCGCGGCGAGCATCTCGGGGTCGACGCCACCACGCTGCGCGCGCTCGAGATCGAGCGCACGCTGCGGACGGGCGCGACCGAAGGCAGCCTGCTCTCGATCTTCGACGGCGCTGCGACCCCGATGGGCCGCCGCCTCGTGCGCGACTGGCTCTGCTATCCGCTCGCGACGAAGGACGCGATCGACGCGCGCCTCGACCGCGTGGCTGCGCTCGCGGCCGACGAACGCTTCGCCGACGCCGTGCTCGCGCAGCTCGGTGAACTCCAGGATGTCGCGCGCATCGCGGGCCGCGCCGCGCTCGGGCGCGCGACCCCGCGCGACTTTCTCGCGCTCGCGCGGTCGCTCGCCGCGATCCGCCCGCTCGCCGACACGCTCGCGCCGAGCGCCGCGTTCGCGGCCGACTGCGCCGAACTCGCGCGCGTGGCGCCTGTGCTCGCACCGCTCGCCGAGCATCTTTCCCGCGCGATCAGGCGCGATGCGCCCACGCACCTTCGCGAGGGCGGCGTGTTCGCCGACGGATACGACCTCGAGCTCGACGAGACGCGCCTTCTTCAGCGCGATTCGAGCGCGTGGCTCGCGAAGTACCAGGAGGATCTGGCCGCCTCGACCGGGATCGCGTCGCTCAAGGTCGGGTTCAACTCGGTCTTCGGCTACTACATAGAGCTTTCGGCTGCGAACAGCGCCAAGGCGCCCGCGACCTTCACGCGCAAGCAGACGCTGCGCAACGCGGAGCGCTACATCACGCCCGAGCTCAAGGAGTTCGAGGAGAAGGTGCTGCGCGCCGACGCCCGCGCCGTCGAGCGCGAGAAGGAGCTGTGGACGCGGCTCCTGGCCGACGTGGCGTCGCACCTCGCGGCGATCGTCGCGTTCGGCGAGCGCGCGGGTGAACTCGACGCGCTCTCATGCCTCGCGGGGATCGCGCGACGGCAGCGCTGGACGCGCCCGACGATCGCCGCGACGCCGGGCATCGCGATCGAGGGCGGCCGTCACCCCGTGCTCGACCGCACGCTTGCGTCGAGCTTCGTGCCGAACGACACGGTACTCGGAGGCGACGCCGCGTCGTCGCCCACCCTCGCGCTCATCACCGGCCCGAACATGGCAGGAAAGAGCACCTACATCCGCCAGGTCGCGCTCATCGCGCTCCTTGCGCACGTCGGCAGCTTCGTGCCGGCCGCGAAGGCCGAGATCGGCGTCCTCGACGCGATCCTGACGCGCATCGGAAGCGCAGACGAGATCCATTCGGGCCAGTCGACCTTCATGGTCGAGATGACGGAGACCGCGAACATCCTGCACCACGCGACCGCACGGAGTCTCGTGATCCTCGACGAGATCGGCCGCGGCACGAGCACGCTCGACGGCCTGAGCCTCGCGTGGGCGATCACCGAGACGCTCGCGGCGCGCGGCGCATGCACGCTGTTCGCGACGCACTACCACGAGCTCACGCAGCTTGCGGACACGCTGCCGCGCGTCACGAACCTGCACGTCTCGGTGCGGGAGTGGAACGACGAGGTCGTGTTCCTCCACAAGATCGTGCCGGGGCGCACCGACCGGAGCTACGGCATCCACGTGGCGCGCCTCGCCGGCCTGCCGCGCGAGACGGTCGCCCGCGCGAAGGAAGTGCTCGAACTCCTCGGCACGGTCGAGGTGACGGATGCGCTGGCGGGACGCGTGCGGAGGGTCGCGGAGGCACCGCGCGCGCAATCGCACGCCGCGACGCCGCAGCTCTCGCTCTTCACCGAGTATGTCGAACATCCGCTGGTGGGGGAACTGCGCAGGATCGATGTCAACACGCTGACGCCGCTCGCCGCGTTCGATCTCGTCCGCCGGCTCTCCGAAACCGCGCGCCAGAGCTAGAGCCCCAGATCCAGCGACTAGGCTCTGTCTGACGGA
>JBIKWD010000172.1:0-6924 GCA_044356505.1 Phycisphaerales bacterium
GGCGGGGTTGTAAGTCGAGCTCACCGCCCGCGGAACACGGCGAGCGGCACGCGCGCGACAAGCACGCCGTTGTTGTCGCGAACCTCGACCGCTCCGCCGTAGTCGGCGTCGAGCGCGGTGGTGCGAATCTCGAACACGGTCGACTGCGCGCCCTCCACGGCGGAGATCGTGATGCGATCGTTCGGCGGCGACACCATTGCGTGGAGGGGCGCACCTCGGCGCGTTTCTGGCAGATCCGCCACTCGGAACTCCGTCGCAGCCGTGCCTTCAATCACGACTCCAGCGGGCTTGCACCGCGCGACGGCCTCGGTGCGAAGCGTCACCGGAAAGCTGAACCGCTGTCCCTTCCGATACAACGGCTCGACCTCAAGATAGCCCTCGTGGAGGCCGACCGAGTCGAGCCGTCCCGACATCACGACCCGCCAGAGCGACGGACCGATCCGCTCGGCGCGGCCCTCGACACCTGCGATGGTGCATGAACCGACGCGGAAGTCCTCGATCTCGAGCCCCGACGCGGAGTGAATGAACGCCTCGATCTCGAAGGGTTTACCAACCGATGCGATCGCCTCAAGCGTGCCTGGCACCGCGCGCCAGTCGCGCGCCGAGCGGAAACGCAACGGAAGCCGCGCAAGGTCGACCGGCTCCGAGGACGAGGGTCCCATCGCCGCTAGGGCGACCCAGTGCGTCACCTCGTCGCCTCCGAACTGCGCGATCGACGCGGGAGCCTCGAATGACAGTGTCGTCGACTCCCCAGGCGCGAGCGTGCCGCTCGCAAGCTCCGACTTCACGCACGCGCAGCTCTTCGCCGGGATCGCGAGCGTCAAGGCCTCGCTGCCGCGGTTCCGGACAGTGACGACGCGGCGCACGCCTTCTCCCTCGGCGAAGGTGCCGCGGAACTCGTCGTCACCCGTGATCTCGAGCAGAGGTGCAGCCGTCTCGGACGCCACCGCCGGAGCGGTGGGTTGCCCGCGCTCGCCGCATCCGACGAGGTTTGAGCCCGCGGCCGCGAGCAGCACGCACAGGCAAGCAGACATCGCTCCGCGCGCATGGCGCACGGCGCATCGGTTCCTCATCGATCGCATCGTTCCTCCTACGGCTTCGCGTTCTCGGCTTGCGGCTTCGGCGCGGGCGTGGCTTCCGGTGGCTGCTGTGGCGGCGGCGACGGCGATGCCGGCTTCGGTTCCGACGCCGCAGGCTTCGCAGCTGCAGCCGCATCGAGCACCACGGGCGTTCCGTCCTCCTTCACCAGCTTCCCGCCGCGCCAGTAGCAGATCTCCCGCGTCCGCGAGTCGAACACCTTGTCGCCTTCGTCGAACGGCGGCCTCAGCAGTTCCGCAGCGAGCGCGTCGTCGAGCACGCGGAAGTTCCAGGCGCGGAATGTCTCGCGCTCGATGCCACCCGTAGGCTTTCCCTTAAAGACCGGTCCGCCCGCAAGTTGTGTCAGTTTCGCCGCGAGACGCCTTCGATCAGCGCGTTTCCCGAGATCCAGTCCAGTGCTTTGCTTCCAAGCCTCAAGATCCTTCTCGAGCTGGGCGCCTTCCGGGGTCGTTGCGAGGGCGAGAGCGAACTCCGTCGGCTCAAGCGTAAATACCCACCGCGTGCCCTCGGTCGGAATCCAGATCTCGCCGATCCGTTCGGCAGAGGTCACGCGATACTCCTGCCGCACCACCCCGGAGAGCTCGTCGACCACCACAACGGAGGTCGGCATGTAGCCCCGCTCAGCGTCGAGCGTGGCCTCGATCCGAACCCACTTGTCACCTCGCATTCGCGATCCTGACAAGCGAACAACGCGGGAGCCGCGATGATCGACCCCCGAGTCATCGACCTCCGTCTCCTGAAGCCCTTCCAGATCGTCGCTCAACATATGCAGGAACGGCGATGTGCCTCCGTGAAATCGACCTCCGGTCACGAACATATGCGGCGTAAGTAGATAGTGGTGGACCTCCGTCGTCTGGTGGGCGCGGATGACCCGTGAGTTCTCGCCAGCGCTTCTTGCGTGAATCCAGTTCCCATCGAAGTAGCAGACATCGCTCTGGGCTGACTGCTCGACAACGGCCTGCCAGCGCCCATCACGCGAGAATGCGAGCTCAGCATTCCATGTCGCGACCTTCCGCTCAGAGCGCCGCTCCTTCACGGGGAACTGCTGCATAGTCTGATGCCACGCCAGACTCGGGAGCGATGCTTCGTAGGCGTGGAGAGCGGCAAGCGAGGCCTCGAAGGTCCGCGCAGCGCCGGACTCCTTCTGCGCCGGCTCCAGCGCTTCGTCTTGAATGGTCGCGAGCGCAGGATCGAAGGACGCAGTCGCCAGAAGCAGCGTGGAGAGTCCGATGAGGACCGCAGCCAATCCCGAACGGCGCGCCGACTTCACCGACCGCACTCTGCGACGTGGCACTACGCCAGCGACGCCCCGCAACATGTCCGGCGATGCATTCATGGGTTGCGACCACACTCCGCGACGTAGCAGTTGTCAAGCGACACCCTGCTTTCCCCGGTGCAGTAGCAGCTGTTCGGCGTCGTGTGAGATCCGGCTGCAGCGCTCCAGCTGTACTCGCATTCCTTGTACACGATCTTGCCACATGGAATCTGGTTTGTGTAGGACCCCCCGCCCTGCGGGCCGCACACTTGATTCGGCTCCTCCACGCATGCGTCGTACTGAACATGCGGGTTGCCAGAGCACTCTTTGCACTCGCCGCCGCAACCAAGGCCCAGGATTCGGTAGCAACCTATGTAGTTTCTATCCCATCCGATCAGATAAGACTTCGGGCACTCCGTCACCTGCTTGCACTTCCAACCCGTCCATTCGTCTCCGCCGTACTGGGTCGGCGAAGCAGGGTCAGACACTGGCTCGACGCCCGGGAGGACGTTTGCCGGCTTCGCCGGCGTCACCAACGGCCCCGAGTCCTGCCCGTCCATGCCGAGCATGCCGAGCGCCGCCACGCAGAGCACCACGATCGCACACCTCGACACGCTTCCACGATTTCTCATGTCGTCTTCCTTTCGTCGAGTTTTCCCAGTCTTCGCCGGGCCCGAGCCGCTTGCCCGGGCAATCAAGCCGTCCACTCAGTCCACCAACCGCGACGCACGACGCGCGCGTCGCGCACGGCCTTTGCACTTGCAATGTACCCCCCCGCGGGACATGCAAGCGATTCCGCCTGATTTTCGTATGAGATCGGAACTGTCGATGCGAGGCCGCATGACTCGCGCGGAACGCGGAGCTCGGCCTCGCAGCGGCACGCGTGCGGGAACTCATCGCGTCGTGCGCGAAGGCGGCGGGTTTGTAGATCGCGGGTTTGAAGATCCGGGCTTGCTGGTCATCGCGCGGCCGCGCCCGTCGAGCGCGGCGCATGCCCGCATCCGCACTCGGGGCAGGTCGTCTGGCCCGCAAGCAGCGGCTGCGCGCAGTCGACGCACTCGGTCGCGCCGGAGAGGAAGCCCGGGCGGCGACGCAAGAGCGCCGGCGCGATGAGACTCCCGGTCACGCCGAGCATGACGAGCCCGACCCCGAGCGGCAGGCCGAGCCGCGTGAGGCCTGCGCTGCCGATCTGGGTCTCGAAGTACCCGGGCCTGTACGGATCCACGCCTCCGATGAGCGTCTGGTTTCGCCACCGCGCGTCGTACATCGCGAGGCTCGCGACCGAGAAGACGATCCACGCTGCGCCGCACGCCGCAACGGCGAGCGGCAGTGCGCGGGCCCGAGAGAGCCGAACAAACGGCTGCATGCGCCTCCCACGCAGGACCAGTGGGATGCCGAGCGCAAACGCCATCACGGCGAACGCCGGCGCCAGTCCCGCGCGGACGGCCTGACCGATGGTCACCATGCCGTCCGAGCCCACGTCCCGCGGAAGAGCGGTCGCCCGATACCAGTATGCGTTGAGATCGGCGGCGACGAGCGCCGCGCCGCAGAGACCGAGCGCGCAGAGCGCGAGTCCGAGCAGATGCACGACTGCGAGACGCGAGACACGCCGCGTCGGAGCCGCTCTCGCGGCTGGCTCGATGGAAACCGAGACAGGCGCGTGCGCCCGCCGCTTCACGGTCCATCTGATCACGGCTGCGGCCCACAGTCCGAATGCCGCGCCGAAGGAGATCGGCACGACCTTCGGCGCGATGTTGAACGTGAGATGAGCCCTCTCCACGGAGTCCCGGGAAATCAACCCTGACTCGACGAGCCACTCGAGCTCCTCGAGAGGCGAAAGATCCTCGCTCTCCCTCGGAGCGATCGGTGGTAGTTCCCGAATGCCCGTTCGTGCCTCACGCTCCCGACGCTCGCGGGCCTCGCGGATTGCAGCCTCCGATCGGCGGACAATCGCGTCGTGCACCGAACGCTGGGTAAGCACATACCCTCCTGCGAGGAGGCACGGAATCACGGCGAGGATCACGATGATGACGCGGTCGCGCATCGGCTCTCTCAACCGAAGAAGGTTAGCGCCGACCGCGACGCACAGGCGGGAACCCGTCTCGAGGAGCGCAACGGCCGCGGGTTGCCGGCATATGCGCGTTCGCTCCCCTGCTACATTGCCCCGATGGAACGCGCGACCCGCTCCACTCTTTTCCCCGCCGCCGCACTCGGTGCCGCTGCCTTCCTTCTTGGCTGCGAGACGACGCGCTACGAGCCCACGAAGGCCACCCGCTCGTATCCGGCGAACCTGCCTCAGGAGCGCGTCGCGGAAGTGCAGGTCTTCAACGACGGCGACGCGATGCTCATCGTGAACGCGACCGTCGAGAGCTGGTCGAACTTCGACCTCTGGCTCAACCAGCGCTACATGAAGCGCATCGATGCGCTGGCCGCGGGCCAGACGCTTCGCATTCCGCTCGGCGAGTTCTGGGATGTCCGCGGCGAGGGCCCCTTCCCCGGCGGCCTGCTGCGCTATTACCCGCCGACGCCGATCCGGCTCGTGCAGATCCAGACGGCGGCCGACGCGCCGCTTGTCGGGTTCCTCGCGATCCCGACCGAGCGCGAGCTCGACGCCGCGCAGCTGAAGAAGGACATCTGAGCGCCCTGCGCATCGGAAGCGCCGCGGCCGACGAACCTTCGGCGTGAACATCGTCTGGCTCAAGCGCGATCTCAGGCTCGACGACCATGCGCCGCTCGCGCATGCAGCGGCGGAATGCTCGCTCGACGGCAGGCCGATGATCGCGCTCGCGGCGTTCGAACCCGAGGTCTGGCTTGCGCCCGATGCGGATCCGTCGCACCTCGCGTTCTACCTCGAGTCGCTTGCGGAACTCGATGTTGCGCTCCGAGCGCGCGGCGGCGCCGTCGCGTATCGCGTCGGCGAGATGACCGACATCCTCGGCGAACTCCACGCGCGCGAGCCGATCACCGCGCTTCTCGCACATGAGGAGACTGGAAACGCAGCAACCTACGCGCGCGATATCCGCGTGGCGCGCTGGTGCAGGAAGCGTGGGATCGCGTTCCGCGAGTTCAAGCAGCACGGCGTGCTGCGGCCGAATCCGGGGCGCGACGGCTGGGCCGCGCGCTGGGAGGCGCACATGGAGCGCCCGCGATTCGCGGCGCCGGACGCGCTCATCGCGCCCGACGAGCCGCGCATGCCGCGGGAGTCGTGCGAGATCGTCGCCGAGCTCGGTCTCGGCCCCGACACGCGCGCGGTGCTGCGCCAGCGCGGCGGCGAGCGCGAGGCGGGCGCGCTGCTCACCTCGTTCCTGCTCGAGCGCGGCCGCGAGTATCGGCAGACGATGGGTTCGCCCGTCCTCGCGTGGGACTCGTGCTCGCGGCTCTCACCGCATCTGGCATGGGGCACGATGTCGGTGCGGCGCGCGTACCAAGGCGCGAAGCGGCGGCTCGCACAGCTCGGCGAACCGGCACGGGTCGCGACCGAAGGCCTCTCCCCGGAGGATGTCGCGCTCTGGCGCGGCTCGATCAAGAGCTTCCTTTCGCGGCTTTCATGGCACTGCCACTTCATCCAGAAGCTCGAGGACGAGCCCGCGATCGAGTCGATGTGCATGGCGCGTTCGTGCGAGAACCTGCGCGACGGGCTCGACGCGGACCTCGCGGCCGCGCGGCTTTCGGCGTGGCAGCAGGGCCGCACGGGCTATCCGATGGTCGATGCATGCATGCGCGCGCTCGTTGCGACCGGGTGGATCAACTTCCGCATGCGCGCGATGCTCGTGAGCTTCGCGAGCCACCATCTGTGGCTCGACTGGCGCATGTTCGCGCCGTGGCTTGGGCGGCAGTTTCTCGACTACGAGCCGGGAATCCACTATCCGCAGATCCAGATGCAGTCGGGCACGACGGGCATCAACACGCTGCGCATCTATTCGCCGCGCAAGCAGGTCGAGGACCATGATCCGAGCGGCGTGTTCATCCGGAAGTGGGTACCTGAACTCGCGGCGGTGCCCGACGAACACCTCGCGGAGCCAGAGACGATGCCACCGCTCTATCAGGCGATGATTCAGTGCCGCATCGGCACCGACTATCCCGCACCGATCGTCGAGCACCGCGCGGCGTACCGCTTTGCGCAGGAGCGCCTCTACGGCCTTCGCGCGACGAGCGAGGCGCGCACCGAGGCGAAGGCTGTGTACCAGAAGCACGGAAGCCGCAAGCGCCGGTGAACGGCCTCGAGCGCGCGCATGATCGAGCGCGGAGCGAAGCGCACCCCCAGCACCAAAGCGAGCCGCCGCAGCGGCGAGCGCTCCATCACGAGCGCGGAGCGAAGCGCACCCCCAGCACCAAAGCGAGCCGCCGCAGCGGCGAGCGCTCAACGACGTGTGGCATCACCTCTGGTGATGGCGGCATCGAACGCGCGCCAGGCTTCCAGCCTGCAGGCTGGGCGCACACGGCGCGTGCGAGGCCGCCACTACCCCCTGCTGCGCAGGGGGATAGTGCCACACGATACGTTTCCGGCTGCGCGAACCTTCCGCTCCGACTTCGCTGCGCTCCGTCGTCGACGAGCGCGGAGCGAAGCGAAG
>JBIKWD010000018.1:0-25042 GCA_044356505.1 Phycisphaerales bacterium
ATTGTGGTTTCGGCTGTCGCGGGTTCGATCCCCGTTGGTCTCCCTTTCTTTTAGCGGCGGCTGCTGCGGCAGCCGCCTTTGGCGATACGAACGTTTGAGCGGCGGCTGCTGCGGCAGCCGCCGAGGATTGAGCGGCGGCTGCTGCGGCAGCCGCCTTTGGCGATACGGACGTTTGAGGGGCGATACGAACGTTTGAGGGGCGATACGGACGTTTGAGGGGCGATACGGACGTTTGAGGGGCGATACGGACGCGTGCATGTCGCGCGCGAGCGGGCTTTCGTCTGCTGGGCCGCGGGTGTGGGAGTCGGTGGCCCCGCTACGCTGCTTGCATGCGCTTTCACGCCGTGCAGACCGCTCCCGTCTGGCTCGACGCTGCCGAGAACCGTCGCCGCATCGAATCCATGCTTGTCCGACTCGCTCCTTCCGCGGGCGACTTCGCCGTGCTTCCCGAGATGTGCGAGACGGGGTGGACGTCGAACGCCGACGCGCTGCGGGCCGTCGTCGGCTCGGTCGACTGGATCTCCTCGCTCGCCCGCCGACACCAAGTGTGGGTCCAGGCGGGATTTGGAGAGCACGCCGGCGACGGGCGCATCGCCAACAGCGTCGCGATCGCCGATCCGAGCGGTTCGGTGCGCGCGATCTATCGGAAGAACTTCCTCTTTCCGAGCGAGCGCGACGCCTTCGTCGTCGGCACCGACCTCGTCGTGCTCGACATCGGCGCGGCAAAGGTCTGTCCGCTCATCTGTTACGACCTCCGCTTCCCTGAACTCTGGCGACTCGCGTCGCGTGCCGGCGCGGAGGTGTTCACCCTAGGTTCGGCGTGGCCGAGCGTGCGCCATGAGCATTGGCGGGCGCTTCTGGTCGCACGCGCGATCGAGAACCAGGCGTACGTGTTCGCGGCGAACCGCTGCGGGACCGACCCAAGCCACGTCTACGCGGGCGGATCCGTCGCGATCGATCCGCTCGGAGTGCGGCTCGTCGAGGCGGACGCCGAAGAGCAGATCGTCTCTCTTGCGTTCGATCGCGCGCGACTCGACGAGTGGCGCGCGAAGTTCGGCGCGCTCCGCGATCGTCGCGACTCGCTTCTCGGATCGATCGACGTGCGCTCCGTCTGAGAATCGCGAGTCGGGGAAATTTCTGTTTTTGACTCGCGGGCGCGGCACGAAAATCGAGTCGCGCTACATTGCCCGCGTCGGTTGGATCCGACGCAGGGCACTGATTGATGAACAACGATCGACATGGAGAGTCGTGCGCGCGGGATGTTGGCGCACGCGTCGACGAAACGGATTCGAAGCCTCGCACGGCACGCGCTCCGCGCGCACGCGCATCGCTCCGCGATGCACGGCCCGAGATCGAACTCACGCGCGACTGGGACGACTACCGCCGCACGCTGCTGCGCGCGCTGTTCCGCGAGGCTGCGCCGCTCGCTGCTCGCTACCGCGTCGGCGGCGACGATCTTGTCGAGCACGCCCGGGCGCTGTGCGAGCCGCAGCTTGCGCGCGGCAACTACCTGAAGCCGGTCGCGTGCGTCGCCGACCTCGCTGTCGCGACCGCATGCTGCCTTGGCCGCGCGAACGCGTGGAACGAACTCTGGATCTTCGCCGAGCCCTCCATGACGCGCGCTGCGTTCTCGCGGCTTCCCGAGACGCTCGCGCTCACCTGGACGCGCCGCCACTGGTCGCGCCTCGAGCGCGCGTCGCGGGCCGGAAGCGGCGGGCTCGTCGCGTACGACGGATCGCGGCCGCTGCGCCTGTGGCTGGTCGAGAACCTGCTCGGTGCGCTCGAGGAGGAGCGCGCCGCGGGACGCTTGACGATCCGCCGCGAGCACCTCGGCCGGCCGATCCCGCTGCGTCTCGTCGGGGAGCAACTGGCGTAGCGAAGCGGTCGGTTGCGAAGCAGACCCGCTTACGCGGGTCGAAAACGACGCAGACCCGCTTACGCGGGTCGAAAACGACGCAGACCCGCTTTCGCGGGTCGAAAACGACGCAGACCCGCTTTCGCGGGTCGAAAACGACGCAGACCCGCTTACGCGGGTCTGGGTCGTCTCATGCCAACTCCCGGACTTGAACCGGGGACACTCGCATTTTCAATGCGATGCTCTACCAACTGAGCTAAGTTGGCGCTCCCGCCCCTTCGGGCAGGTCGGGAAGCGTAGCCGAAGACGCGCGCATGTCAAGCCAACCGGGCCGCCTGCCTGGGGGCCTCTCAGGCCCCGTTCATGCGGCCTCTCGCGGGAACAGTCCGGCGACGAGGGTCCCGTCGAGGACGGTCTTGTCCATGCCGCGCATCGGGTACTGATGCGCCAGAAGATGCGCGAGCGTCTCGTCGTCGGAGATCTCGAACTGGACGGGCAGTCCGAGGACGCGGGTCGCGAACCGCACCGCGCGCGGCAGAAGCCGCCGGCTGGTCGCCGCGACGAGGTAGCCGTCATCGAGCCGAAGCGGCACGATCCCGAACTGCCAGGCCTGGCGGCGGACGACGAGCACGCGCGCGTCGTCCTCGATGCCGCGGTCGGCCCTGAACTCGGTTGCGCGCGCCTGCGTCTGCTCGATCCATGCCCTCTCGATGAGCTCGGAGGGCACCTCGAACAGCCGCTCGGCAATGGTTCCGAAGGGCTCGTGGGTCTCCGCCTGTTCGGCGAGAACCGCCTCCACCTGCTCGGTGGTCAGCACCTTCATACGGACGAGTATTTCGCCGATCCGCATCGCGTCGTTCTCCTTCGGGAGTGATGTCGACCCACGACGCGTCGATCGTTGCCCGTGCGCCCGAAGTTGGGCGAAAGCTGCGCGTCCAGGCCCGCGCAGCCCGCACGATGCGCACCGTGGACGGGCGCGCGCCGGTCGCGCGGCTTGCAAGGTCGCGCCTGAAACCCGATAAACCGCCCATGGCGAGGCGCCACACCGAACTCGACGCGCTGCGGCCGCTGGTGGCCGAACTCGCGCGTCACGCGGCGCGCTCGGACGCGGCGTGGCGCGGTCTCGCCGATCCTCGGCTCCTTCGTGGGTTCCGCCGCGACCTCGACAGCCTCTCCGGGTCGCTCGCACAGGCCGAGCCGACCGCTTTCGCCCTCGATGCGATGCGCACCGTGTGCGCGGAGATCATGGTCGCGCAGCGCCTGCTCGACGCGGGCTGCGCGATCGAGCGCGAGGCCGCGACGCCGTCCGGCAAGCGCGTCGACTTTCTCGCGAGGCGCGACGGAGCCGCGCTCCACGTCCACGTGAAGCGCGCCCCGCAGCCCGCGCAACGCGACGCTGCGATCGTCGTGCCGCAGGCATGGCGGTCGCTCGAGCAGGTCCGCCGCGGGCTCGTCGTCGCGCTTTCGCTCGCGCGGAACCTCCGCGGCCGCGCGCTCCAGCACGCGCTTGCGGAGGCCTTTCCGTTCCTCGAACAGGCGTCGATCGGCGAGGAGCTGTCGATCAAGGACGAAGAGAACCGCACGGTCGCGCGGCTCCGGGTGATCGCGCCGTCCGCGGCGGGCACCACCGAACTGGTCGCCGACCTCGCCGCGGCGTTCGACAACCACGTCCCCCGCTTCCAGAACGCGCTGCGCAAGGCCTTCACCCAGTTCATGCCGCGCGGCGAGAACATCATCGTCGTGTGCGGCAGCTCCGGCGCGGTCGAACCTTTCGCGACCGCGCTGCTCGGGTCGCACATCGAGCGCTGGGACAAGCGCCCGCGCGTCGGCGAACTCGTGGCGTATGGCCGGGGCGGCGACGGGTTCTGGGCAGGCGCAATGCGCAACCAGTCGCGCATGGCCGTCTACTGGCCGATGACGAGGGGCTCGGGGCCGCTTCTCTTCCTGCGCGAAGGCGCCGTGCGCGCGGGAACTTCGAAAGCGGTCGGCCTCGCGCGCTCCATCTTCGCGTGACGCGCATGCCCCGCGTCAACGCCCGCCGAGAACGTCCTCCTCCGGCTCGACGAGATGCGGCGCGCGCCGCTTGCCCGCGCCCCACCCGCCGCGCTTCGGGCGGGGATCCTCGCCGTCGACGAGGAACGGTTCGCCGAGCGGCAGGAGCGCCTCGATCTGGCGGTCGCCGATCTCGGCGACGAGCGTGACGGAGTCGTCGCCGTACTCGCGCTCCCGAACGCTGCAGCGCTTCTCGATCGCGTCGATCAGGCGCGCGCTCGCGATCGGCACCGTGATGCGCCGCACGCGCACGCCGCCTGTCACCAGCGCGAGGATGCGCGTGCGCAGATCCTCGAACCCGCTCCCGTCGAGCGCGCTGATCGAGAGCGCCCCGGGCTCCTTCTCCTGCCACTCCTCGATGGTGCGCAGCGACGCGCGTTCGTCGGGCCGCATCGAAGCGATCCGATCGACCTTGTTGAGGAGCAGGAACCGCGGCTGCGTGTTCGCGCCGATCTCGTCGAGCACCTCGCGCACGGTCTCGAGCTGCATCGGCGCGGTGCGGTCGCTCGCGTCGAGGACGATCAGGAGCGCGTGCGCGTGCACGGCGTCCTCGAGCGTGGCGCGGAAGCTCGCGACGAGGTGGTGCGGCAGGTCGCGGATGAACCCGACGGTGTCCGAAAGGAGCACCGCGTTCGCGCCGCCGATGTTCCAGCGCTCGACGCGCGTCATCAGCGTGGCGAAGAGCTTGTCGGCCGCGTAGGCGCCGCCGCGCGTCAGCGCGTTGAAGAGCGTGCTCTTGCCCGCGTTCGTGTAGCCGACGATGCCGACCGTGAAGTGCTCGGCGCGCCGCTCCGCGACCTCGCGGCGCTTGCGGACCTGGACTTCCTCGAGCTCGCGCTTCAACGCGACGAGCTTCCGCGACACGATGCGGCGGTCGATCTCGAGCTGCTGCTCGCCCGGGCCGCGCGTGCCGACGCCGACGGGCGAGCCGCCCGTCACCTGCCCGAGGTGCGACCACATCGCGCGCAGGCGCGGCGCCGTGTACTCGAGCTGCGCGATCTCGACCTGGAGCTGCGCCTCGCGGGTCGTGGCGCGGTTCGCGAAGATGTCGAGGATCAGTTCGCTCCGGTCGATGACCTTGACCTTGACTTCCTTCTCGAGCTCCTGGATCTGCGACGGGGAAAGCTCGTTGTCGAAGACGACGACGCGCGCGCCGAGTTCGGCGACCATCGCCGCGAGTTCCTCGACCTTTCCCTTGCCGAGATAGGTGCGCCCCGTCGGCGCCTCGCGGTTCTGCACGAGCTCGCCGACGACGCGCGCGCCCGCGGTCTCCGCGAGCGCCGCGAGTTCGCCGAGCGGATTCTCGTGGTCCATGCGCGAACCGCGGACGCGGACACCCACGAGGATGGCCGCCTCCGCCTGCACTCCGGTCGATTCGCGTGGGTTCGTGTTCATCGAGTCTTCGGCGCGCGCCGCCCGCTCACTGTACGCGCTTCGCGCCCGATCCGCCGCGCACGACCGGTTCGCCGCGCGCAAGCCGCGACACCGCCTCGGCCGGCACCGAGAGATCGTCGCCCGTGTCGCCGAGCGCGCGGCGCAGCTGCGCGTAGCCCGCGATCATCGCCGCGTTGTCTGCGCAGTGCCGAGGCTCGGGAACGACGAGCGCGACGCCGCGCTCCATCGCCCACGCGGAAAGTTCCCGTCGAAGCGTGCGGTTCGCGACGACGCCGCCACCGACGAACACGCCGCGCACGGGATGGATCTCGGCCGCGCGCGCGAGGCGGTCGAGCACCTGCGCGACCGCCGCGCGCTGGAAGCTCGCCGCGAGATCCGCGCGCCGCTGCGATGGCAGATCCTCGACCGTCCGCGCGAAACTGCTCGAGGCGCCGCGCCCCTGCGGCACGCCGCGGATCTCGTAGAGGAGCTTGGTCTTCAGGCCGGAGAGCGAGAAATCGAGCGGGTTCGGAAGCTGCGGAAGCGGAAAGCGCAGCGCGTGCGCGTCGCCCGCCTCCGCGAGGCGCTCGAGATTCGGTCCGCCGGGATGCGGAAGCCCGAGCATCGCCGCCGCCTTGTCGAGCGCTTCGCCGACGGCGTCGTCGATCGTGCGGCCGACGAGCGTGCACTCGATCGCGCTCGCCACCCGGAAGAGGCTCGTGTGCCCGCCCGAGACGACGAGCCCGAGCGCCGGAAGCGGCGCGTCCGTCCCGCCCGCAGGCTCGTCGTCGCGCCCGCGGAGGAGACCGGCGAAGAGATGCGCCGCGACGTGGTCGATCGCGTGGAACGGCACGCCGCGCGCCCACGCGAGCCCCTTCGCTGCGCTCGCGCCGACGAGCAGGCTTCCGATCAGCCCGGGCCGCACGCCCGCCGCGATGCCGTCGATCTCGCCGAGCGAAACCCCCGCTTCCGACAGAGCCCGCTCGATCACGGGGACGATGCGCTCGAGATGGGCGCGGCTTGCGATCTCGGGCACGACCCCGCCGTACTCCCGATGGAGCTCGTGCTGCGACGCGACCACGCTCGCGCGCACGCGCAGGTCGCCGTCGACCACCGCGGCGGCGGTCTCGTCGCAGGAACTCTCGATGCCGAGGATGCAGCCCATCGCCGAACATGGTAGAGATTGCGGCAGCCGGCGACGGCTTCCCGCATGGCCTACCGCCCACCCTACATCGACGAACGCGCAGTCACCATCGAGGGCCAGCATCCCGCGACCCTCGAGGAAGCGGTGCTGCTTGCGCAGTGCGAGATCACCACGGGCCGCGTGTCGGGCCCCGGTGGCCAGCACAGGAACCGGGTCGACACCGCGGTGCGCATCCGCCACCTTCCCACCGAGATCGAGGCCACCGCGACCGAGCGCCGCAGCCAGGCCCAGAACCGCCATGTGGCGGTCTTCCGCCTGCGGCTCAAGCTCGCCTGCAAGGTGCGGACCATCACCAACCGCGACCGCCACCAGCCGAGCGCGCTCTGGGCGCGGCGGCGGCAGGGCGAGAAGATGCCGGTCAATCCCGAGCACGAGGACTATCCCGCGCTTCTCGCCGAGGCGCTCGACGTGGTCGTCGCGCGGCGCTACGACGTCGCGGGCGCGGCAGGCCTCCTCGGCATCACCATGAGCCAGCTCACGCGGCTGATCCGCCACGAACGTCATGCGTTCGCGCGCATCAACGAAGGCCGCGAGGCGATCGGCCTGTCGAAGCTGAAGAGCTGATCCGCGCTACCATCGCGGCATGGTGTCCACGCAGAACGCAGCGCTTCGGTCCCGGGTCCGCGGGTTCATCGCAGAGGAAGCCGCGCACGCGACGGCGCTCCGCCGCGAGCTCCACACCCACCCCGAGACGTGCTACGAGGAAGTGCGCACGTCGGCCCGCATCCGTGCGGAGCTCGACGCGGCCGGCATCGTGCATGTCGACGGACTCGCGGGCGGCACGGGAACGATCGCCTTTCTCGGAGGCGCAAGCGGGTCCGCGGTCGGCCTGCGCGCCGACATCGACGGCCTCCCCATCGTCGAAGAGGGAAGTCCCGCATGGAAGTCGCGGACGGATGGACGGATGCACGCGTGCGGCCACGACGGCCACACCGCGATCCTCGTCGGCGCCGCCCGCGTGCTCAAGCGTCTTTCGCAGGAGGCGCCGCTGCCGAACCCGGTGCGCTTCCTCTTCCAGCCCGCCGAGGAAGGCGGCGCGGGAGGCCGCCGCATGGTCGAGGACGGCGCGCTCGACGCGCGGCCCGAAGGCCCGGCCGTCCGCCGCATCTACGGGCTCCACAACTTCCCCGGGGTTCCGCTCGGCGTCCTCCAGACACGACGCGGGGCGCTCTTCGCCTCGAGCGACCGCTTCGAGATCGAGATTCGCGGAAAGGCGGCGCACGCAGCGTGGCCGCACCACGGTCACGACCCGATCCTCGCCGGCAGCGCCATCGTCGCCGCGCTCCAGGGAATCGTCGCGCGCGAGCTCGATCCGCTCGACGCGGGCGTCGTCAGCGTCACCATCTTCGAATCGGGAACGGCGATGAACCAGATTCCGGCGACCGCGCGGCTGCAGGGCACGGCCCGTGCGCTGCGCGAGGAGACGCGCAGCCACATCGAGCGCCGCATCGGAGAGATCGCCCGCGACGTCGCGCGCGCCCACCGCTGCGACGCCGAACCGCGGTACATCCGCGGCTATCCCGTGACGAAGAACGACGACGCGAGCGTGGCCGAGTTCGAGCGCATCGTCCGCGAGGACGTCACCGCGCAGAGGCTCGAGCACATGGATGTGCCCGTCATGGGCGGCGAGGATTTCGCGTTCTACGCCGAGAAGGTCCCCGCCTGCTTCTACATCCTCGGGATGGAGGACGGCGTCTGGAAGTCGGCGCACCTCCACCAGCCGAACTACGACTTCAACGACGCGGCGATCCCCCACGGGATCGAGGCGATGGTGATGCTGGCGCTCGCGGACCGCGGGTAGCGCGGGGGTCGTCGACGCGGAGAGCCTCCCTCGGCGGTGGCGCGCGTGCTGTGCACGGACGCGAACCGATGCCGGCCCGCTCATTTTCCGAGCATTTCCAGAACGCAGCCTGCCGGGCGCGCGCTCCCGCGTAGATTGGCGCGCGCGGCGCACGCGGCGTCGGACCGAGATCGCAGGACCAAGACCTCACGAGACCGAGACCCCCATGCCCGGCATCACGATCGTTCAAGCCCTCTCCGCATCGCTCCTCGTCGGAGCCGCGCCTTCGGTCCATGCGCCGCTCTCCGCGGCCGGCTCGCCCGACGCGGCCTCCGGCGGCCGGCCCGCTGCGGCGTCGCGGGACAAGTCGCTCTCCGCGCAGCGGACCTCCAAGCCGAAGACGAACGCCCCCACGCACAGCGCGCTGCAGCGGCCGATCGACGGCGGCGAGTTCGCCCTGCTCGAGCAAGGCGCCGCCGCCGCCTCGATCTCGATCGATCTTCCCGCGCTCGGTCCCGTCACCATCGAAGTCGTGCGGACCGCGATCGTCACGGACGACTTCCGTCTCGAGACCGCATGGGTCGAAGGCGGCAAGACCGTCGCCCAGATGGCGCCGGTCGAACTTCCCCACGCCTACGTCGGACGCATCCGCGGCGCGGAGTCGAGCAGCGTCTACCTCGGGTTCGGCACCGGGGCCGCCCAGGGGCTCGTCGCGGGCATGGTGATCCTCGGCGAGGACTCGTGGTGGATCTCGAGCGGCCCCGCCGCGGCGCGCGATGCGGGGCTTCCCGCGATGATCGCGCATCGCGATGCGTTCGCGAACAGCCCGCTCGATGGCCTCGCATGCGGCGCAGCTGCGCTCGCCGGCCCGCAGAACCCGGACAACCCGCCCGCCGACGGCGGCGTCGCGGGAGGCGCGGGCTGCCGCGAGTTCCGGGTGGCGATCGAGACCGACACCGAGTTCACGATGGTCGCGCAGGGCGGAAACGCAGTCGCCGCCGCGCAGTACGCGCTGCTCCTGATGGGCGCCGCCAGCCAGGTCTACGACCGCGACGCGAACGTGAAGCTCCCCGTGAGCTACCTGCGAGTCTGGACGGGCGAGGATATCTGGTCGGGCCCCGACATGATCGAGCAGCTCTACCAGTACCGCGACCACTGGGCGACGAACATGGGCGGTGTCCAGCGCGATCTCGGCCATTTCTTCGCAGGCCGCGGGCTCGGCGGCGGAGTCGCGTGGCTCGGAGTCGCATGCACGGGACCCGACTGGTCCTACGCGCTTTCATCGGGCCTCGGCTACGGCTTCCCGTATCCCCTCGTCGACCACAGCCACTCGAACTGGGAACCGATGGTCGTGAACCACGAGCTCGGCCACAACTTCGGCGCGCCGCACACGCACGACCACAGCCCGCAGGCCGACGGCTGCGGCACCAACGACTGCTCGCAGGCCTACGGCGGCACGATCATGTCGTACTGCCACGGCTGCCCGGGCGGCATGTCGAACGTCGTGATGAACTTCCACCCGTTCTCCCTCGCGTCGATGGCGGCACACCTCGCGACGGTCGGCTGCGCCGAAGCCGGCGTGCGCGCGGTCGACGACGCAGCGACCACGGTCATGGGAACCGCGGTCACGATCGAGCCGCTGGTGAACGACGCATTCGTCAACTGTTCGACGGCGACGCTCCAGTCGTTCACGCCGTCATCCGTCGCGGGCGGGACCGTGTCGCTCGTTTCGGGAACCGCGGCCGATCTCCGCTACACGCCGCCTGCCGGCTTCTCGGGAAGCGACACCTTCACCTACACGATCGCGGACGGCGCGGCCGCGCCCTCGACGGCGACGGTCCATGTCGAGGTCAACCCGATCCTCCAGCGCGTGTTCGTCGACGGCGCCACCGCCGGCACGCGCGCATCGTGGTTTGCGCTTCAGGGCGAGACGGCCGTGCTCCCCGACTTCAACGCGATGACGCCGTACGGCGGCGCGGTCCTTGCGTCGATCGACATTCCATCGACGGGCGGCGTGTTCTCGCAGAGCGGCCGCGCCGACAGCGTCGCGGCGGTGTTCGAGGGCTACCTCCTCGTTCCGACCGCAGGCATCTGGAAACTGTCGACCGAGTCCGACGACGGCTCGAGGCTCTTGATCGGAACCGAGGTGATCGTCCTCAACGACGGACTCCACGGAATGGTGGAGCGCTTCGGGGAGGTCGCGCTCGAGGCCGGACTGCACCCCTTCCGCGTCGAGTTCTTCGAGAACTTCGGCGGGGCGGGACTTGTCGTTCGCTGGGAAGGACCGGGCACCGCGCGTGCCGTGATCCCGCCGTCCGCCTACTCGAACGGCGGAAGGGTGATGGCGATCGACCTCGACGGCGACGGAACGGTCGGCGCGCCCGATCTCGCCATGCTGCTCTCGGCTTGGGGACCCGCTGCGCAGGGCACTCCCGCGGACTTCAACCGCGACGGATCGGTCAGCGCGCCTGATCTCTCGATTCTGCTGTCCTTCTGGGGGCAATAACCCGAAAGGGCTCGCGATGGGTCGCCCGGGCGGCCTTGCGGCAAACGCCGCGCTCCGCTACATTGCGCGGCTCGACATTTCAAACCGTTCGAACTACCGAACCCCGTCGGCGCGCCAAACCGCCGCCGGGTCCGCAGGAGCGAAGGCCGCGTGCGCCTGAAGTCCTGAGTTCGGTGGGAGGTCATCGGAACCATGGCAGCAAAGAAAGTCACCAAGCAGTTCAAGATCATGGCGCCGGGTGGCAAGGCCACTCCCGCCCCGCCGATCGGCCCCGTGCTGGGCGCAAACGGCGTCAACCCCGGACAATTCATCACGAAGTTCAACGATGCCACGCGCGCGCTCAACGGCCGCGTCGTCGGCTGCGTCATCACGGTCTACAGCGACCGTTCGTTCGACTTCGAGATCAAGAGCTCTCCCACCTCGGTCCTCATCGCCGCCGCGCTGAAGGTCGAGAAGGGCTCGGGCCGTCCCAACACCGAGAAGATCGGCAAGCTCTCGAAGGCGCAGGTCAAGGCCATCGCCGAAGAGAAGCTCAAGGACCTCAACACCACCAACATCGAAGCCGCGATGCGCGTCGTCGCCGGTACTGCACGCTCGATGGGCGTGACGGTGGAGGGCTAAACCATGCCAACGATTTCCAAGCGTCGCAAGGCGAACCTCTCGCAGACCACGAAGCAGTCGATGTCGCCCGCCGAGGCGATCACGTCGCTCCGCAAGTTCAAGTCCCCGAAGTTCGACCAGACGGTCAACGTCGTCATGCACCTCGGCATCGATCCGAAGCAGGCCGACCAGATCATCCGCGGCTCGATCTCGCTTCCGCACGGCATCGGCAAGTCGGCCCGCGTCGTCTGCTTCTGCCAGTCTGACAAGGTCGCCGCCGCGAAGGCCGCCGGCGCCGTCGAGGCGGGCGCCGAGGATCTTGTCGCCAAGATCGAGGGCGGCTGGATGGACTTCGACGTCGCGGTCGCGAGCCCCGACATGATGCGCGTCGTCTCCAAGCTCGGCAAGGTGCTCGGCCCCAAGGGCCTCATGCCCTCGCCGAAGGCCGGCACCGTCGCCCCCGACGTCATCGGCGCCGTCAAGGAGTATTCGGCGGGCAAGCAGGAGTACCGCAACGACGACGGCGGCAACGTCCACGGCGTCATCGGCAAGCTCAGCTTCGCCGACCAGAAGCTCGTCGAGAACCTCGAGGCGTTCATCGCCAACATCCAGAAGATCAAGCCCGCCGCGGCCAAGGGCACGTACGTCAAGAAGTGCGTCGTCGCCGCCTGCATGACCCCGGGCGTCCAGGTCAACGTCTGACACCGAAACTCCGAAAGGACACATCATGAGCAAGCCAGTCAAGGACATGATTGCATCGGAGTACGCCCGCCGCTTCGACGGCGTCACCGGTGCGGTGGTCGTCGAGATCCGCGGACTCGATGGAAAGGCGACGACCGACGTGCGCGGCAACCTCCGCGCCAAGGGCATCAAGGTCACCGTCGTGAAGAACGCGCTCGTGCGCCGCTCGCTCAAGGGCGGCCCGCTCGCGTCGCTCGAGAAGGCCCTCAAGGGTCCCTCGGCGATGCTCACGGGCGGCGAGAGCGCGGTCATCGTCGCCCGCGAGATCGTCAAGGTCGCCGAGAAGGAGAAGAAGGTCGTGCTCAAGGGCGCGATCTTCGACGGCGAGTACTACGACGGCGAGGCGGGCGTCAAGAAGCTCGGCAGCTTCCCCACGAAGGAAGAGGCCCAGGCGAAGGTCGTCACGCTCGTCCTCTCCCCCGCGCGCAACATCATGGGCGTCGTCAAGACGCTCCAGGAGAAGCTCGAAAAGGGCGAGGCGATCGCGAAGCTCGCTTGAGCGAGCTTCTCGATGCGTGATTGGTAGGCGGAAATCTGCTGCGGCGGATTTCCGGCCGCGGGAACGATGCTGGTCGACTCTGACGAGGCGGCTGGCGGAACCAGCGGTCAGCAACACAGTTCACTTTCCCGAGTCCAGTCCGCCACCGACTGGTCCCGCATGAGACGAATGTCGTCAGACAGGCGTCTCGGGATGAAATGCCGCGCGTTGCGGCACCTCTCGGTGGCAAGACAGTGGCGAGAGCCACATAGGCATAGTCCTGAAGGAAACAGTCATGTCCGAAACCAAGACTTTTGACGCGAAGATCAGCTCCCTCGGCGACTCGATCGCCAGCCTCACCATCAAGGAGGCCGTCGAGCTCACCGACTACATGAAGGTCACCTACGGCATCGAGCCGGCCGCTGGCGCGGTCGTCGTCGCCGGCGACGCCGGTGGCGCCGCTGCCAAGCCTGCCGAGAAGACCGAGTTCAACGTCGTCCTGAAGGCCGCCGGCGCGAGCAAGATCAACGTCATCAAGGCCGTCCGCGAGGCCACCGGCCTCGGACTCGCCGAGGCGAAGGCCCTCGTCGACAGCGCTCCGAAGACGGTCAAGGAAAACCTCGGCAAGGAAGACGCGACCAAGCTCGTCGACGCCCTCAAGGCGGCGGGCGCGGACGCCGTCGCCGAGTAAGCCGACGGACCCCACCGCCCGTTCCGTGGGATGGATTTTGCGTGGTGCGGGTGCCCGAGCGCTGGTTTCGCCAGCCTCGGGCGCCCGGTCCCGCTCCCTCCGACGGGCGCTTTCGGAAAGCCTGGGTCGGCGCGGCGCGCCGGCCGGGGTTCGTTTGGAAGGCATCCGGCGGTCCCCCTCTGAACAGGGGTGCCCGAAGGGGCTTCCGAAACGCCGGCGGTGGACTTGTCGGACCTAGCCAACGTGTCTACACTCTCGGTCTTCTTCGTGGTCTTCAGTCGGAACGCGGCGCTCGCTTGCTGAACCATTGCCAGATCACACTCTGATTCCTTTCACCAGGCCGGACCTCTCCGGTCGGGTGTCTTTCTCTTTGCAGGGGTCTCTCTGATGTCGTCCAAGACGATTCGGGATTTCTCGAAGCGCGGCGATGCGCTCCCAGTACCGGTCCTGACGCGCGTGCAGGCGGACGCGTACCGACGCTTCCTCCAGCTCGACAAGCCTCACGACCAGCGCAACGTGACCATCGGTCTCGAGGCGCTGCTGAAGGAGGTGTTCCCGATCGCGAGCTACGACAACTCGATGCGGCTTGAGTACATGTACTACAAGCTCGACGAGCCCCGCTACACCGCCGACGAGTGCCGCGAACTGCGCCTGACCTACGGGCGGCCGTTCCGCATCGGCGTGCGTCTCGTGCGCGAGGGAACAAGCGAGATCGCCGAAGAGGAGATCTACCTCGGCGAGATCCCGATCATGATGGGCGGCGGCGAGTTCATCGTCAACGGCGCCGAGCGCTGCATCGTCAGCCAGCTCCACCGCTCGCCCGGCGTCGACTTCTCGATCGTCAGCTCCTTCGGCGACCGCCCGCTCCACCAGGCGCGCGTCATCCCCGAGCGCGGCTCGTGGATCGAGCTCGAGGTCACCAAGAAGGACGTCCTGGCGATGCGCATCGACCAGTCGACGAAGCTCGCCGCGACCACGTTCCTCCGCGCCCTCGACGAGCAGTACTCGTCGACCGACCGCCTGCTCGAGCTCTTCTACGAGGTCGAGGAGATCAAGGTCACGAAGCTCAAGCCCGAGCACTACGCGGCCGAGCTCGTGGTCGACGCCGACACCGGCGAGGAACTCTGCCGCGTCGGAAGCCAGATCGGCGACATGGTGTCGACGATCCAGGCGTCGACCCTGCAGACGATCCGCGTCATCACCAACGCGTCCGACCCGCTGATCCTCAACACCCTCTCCGAGGAGAAGCTCGACTTCCTCGCCGGCGTCACCGAGCACGAGGCGGCGCTTCTCAAGATCTACGGCCGCCTGCGCCCGGGCAACCCGCCGCAGATCGACAAGGCGAAGGCGCTCTTCCAGGAGAAGTTCTTCGACGAGAACCGCTACCGCCTCGGCCGCGTCGGCCGCTTCCGCATCAACCGCAAGTTCGAGCACGACAAGGAGTACTGCGAGGGCGGCAAGCTCGGGCAGCTCCCGGCCGAGACCGTGCAGAAGATCCGCGCGCAGGACTTCCTCGCCGTCATCCGCTACATGCTCGACCTGCGCGGCAAGCGCAACAAGGCGCACGTGGACGACATCGACCACCTCGGCAACCGCCGTCTGCGCACGCTCGACGAGCTCGCGACGGAGGAGATGCGCAAGGGCTTCCTCAAGCTGCGCCGCACGGTGCAGGAGCGCATGTCGACCCGCGAGCCCGGCGACCTCGCGAAGATCGCGGACCTCGTCAACTCGAAGTCGATCTCGAGCGCGATCGAGTTCTTCTTCGGCCGCAGCGAGCTCTCGCAGGTGGTCGACCAGACGAACCCGCTCTCGATGCTCGTCCACGAGCGCCGTCTCTCGGCGCTCGGCCCGGGCGGCCTCAACCGCAAGCGCGCCGGCTTCGAGGTGCGCGACGTGCACATCTCGCACTACGGCCGCATCTGCCCGATCGAGACGCCTGAAGGCACGAACATCGGCCTGATCGCCTCGCTCGGCATCTACTCCGAGATCGACGACTACGGATTCCTCCTGACGCCCTACCGCAAGGTCGACGGCGGCAAGGTCACGCCCAAGATCGAGCGCCTGCGCGCCGACGAGGAGCTCAAGCGCGTCCTCGCGACGTCGGACGTCCTGAAGGGCGACTCGAAGACGCTCGAGGGCACGGTCCTCGCGCGCATCGACGGCGATCTCGCCGAAGTCCGATCCAGCGAGGTCGAGTACGTCGACGTGAGCCCGAAGCAGATCGTCGGCGTCTCCGCGTCGCTGATTCCGTTCCTCGAGCACGACGACGCCAACCGCGCGCTCATGGGATCGAACATGCAGCGCCAGGCTGTTCCGCTCGTCAAGACGGATCCGCCGTGCGTCGCGACCGGCATGGAGAAGTCGGTCGGCAAGTTCTCAGGCATGATCGTGACCGCCGCGCGCGGCGGCACGGTGACGTTCGTCGACAGCGAGCGCATCATCATCGACAACGCCGACGAGTACGTGCTCCGCAAGTTCGTCGGCCTCAACGAGCGCACCTGCCAGAACCAGCGGCCGGTGGTCAAGCTCGGCCAGAAGGTGAAGGACAACGACATCCTCGCCGACGGCGCCAGCACCAACATGGGCGAGCTGTCGATCGGCAAGAACGTGCTCGTCGCGTTCAACACCTTCGACGGCTACAACTTCGAGGACGCCATCGTCATCAACCAGCGCCTGCTGAAGGACGACGTGTTCACCTCGATCCACATCGAGAGCTTCGAGGTCGAGATCCGCGAGACCAAGCTCGGCCGCGAGGAGTTCACCCGCGACATTCCGAACGTCAGCGAGCGCGCGCTGCGCAACCTCGACGAGAACGGCGTGATCGCGATCGGCTCGCGCGTCGGCCCCGGCGACATCCTCGTCGGCAAGGTGTCGCCCAAGTCGAAGAGCGAGCTGACGCCCGAGGAGAAGCTCCTCCACGCGATCTTCGGCCGCGCAGGCGAAGACGTGAAGAACGACTCGCTCGAGGTCCCCGCGGGAACCGAGGGCGTCGTCATCGGAGCCAAGCGCTTCAGCCGCCGCATGCACCTCAGCGACGAGCAGAAGAAGCAGCTCAAGAAGGACATGGCCGACTTCGAGGCCATGATGGATGCGAAGCGCATCGAGCTCTTCAAGAAGATGGTCGGCGAGGTCAACCGCATCCTCGGCACCGAGATGGTCGATCCCTCCACCCGTCAGAAGGTCGGTTCGAGCGACGTCCCGGGCGTCATCGTCGAGCAGATCGAGAACTTCAACGAGAAGTGGATGAAGGGCTCGGCGGAGGCGCGCGAGCAGGCGAAGGTCGTGCTCGGCCAGTTCTGGCCGCGCGTCCAGGCGACCAACGCCGAGAAGAACCGCCGCCTCGACCACATGAAGCGCGGCGACGAACTCGCCTCGGGCGTGCTCGAGATGGTGAAGATCTACCTCGCCACCAAGCGGACGCTGTCCGTCGGCGACAAGATGGCCGGCCGTCACGGCAACAAGGGCGTCATCGCCCGAATCGTGCCCGAGGAGGACATGCCGTACATGGAGGACGGCACCTCGGTCGACGTGCTGCTCAACCCGCTCGGCGTGCCGAGCCGCATGAACGTCGGCCAGATCCTCGAGGTTCACCTCGGCTGGGCGGCGCAGGTGCTCGGGTTCCAGGCGGTCACGCCGGTGTTCGACGGCGCGCACGAGAGCGAGATCTTCGAGGCGATCTCCCAGGCGAACGCCCACGTGGCGAAGCGTCTCTCGGAGTTCGAGAAGACAGGCAAGAACCCGGGGTCGACGCGCGAACTCCTCGCCAAGATGCCGGCGAACTGCAAGATCCAGCTCTACGACGGCCGCACCGGCGAGCCGTTCCACCAGCGGACCACGGTCGGCTTCATGTACATCCTGAAGCTCCACCACCTCGTCGACGACAAGATCCACGCCCGCTCGACGGGTCCGTACAGCCTCATCACCCAGCAGCCGCTCGGTGGCAAGGCCCGCACGGGCGGACAGCGCTTCGGCGAGATGGAAGTGTGGGCGCTCGAGGCGTACGGAGCCGCCTACGTGCTGCAGGAACTCCTCACCGTCAAGAGCGACGACGTCGAGGGCCGCACCAAGATCTACGACTCGATGGTCAAGGGCACGAACACCCTGCAGGCGGGCATGCCCGTCGTGTTCGACGTCCTCTGCCACGAGATCAAGGGCCTTGGCATGAACATCCAGCTCGAGAAGCAGACCACCGACGCGAACGTGCTGTTGTGACCGCGCGCCGCGCCGAGCCCCGGCGCGGAGCACGCATCCCCAGCACCGTTTCGGCTGATTGAGATCGAACCACCCCCCGCTGACGCGGGTTCATTTGGAAGGCAACTGCGATGTCCGAGAGCGTCTACGACCGCGTGAACGACTACGGCTCCGTCAAGATCACTCTTGCGAGCCCGAACGACATCCGAAGCTGGAGCTTCGGCGAGGTCAAGAAGCCGGAGACCATCAACTACCGCACCTACCGTCCCGAGAAGGACGGTCTGTTCTGCGAGCGCATCTTCGGTCCTGAGAAGGACTACGAGTGCGGCTGCGGCAAGTACAAGGGCACGAAGTACAAGGGCATCATCTGCGACCGCTGCGGCGTCAAGGTCACGCACAGCCGCGTGCGCCGCAAGCGCATGGGCCACATCAACCTGGCCGCGCCGATCGTCCACATCTGGTTCTTCAAGGCGACGCCGTCGCGCCTCGGCAGCCTGCTGCAGATGAAGACCTCGGACCTCGAGCGCATCGTCTACTTCCAGGACTACGTCGTCACCAACCCGGGCAGCACCGACCTCGACTACAAGAAGGTTCTCACCGAGGACGAGTACCGCCAGGCGGTCGACAAGTACGGCACCGGCAAGTTCGACGCCATGATGGGCGCCGACGCGATCCGCGAGCTGCTCCAGCAGCTCGACCTCGACAGCCTGTCGAAGGAGATCCGCGAGGACCTCGCGACGACCAAGTCGAAGCAGAAGCAGACCATCCTCTCGAAGCGCCTCAAGATCGTCGAGGCGATCCGCGGCTCGAACAACGAGCCGAAGTGGATGGTGCTCGACGTGATCCCGGTGATCCCGCCGGACCTGCGTCCGCTCGTCCTCCTCGAGAGCGGCAACTTCGCGACCAGCGATCTCAACGATCTCTACCGCCGCATCATCAACCGCAACAACCGCCTCAAGAAGCTGATGGACCTCAATGCGCCCGAGGTCATCGTGCGCAACGAGAAGCGCATGCTCCAGCAGGCGGTCGACGCGCTGTTCGACAACGGCCGCTGCCGCCGCCCCGTGGTCGGCTCCTCGAGCCGTCCGCTCAAGTCGATCACCGACATGATCAAGGGGAAGCAAGGCCGCTTCCGCGAGAACCTGCTCGGCAAGCGCGTCGACTACTCGGCGCGCTCGGTCATCGTCGTCGGTCCCGAGCTCAAGCTCTGGCAGTGCGGCCTCCCCAAGAAGATCGCGCTCGAGCTCTACCAGCCGTTCATCATCCGCAAGCTCAAGGAGCACGGCCTCGCCGACACGATCAAGAGCGCCAAGCGCATGCTCGAGCGCCGCGATCCCGAGGTGTGGGACATCCTCGAGCAGGTGATCCAGAACCACCCGGTCATGCTGAACCGCGCGCCGACCCTGCACCGCATGGGCATCCAGGCGTTCGAGCCGGTGCTCGTCGAAGGCAACGCGATCAAGATCCACCCGCTCGTCTGCACGGGCTACAACGCCGACTTCGACGGCGACCAGATGGCGGTCCACCTGCCCCTGTCGGTCGAAGCGCAGGCCGAGACCCACGTGCTGATGATGTCGACGCACAACATCTTCAGCCCTGCGAACGGCAACCCGATCGTCAGCCCGTCGCAGGACATCGTCATGGGCGTGTACTTCCTCACGGTCGGCCACGGCGACACGCCGTCGCGCAAGCCGCGCCGGTTCAAGGACATGGAGGAGGCGCTCCTCGCCTTCAACCTCCCCCACACCGACGCGCGCAAGATCTCGTTCCATGATCCGATCGAGGTCCGCCTCGCCCGCTTCAACGAGGTCGTCACCGACCAGAAGAAGGCCGCGGAGGCGATGCCGGCGAACCGCCGCATCGTCACCACGCTCGGACGCCTCCTCTTCAGCGAGATCCTGCCCGACGGCATGCCGTTCTACAACTGCGCCCTCGGCAAGAAGGGCGCCGCGCGCGTCATCGACGACACCTTCGCCCGCAAGGGGAAGGCGGCGACGATCGATCTTCTCGACGCGATGAAGACGACCGGCTTCCGCTACTCGACGGTCTCGGGTCTCTCGTTCGCGATCACCGACCTCCGCATTCCCGAGGAGAAGCGCGCGCTTCTCGCCGAGACGCAGAAGAAGGTCGACCGCATCGAGAAGTCCTACCAGGGCGGCGCCATCACCGAGCGCGAGCGCCACAACCAGCTGCTCGACCTCTGGACGCAGTGCCGTTCGGAAGTCACCAACAAGCTCGTCGAGGCGCTCAAGAAGGATCGCCGCGACGCGGACGGCAACCCCGTCTCGATCGAGAAGGTCGAGGGCACCAAGTACCTGAACCCGGTGTTCCTCTTCTCCGACTCGGGCGCGCGCGGCAACGTCAGCCAGATGCAGCAGCTCGCCGGCATGCGCGGCCTCATGGCCAAGCCGAGCGGCGAGATCATCGAGACGCCGATCCGCGCGAACTTCCGCGAAGGCCTGTCGATGCTCGAGTACTTCAGCTCGACCCACGGCGCCCGCAAGGGTCTCGCGGACACCGCGCTCAAGACGGCCGACTCCGGCTACCTCACGCGCAAGCTCTGCGACGTGGCGCAGTCGGTCGTCGTCCTCGAGGACGACTGCGGCGTGCCCTCGGGCATTCCGAAGAAGGCGATCTACAAGGGCGACGAGGTCGATGTCCCGCTCCGCGACATCATCCGCGGCCGCACGAGCGTCGAGACGATCATCAATCCGATCACCGACGAGACGATCGTCCGCCGCAACGACGTGATCACCGACACGATCGCCCGCAAGATCGAGGAGCTCGGCGTCACCAGCATCCAGGTCCGTTCGCCGCTCACCTGCCAGACCGCGCGCGGCGTCTGCGCCCGCTGCTACGGCCAGGACATGTCGACCGGCAAGCCGGTCGAGATCGGCATGGCGGTCGGCATCATCGCGGCCCAGTCGATCGGCGAGCCGGGCACCCAGCTCACGATGCGCACGTTCCACACCGGTGGCGCCGCGACCCGCGGCATCAGCGACAACACCTACAAGAGCGCGCTCGGCGGCACCGTCCAGCTGCGCGACTGCATGGAGGTCGAGGTCGTCAAGGCCGACGGCAGCAAGACGCTCGTCGCGCTCAAGCGCAACGGCGAACTGGCGGTCGTCGACAGCCACGGCCGCGAGCTCGAGAAGTTCAAGATCCCCTACGGCGCCGAGCTGTACGCGCGCTCCGGCGACGTCGTCAAGAAGGGAACCGTGGTCTGCGAGTGGCAGCCGCACGCGACCCCGATCCTTGCCGAGAAGTCGGGCATCGTGCGCTTCAAGGACCTTGTCGAGGACGTGACCTTCCGCATCGACGCCAAGAAGGGCGCCGGCGACGGCAAGGAGGGTGGCGAGATGATCGTCATCGAGCACACCGGCGAGAAGCACCCGCAGATCACCGTCGAAGACGACAACGGCAACATCCTCGACTTCCACCACCTGCCCGCGAAGGCGCGCATCGAGGTGAAGGACGGCCAGCGCATCGCGCAGGGCGAGATGCTTGCCCGTCAGCCGAAGGAAGCCGCCCGTTCGGCGGACATCGTCGGTGGTCTCCCCCGCGTCACCGAGATCTTCGAGGCGCGAATCCCGAAGGACCCGGCCGTCATGGCGGAGATCTCGGGGCGTGTCGAGCTCTACAGCGACAAGCGCAAGGGCAAGATGACGATCCGCGTCGTCAGCGACGCGGGTCTCGAGCACGACCACCATGTTCCGCAGGGCAAGGCGCTTCTCGTCCACACCGGCGACCGCGTGGAGGCGGGCGACGCGCTCACCGAAGGTCCGATGATCCCGGCGGACATCCTCCGCATCAAGGGTGAGGACGCGCTGTACGTCTACATGCTCGACGAGGTGCAGAACGTCTACCGCGCGCAGGGCGTGCCGATCTCCGACAAGCACATCGAGGTCATCCTCCGTCAGATGCTGTCGAAGGTCCGCATCTCGAACCAGGGCGACACGGAGCTTCTCCCGAACGACGTCGTCGACAAGTTCGTCTTCCGCGACGTCAACGACGCGCTGGCCCGCAAGATGCGCATCGAGGACGCCGGCGGCACCGCCCTTCCGGTCGGCTCGCTCGTCGACAAGGACGAGGTCCGCGAGGCGAACGCCCTCGCGGAGGCAGAAGGCAAGCCCGCCTGCAAGACCAAGCGCCCCCGCGCCGCGACCGCCAAGACGCTGCTTCTCGGCATCACCAAGGCATCGCTCCAGGCGGAGAGCTTCCTCTCGGGCGCCAGCTTCCAGGAGACCACGAAGGTCCTCACCGAGGCTGCGCTCGGCGGAAAGTCGGACGAGCTCCTCGGACTCAAGGAGAACGTCCTCCTCGGCCACCTCATCCCCGCAGGCACCGGCTTCGAGGCCTACTCGAAGGCCAAGGTCAAGCGGCTCGTCGAGGAGTCGGCCTACGACGAGGAGGCCGCCGCCGCGATGTTCGAAGAGGCCGCCGAGGAGGCCGAGGCGCTCGGGGCCGAGCGCCGCGGCGACGGCGCGACCACCACGGTGCGCGACCGCCTGCAGACGATGGCGGCGGGCCAGGAGGGCGCCGTGCTCACGGAGCCTTCGACCGACGGCCAGCAGGTCTGATTCCACGTACGCTGAAGCGACCCATCAATCGAAACCGCACGCAGCCCCGGGACTTCCCGGGGCTGCGTTTCCTTCCGCCAGCGGGGTACACTCTTGCTCCGCGCCAGGCGGACGTCTACGCACCCATCGACGGGAACTCCCATGCCCTACTACACCAAGCTCGGCAAGCTTCCCTCCAAGCGCCACATCCAGTTCCGCCGCCCCGACGGCAGGCTCTACGCGGAGGAAGTCTTCGGCACCGAAGGCTTCGTGGGCCCGACGTCGACCCTCTACCACATCAACCCCCCGACCCAGGTGATCGGCTGGAAGCCGCTCTACTCGACCAAGGTCGAGTACGTCGAGCGCGACACGATGCGCATGCGGCACGTGAAGAGCATGCCGATGAAGCCGAAGGGCGATCCCGTCACAGGCCGCACCGTGCTGTTCGGGAACTCGGACGTCGAGATCGGCGTCTGCGTCCCTTCCGAGCCGATGAAGTACCACTTCAAGAACGCGGCGGCCGACGAGTGCTTCTTCATCCATTTCGGCTCGGGTGTGGTCTACACCATGTTCGGAGCGCTCAAGTTCGGGCCGAAGGACTACATCGTGATCCCGAAGGGCACCATCTACCGCATGGTGTTCGACAAGCCCGCCGCCGGTGAACCCCAGCCGCGCTTCCTCTTGATGGAAAGCGTCAACGGGTCGCACATCCTGCCGCCGCCGCGCTACATGTCGAAGAAGACGGCGCAGTTCCTCGAGCACGCGCCGTACTGCGAGCGCGACCTGCGCCTTCCCGAGCTTCCGATGACCTTCGACGAGAAGGGCAAGTTCGAGGTCCGCATCAAGAGCCGCGACCAGGTCCATTCCTACATGTACAGCTACCACCCGCTCGACATCGTCGGATGGGACGGCTGCTACTACCCGTACTGCTTCAACATCGACGACTTCAGCCCGATCGTCGGCAAGCATCACCTGCCGCCGCCGACGCACCAGACCTTCGAGGCGCACAATTTCGTCATCTGCTCGTTCTGCCCGCGCCCGCTCGACTTCCACCCGCAGGCGGTCGTGGTTCCGTACAACCATTCGAACCTCGACTCGGACGAAGTGCTCTACTACGTCGAGGGCAACTACAAGGCGCGGCGCGGCATCGAGCAGGGATCGCTCTCGCTGCACCCACAGGGGATTCCCCACGGCCCGCACCCGGGCACCGTGGAGGCGTCGATCGGCGCCACCCACACGAACGAGCTCGCCGTGATGTGCGACACGTTCGCTCCGCTCTACCCGACGAAGGCCGCGCTCGCGCTCGACGACATGAACTATCCCAGAAGCTGGGAGTCTGGCTGGACGCCCGAGGAGAGCGAGGCGCCCGCCGCAGGCGCGGCCCGCAACGGCAGCGTCAACGGACACGCGAACGGCCGCAACGGCGCCGCCAAGCCCGCGAAGAAGGCGGGCAAGGCGAAGACGGCGACCGCCCGCACGAGCGGGTCGAAGTCGTCCGCGAAGGCGCGCGGCGGCGGCTCTGTGAACACGTGGACCTGACCGAAACCCGAGCCCTGGATCACAGCGATGCCCTGCCTTCTCCTCTCGGCCCTTCTGGCCCTCGCGCAGGGGGCCCCGCCCGTGAGCCCCCCTTCGCCCGCTGCTCCACCGGCCGAGTCCCCGCGGGACGCACCTTCGGCGCCTCCTGCGCCGCCTGCTCCGGCGGCGACGCAGCCGGTCCCGAAGCCTCCCACCGTCGTCACCGACAACGACGTCCTCCACGTCGAGCCGCAAAAGGACCTGCCGCGGCAGAAGTTCACCTTCTTCGGCGAGGAGTTCGACTGCGAGCTCTGCCTCGACCAGCCGAGCCGCAGCGCCGGCATGGGCGCGCGCACGGAGTTTCCCGCAGGGACCGCGATGATCTTCGTGCATCCCCGCCCGGCGCTCCTCAACTTCTGGATGAAGGACTGCCTCATCGACATGGACATGGTGATGGTCGACGAGAACGGCGTCATCTGCGCCCTCCACGAGGCCGTGCGCGAGAGGCTGCGCTCCAAGGGCGAGTCTCTGCAGGACTACGAAGACCGGCTCCGCCGATACTCGTCGAACCGCAGGGCCAAGTATGTCGTCGAGTTCCCCTCTGGCACCATCGCCCGGCTCAAGCCGCAGCTCGGCCAGCGGATCGCGATCGACTGGAAGTCGCTCGACGCCCGTGCGAAGCAGTAGCCCCGCGCGAAGCAGAAGGCCCGCGGCTCAACGCGCCGCGTGCACGATGCCGCGGCAGTCGCCGAAGCCGATGCGGCGGCGCCCCGGCCGCACGCAGTAGCCGCGCATGATGACCTCGTCGCCGTCCTGGAGGAACTTCCGTTCCGTTCCGTCGGCGAGCGTGATCGGCTCGGTGCCGCGCCACGTCCGCTCGAGCAGGCAGCCGCGCGACTCCTTGTCGGGCCCCGACACGGTCCCGGAGGCGAGGAGATCGCCCGTCTGCATGTTGCATCCGCCCGACGCGTGATGCGCGAGCATCTGCGCGGGCGTCCAGAACATGTCCTTGAACGAGCCGCGGGAGACGAGCGTCGGCTGCATGCCGGCGGCGCGCATCGATTCGCTCGAGATCAGAACCTCGAGCGAGATGTCGACGTTTCGCCCGTCGCGATCGGCCAGATACGGGAGCGGCAACGGATCGTCCTTCGTCCGGACCGGCCCCGGGACGAGGAAAGGCTCGAGCGCGGCGGCGGTCACCACCCAGGGCGAGACCGTCGTGAGGAAATTCTTGGCGAGGAACGGTCCGAGCGGCTGGTACTCCCACTTCTGGACATCGCGCGCGGACCAGTCGTTCACGAGGCAGAATCCGAAGATGTGGCTCCAGGCCTTCGAGACGTCGATGCGCGTCCCGAGGTCGTTTCCATGGCCGACGAAGAACCCGACCTCGAGTTCGTAGTCGAGGAGCTTGGACGGGCCGAACGACGGCGGGCCGTCATCGCTCGCGACCGTCTGGCCGCAGGGCCGCGTCACCGCGGTTCCCGAGGCGACGA
>JBIKWD010000173.1:0-6912 GCA_044356505.1 Phycisphaerales bacterium
GCGATGGCCCACGACTCCCCTTCCGGCGCACGCACCTTCGTGACGGCCGCAACCAGCGCCTGCTCGAGCGCCTCGCCGCGCGTCACGGCACCCTCGGGCAGCGTCGGGCGCCCCGCGGGCGGCACGAACGCAAGCACGACGGCCGCGAGAAGCCCTCCCGCCGCGAGCGCACGCACGACGCGGCCGAGTCGCGGCTTACAGGGCGGGCATGGCTGCGGCTCGGCGCTCACACCGCGGAAGGTACGCGGAAACGGTGCCGCAGAAACGGTGCCAAGCACGTGCCGCGAGGTGCCTGGCACCAGACGGCACGTGCTTGGCACCGGACTCGCCGCACCCGTGCAGGCCGGAAAGCACGACGGGCCCCGCGCACGCGCGGGGCCCGTCGGTCTGGTCGTGTGGTGGACCGCTCCGCCGTCAGCGGCGACGACGCTTGCCGACGAGACCCGCCACGCCGAGGAGCGCGAACGCGCCCGGGGCGGGGACGGCAACCGTGAAGACCTGCTGCGAGAACCCCGCAGAAAGGTCCATCTCCTGGAAGCCGACGCGCAGGGTCGAGCCGAAGCTGCCTTCGCCGAAGGTCGCCCCGCCGTTCGAACGGAGGATCGCATCGATGTTCATCAGGAACTGAACGCGGGTGGAGTAGAAGCCCGCTCCTGCATCCGCGACCGTGAACGAGCGCACCGGCGTCGAGGACGAGCCGACCCCGTACGGAATGTCGAAGTTGCTGCCACCGTTCGAGGTGAAGTCGTTGAAGACTGAGTACTGGCGCACGAGCCCCGCGCCCGCAGGGTTGTTGGTGAACATGTGCGACGCTGTGTCACCAGCGTCAGCGCTGTAGACGCCGTTACCCGCACCGAAGCTCGACGCGGCCTGGATGTTGACCGCGCCGGTATCGGTGTGGAAGAAGAATTGATTGCCGCGGGACGAGCCCGTGTACTGGATGCCCATGCCGATGATGCGGTCGCCAGCCTGCCACGAGTTGCTGAAGAGGCTCGCGGTGTTGTTGCCCGTGCCGCTCGCGGTCTGGGACGCATTCAGCACGAAAGAAGTGCTGTAGATGTCGTAGGTGCGATTGGTCGCGCCCTTGACCCACAGGCCAGAGGTCTGCGAATTGCCGACGGAGTTCCAGCCGTTCCACGACGAGCCGCCGTTGAGGTCGACGACCTGGGCGGTGGCGGTGCCCGCGAGGGCGAGGGCGGCGGTGAGCGAGAGGGTGGCGAGAGTGAGAGCGTTCTTCATGAGTGGTGTCCTTCGTGGGTGGGATCCTCGATCCCAGGGTTCAGGTTCCCGCCAGCGGCGCCGATGCGGTTGGCGAGGGCCGTCGCTCCGACGCGAGCGAAGGCGGTTGATCGGACGAGGGCGGACGTATCGCGCTTGCTTGACATGCCGTCTCGAGAGGAACCTCTGGAGGTCCCTCTTTGGAGGACAGATGCTTCCGACCGGGGAAAGCGCAAACGCGTACCCCAACTGGTCACAAAATCCCCTGAATGGGGGGCCGCACGATCGATACGGGTCCTGCAGTCGGAGTCGGCGCGATTATGCGACTCGACACGGAGAGACGGTGCCAAGCACGTGCCGCGAGGTGCCCGGCACCCGACGGCACGTGCCAGGCACCGGACTCGCCGCACCCGTGCAGGCCGGAAAGCACGACGGGCCCCGCGCACGCGCGGGGCCCGTCGGTTGGGTCATGTGGTGGACCGCTCCGCCGTCAGCGGCGACGACGCTTGCCGACGAGACCCGCCACGCCGAGGAGCGCGAACGCGCCCGGGGCGGGGATCGCGAAGATCTGCTGCGTGACTTCCCCGCCCTGCTGCTCCATGAAGCCGAAGCGCGTGGCAAGCCCGAAGTCGCCGTCGCCGTAGGTCGCCCCGCCGTTGGCGCGGAGGATCGCATCGATGTTCATGAAGAACTGGATGCTCTTGCTGTTGCTGATGGAGCCGGAGTCGAGGACTGTGAACGAGCGAGTCGGCATCGTCAGCGACGGGACGACGCCGTACGGGGTGATGTAGTTTCCATTCCCTGGCGAACCGTCCGGGCTGAATCCGTTCCAGATCGAGTACTGCCGCACCTGCCCGCGATAGGGGTTGAAGTTTGCGGAGATGAACGACGAAGTGTCGCCCGAGTCAAAGGTGAGCACGCCATCGCTCGCGCCGACGCTCGACGCGGCCTGGATGTTGTTGCCACCGGCATCGCGGTGGAAGAAGAACTGGCTGCCGCGGGTCGAGCCCGTGTACTGGATGCCCATGCCCACGATGCGGTCACCGGCCTGCCACGAGCCGCTGAAGAGGCTGGCGGCGGTATCGCCGGTGTAGCCCGTGCCGTTGCCCGCGGCACCATCGGCGAGACGCGTGCCGCCAACGGACTGGCTGGCACTCAGCACGAAGTAGGAGCTGTAGATGTCGTAGGTTCGGTTGGTCGAACCCGTGACCCACATCCCGGACGTCTGCGAGTTGCCGACGGAGTTCCAGCCAGCCCACGAGTTGCCGCCGTTGATGTCGACGACCTGGGCGGAGGCGGCGGTGCCCGCGGCGAGCGCGAGTGCGGCGGCGTTGACGAAAGCGGAGAAGGTGCGGGTCTTGTTCATGTTGATCTCGAGCGAAAGAGAAAACTTGGGGCGACGACTTGTACGGCGAGGTCCGCCACAGGCATGCAGCGAGATTCAGCCTGTCGATCTGTCACGCTTCCCCCCCGATCAGGGAGAAGTTCGGTCCCCTGCACCCGATCGGGTGCAGCTGACGGGCACCGGGCCGCAAGCGAACTCCCGGGGAGACGAGACGGCGCGCGTCAACGACGACGGCGACGTGCTCCCGCGAGGCCCGCGAGGCCGAGGAGCCCGAGGGCGCCCGGGGCGGGAATCGCGAAGCTCTGGTGGGTGTACTGCGTGCCGTCCCAGCCGGCGGTCTGGTCGCCTTCCCAGAAGCCGAAGCGCGTGTTCGGGCCGAAGTCGCCGTCGCCGAAGGTCAGTCCGCCGTTCGAGCGCAGGATCGCGTCGATGTTGATGAAGAACTGGGCGCTCGTCATGAGGGTCTGCGAGCCGCTTTCGAGGATCGCGAAGCTGCGCGTCGGGAAGTCCGGGAACGGCGTGGGGCCGTACGCGGGGTCCGCGTTCCACGAGTATGGCGCCGTGAAGTTCCCCTCTTGCGGCGTTCCGTTCTGGCTGAAGCCGTTCCAGACGGCGTAGTGCCGCACCTGCCCGCGGGGGTTTCCGGGCATCGTGGTCATGTACGACGAGGAGTCGCCGACATCGAACGTCAGCAGGCCGTCGTTCGCACCGAAGCTCGAGGCGGGGGCGAGGTTGTTCCCGCCCGCATCGCGGTGGAAGAAGAAGGTCGAGCCGCGCGTGGAGCCCGTGTACTGGACGCCCATGCCGACGATGCGGTCTCCCGCCTGCCATGCGCCCGCGAAGAGGCTCGCCTGGGTCTCGCCCGTGTAGTCGACGCCGTTGCCCGCCGTACCGTTCGCGAGGCGATTGCCGCCAACGGTCTGGCTGGCACCGAGCACGAAGTAGGTGCTGTAGATGTCGAAGGTGCGGGCGGTCGAGCCCCGCGTCCAGATCCCCGAAGTCTGCGAGTTGCCGACGGAGTTCCAGCCGGCCCACGAGTTGCCGCCGTTGATGTCGACGACCTGGGCGGAGGCGGCGGTGCCCGAGGCGAGCGCGAGAGCGAGCGCGGCGGATCGGATGATGGCGGATGTGGTGGTGTCGTTCGACATGGCGGTCTCGAAAGGTGAGTCTGGAGATACTTCTATTGAGGACAAATGCCCCCTGATCGGGGAGAGCGCAAACTCGCACTCCGACTGGTCACGGAATCCCCCAAAACGGTGGCCACGCGATCGCTACGAGTCCTGCAGTTGGAGTCTGTTAGGTTATAGGACTCATTCACCATCGGGGACGACGCTGCACGGGGGGAAGCTGGGGGGAGCGCTGCACGGCACGTGCCAGTCAGTGCCTGGCACTGCATGGCACGTGCCGTGCAGTGCCCTCGGATCGCATGGCAACAGGCCCCGCGAATGCGCGGGGCCCGTTGATCGAGTCGGTGCAGAGGCCCTTGGGACGTCAGCGGCGGCGGCGCGTGCCTGCGAGGCCCGCGAGCCCGAGAAGCGCAAGCGCGCCGGGCCCCGGGATGGCGAACATCTGCTGGGTGGAATCGATCTCCGAGATCGTCTGATCGCCCTCGAGGAAGCCGATGCGCGTGCCGTTGGCGAAGAAGTTGCCGTCGCCGTAGGTCGCCCCGCCGTTCGAGCGGAGGATCGCATCGAGGTTGATGAACATCTGCAGGCTGAGCGCTCGAAGCTGGGAGCCCGCGTCGAGCACCGCGAATGCGCGCGCAGGCATCGCAAGCGACGGGCTCTGTCCGTAGGGGAAGATGTAGTTCCCTTCCTGCGGCGAGCCGTTCTGGCTGAAGCCGTTCCAGATCGAGTACTGCTTGGTCTGGAACCGGCCTGGATTCCACGGCATGCTGGTGACATAGGACGACGTGTCGCCGACGTCATGGCTGAAGACGCCGTCGCCGGCGCCGAAGCCCGACGCCGGAAGAATGTTGTCGCCGAACGCGTCGACGTGCAGGTAGGCCGTCGTGCCGCGCGTGCCGCCGGTGTAGCGGATGCCCACTCCGATGATGCGGTCGCCAGCCTGCCACGAGCCGCTGAAGAGGCTGGCCGAACCGTCGCCGGTGTAGCCGACTCCGTCGCCGGCCGAGCCGTCCGCGAGTCGCGATCCGCCGACCGTCTGGCCTGCCTGGAGCGTGAACTGCGATCGGAAGATGTCGAACGTGCGGTTCGTCTGGCCCTTGACCCAGACGCCCGACGTCTGCGAGTTCGAGATGAAGTCCCAGCCGGCCCATGAGGCGCCGCCGTTGATGTCGACGACCTGCGCGCTGGCGCTGCTGATCAGGGACAGGGCGGTCGCGGCGGCGATGGCGGACGCGGCACCGAGCGAACAGCCACGGGTGTGGTTCGAGGGCATTTCTGACTCCGGAATGAGGATGGATGCGAGGAAAGGGAAGAACGGGAGGGCGATGCGGCCGGAAGAGGGATTCGAGGACCCGACGATCGCCTACCCCGAACTTGGCACGGATTCCCGCCAGGGGTAGCGACACCGATGGGAATCGACCTAGGAACCGACGATTTTCCGAGCAACCCGCAGAAACCGCCTGCCGCCGTGAAGGCGTTCACGAGCATCGCCCAAGGCCCAGCCGAAGCCCGCCCCCTTCCGGCCCGAAGCAAGGGTCGAGGTCCGCTTCAGGCGAACCGCTTCACGACCAGCGTGTCATTCTGACCCCCGAACCCGAAGCTGTTCGAGAGGCAGATGTCGACCCTCGCGGCGCGCGCCGTGTTGGGGACGTAGTCGAGGTCGAGGTCGGGGTCGGGCGTCTGGTAGTTGATCGTCGGCGGAAGCATCCCGTCGCGGATCGCGAGGACGCAGGTCATGAACTCGACGGCGCCTGCGGCCGCGATCAGGTGCCCCATCATGCTCTTGATCGAGCTCATCGGGATGTCCTTCGCGTTCGGGCCGAAGACGCGCTTGACGCCGCGGGTCTCGATCGAGTCGTTCTCCTTCGTTCCCGTGCCGTGGGCGCTGATGTAGTCGATCGCGGCGCGGCCGTCCGCTCGGCGCGCGAGCGGGTCGATTCCCGCCTGGGTGAGCGCCTGGCCCATCGATGCAGCGCCGCCGCGGCCCTCCGGGTGGATGTCGGTGATGCGGAACGCATCGGCGCTCGAGCCATATCCCGCGACTTCGGCAAGCGGGGTCGCGCCGCGGGCAAGGGCGTGATCGAGGCTCTCGAGCACGATCATGCCCGAACCCTCGCCCATCACGAACCCGTCGCGCGTCGCGTCGAACGGCCGCGACGCCTTCGTCGGATCGCCCTTCGAGGTCGACAGCGCCGTCAGGCGGTTGAACCCCGTGACGCCGAGGACGTGGATCATCGTGTGCGTGCCGCCCGAAAGCATCACGTCGGCGTCGCCGCGCCTGATGAGGCTGAACGCCTCGCCGATCGCCTGCGTGCTCGCGGCGCACGCGGTCAGGCAGTTGAGCGCCGGGCCGCGCACGCCGAACTCGCGCGCGAGGTGCGCAAGCGGCATGTTCGGCTCCTGCTCGACCTCGCGCATGCGGTCCATCGCCCTGTGCGCGAACTCGGCCCAGCGCACGCCGTCGACCTTGCGCCGCTCGGCGTCCCAGCCCGCGATGTTCGACGCGGCGTAGTTCTCGAAGTCGATCACGCCTTCGCCCGCGCCGAGATAGAGGCCGACGCGCTTGCGGTCGAGCGCGCCGAAACCGTCAAGACCCGACTGCCTCCATGCCTGGCTCGCCGCGCCGAGCGCGAACTGCGAGTTGAGGCCCGCACTCGAGTGCACCGCCGCGTCCTTGACGAAGCGCGACATGTCGTAGTTCTTGACCTCGGCGGTGAACGTCGTCGGAAACGTGCGCGCATCGAAGCGCGTGGTCGGCCCCATTCCCGACTCGCTGCGCAGCAGACGCTGCCACACGCCGTCGACATCGTGTCCAAGGGGCGTCACCCAGCCCATGCCGGTGACGACGACGCGACGGTTGCTCGGAGTGGTGCTCATCGGTGTGGCGTTCGTGATTCGGGCGGTGTCGGGCTGTCAATGCGCTCGCGAGATGATCGCGGCGCTGTTCTGGCCACCGAGGCTCGGGGTGCAGACGAGGATGTTGCGGAGCGCGTGCGACGCACTCGGCGCGGCGGCCGCGGCAAGCGCGCCGGTCGAGGCTGCGTTGAGGCGCGCGGGAAGACGCTGTTCGGCGAGCGCGCGCGCAGCGACGGCGACGGCGATCGCGCCGAAGCCAGCGCAGGTCGCGCCGATCGACGGGGCGAGCGTGATGAGCGCCTTCCTGGAGACGTCCGCCCCGAACACCCGCGCGAGCGCGTTCGCCTCGAGACCGTCGAGCGCCGG
>JBIKWD010000019.1:0-25005 GCA_044356505.1 Phycisphaerales bacterium
AGCCTGAGCAGAAGTGACGGCCCCGCAGGCGGTACAGTGCGGCGATGCCTGCGGCTGAACCGCTCTTTCTCGGTCTCGATGTCGGCACCACCGGAACCAAGTGCGTGGTGATCGACGCGCGCGGCGCGCCGATCGCAGCGGCGACGGCCGAGCATCCCGTCTCGTATCCGAAGCCGGGCTGGGCCGAACAGGACCCCGAGGACTGGTGGCGCTCGTCGGTGGCGGCCACGCGCGCGGCGCTCGCGAAGGCCGCCGCGAAGTCGCCCGACGCCGCCGCGCGCGTCGAGGGCATCGGCCTCTCGGGACAGATGCACGGACTCGTCGCGCTCGATGCCGCTGGTGCGGTCGTGCGGCCAGCGATCCTGTGGAACGACTCGCGCAGCGCCGCCGTCTGCGAGGCGCTGCACGGGCGCGAGCCCGGGCTTGCGACGCTCCTCCGCACGACGGGAAACCGCGTGTTTCCCGGCTTCCAGGCGCCGAAACTGCTGTGGATGCGCGAGCACGAGCCCGCCGCGTTCGCGCGCACCGCGAAAGCGCTCCTGCCGAAGGACTGGCTGCGATACCGCCTCTCCGGCGCGTTCATGGCCGAACCAAGCGACGCGTCGGGAACCGCAGTGTTCGACTGCGCGAGGCGCGATTGGTCGCGCGAGATGCTTGAGATCATGCGGTTCCCGCGCACGCTCTTCCCCGATGTCGCGGAGTCGCCTGTCCTGTCGACCACGCTCTCCGCAGCCGCCGCGCGCGAGCTCGGCCTGCGCGAGGGGATCGGCATCGCGGGCGGCGCGGGCGACCAGGCCGCCGCCGCGGTCGGAAGCGGCGTCGTCGCCGAAGGCACGGTGTCGTGCACGATCGGCACGTCGGGCGTCGTGTTCGCCGCCAGCAACGACTGGCGCGCGACGCCGAACGGCGAGCTGCACGCGTTCTGCCACGCGGTGCCCGACCGCTGGCACCTGATGGGCGTGATGCTCTCGGCGGGCGGAAGCCTGCGCTGGTTCCGCGACACGCTTGCGCAGGATGCCGTCGCCGAGGCGAAGGCCCGCGGCGTCGACGCCTACGACATCCTGGCCGAACGCGCGCAGCACGTCGCGATCGGTTGCGACGGGCTTGTGTTCCTCCCCTACCTCACGGGAGAACGCTGCCCGATCCCCGATCCCGCGATCCGCGGCGGCTTCGCGGGGCTCGACGTGTCGCACGGCCGCGATCACCTCGCGCGCGCGGCGTTCGAGGGGATCACCGCCGGCCTCGCCGGCAACATCGACCTCATGCGCGCGCTCGGCGTGCCCGTGTCCGAGGTGCGGCTCTCGGGCGGCGGCGCCAAGAGCCCCTTCTGGCGCGCGATGTGCGCCGAGATGTTCGACGCGCGCGTGTCGCTCCTCGCGTCCGACGCCAGCGGTGCGCTCGGCGTCGCGCTTCTCGCGGCGGTGGGCGCGGGCGTGCACGCCTCGGTCGACGCGGCCTGCTCGGCCGCGGTGCGCACCCAGGGCGCGCTCGAGCCCGACCCCGCGCGCGTGACCGCGTACACTCGCGTCAAGGCGCGCGCAGCGGCCGCCGCGAAAGGCGCGCTGCGCGTCGAACACTGACGGAACCCGCGCCGGAGACGCATGATGGATGTCCTCTTCGTCATCTTCCGCTACGCAGCCGCGATCATCGGCATGGCCGCCGTCGCGTGGGTCGTGTGGAAGGTCGTCAACCGACAGGAGTCGAAGGACGCCGAGTTCCAGAAGAAGCTCGACGACGACGACGCGCGCGCAGCGAAGGGGCGCTTCGGTCCGCCGCCGAAGATCTGATCGTCGCGCCTCACGCGAGACGCGCGCGCAGCGGGCCCATCTTCTTCTGCAGGTCCTTGCCGGGGCAGAGCGTCGGCGACAGTTCCCGGTGCGTGAAGACCTGCTTGCGGCCGATCTTGTGCTTCTTCTGCAGGTCGCGGAGGAAGCGCTCGAGCGCCGCGAGCTGCGCCGGCGGAATCGTCTGCTCCTCGAAGTTGCCGAGGCACACCACGCCGAGGTTGCCCGCGTGGTTGTTGCGGGTGTGGCGCCCTTCCCAGCGGAGATCGCGGCCCTCCCACACGCGGCCCGCGGGGTCGATCACGTAGTGATAGGCGATGTCGCGATGGCCGACGCCGCGCTCGCCGTTCAGGACGTTCACGATGCGCGCCCTGCACTCGGAGATCGAGGTCGCCTTGAACGGACGGTTGCCCTCGTGATGCACGGTGATGCGGCGGATGCGGCCGATGCGGTCCATGTCCGCGTCCTCGGGAAACCACGAGGTCCATCGCGTGCGCGCGATCACCTTGCCGTCGTAGGTCGCGGGAATCGATGCGTTCGAGAGTTCCTTGGGCTTCGCCTCGGGGCCGACGGTCTTGCCCCTGGTCGCGGCGATCGAAGGCTTGTCCGCCGACGCCCGTGCCGGAGCGGGCCGTGCCGGGACGGCGGTCTGCGGCGCAGGCGACACTGGCCGCGCGAAACGCTGCGGCGGAAGGTCCTCGCCGCTCGTCCAGAGTCCGTCGGGAACCTCCTCGGGTTCGCCGCCGACGATCTTGCGGGCAGGCGTCGTCGCGCAGGCCGCGAGCAGCGCGAGGCCGGCGAACACGAAGCCGCGTCTCGCGAGCGCACGCGACAGCGACGACATCGCTCCCCCCGCCTGCACGGCATCCGGGGCGTATTCACCGAGTCCGTCACGGCCTGCGTCCTTCGCCATTCCTTGCTCCGAAGGCTTCCGAGAGAGGAGTTCGTGCCACGCGACAACCCGCGCGGGTGCGCACGGGAGCGGAGCGAAGATCGGCAAAGTGGCCGTTCGAACCCGAAAACTCCCGGGTCACGCCAGGCGCGCACCGCGGCGGAGGTCGACCATCCGCGACTGCAGGTTGCGGCCGGGGCAGGCCGTCTGGGCATCCGGCCACTCGCGGTGGGTGTAGATGGCGCCCTTCCGGACCTTGTAGGTCTTCATCAGGTCGACGAGCGTCTTCTCGAGGGTCTTGGCCTGCGCGGCGGTCGGCCGCTGCACCTCGAAGTTGCCCATCACCAGGACCCCGATGTTGCCCTCGTTGTGGTTCTTGACATGGGCGCCCTGCCAGCGGATCGAGCGGCCCTGCCAGACGGTGCCTGCGCGGTCGATGACGAGGTGGTAGCCGATGTCGCCCCAGCCCTTGGCGCGGTGTCCGACGCGGTAGAGCTCGATCCGGGCCATCATCTCGCGCTCGCTCGTCCCGGTCTCGAGGGTGTCGAGGCCGTCGTGGTGGACCGTGATCGCCGTCACGGGGAGCATCGGATTGAGAACGGAGACGTCGGGCTCGCCGCGCGCCCAGAGGCGGCGCGCCTTCGCGTACGGCAGCGCAGCCGGGGCGTTCGCGATCGCGAGCGTGGGGAGCGGCTTCGGCCTGGGGGTGCCCGCAGCGCCCGATGCCGGCTTCCCCGGAACAGGACAGATGGCGTCGAGATCGTCGGAGCGCGCCCACTGCGCGTCGGGCATCAGCGTCGCGCGCGTCGGAGTGCAGCCGGCGAGGAGCAGCGCGGCCGCGCCGAGCGTGCCGAAGGCAACGAAACCGCGCCGCGAAAGGCCCGCGAAATCACCACGTGCGACGGCCTCGGCGAGCATCGCTTCGGGTGCGATGCCGCCCTTCGGCGGGGTCGATGGCGTTTGGTCGCGGGGCTCCATGCGGACGCTTGACGCGTGTCCATGATAGATCGGCGCGGGGCGGCGCGAACCTGCTGTTTTCGCTGCGAAACCAAGGGGTTTTTCCACCCGCGCCGCCCCTTGGAAACCGGGCGGAATGCCGCCGTTTCTGCTAGAATCTCTGCTCTCCCCCGAGGTCGTCCCGGGACCGTCCGAACGCGGTCGAGAAGCCAACCGCTCGGACTCCTCCGCCCTCGGGGATGCGAGCACGCGAGCATGAGCGAAATGACTCCGAACACCCTGTCCGCCGAGCCCGTCGATGCGACCAAGTACACCTCGGAATCGATCCAGGTGCTCGAGGGCCTCGAGGCGATCCGCAAGCGGCCGGGCATGTATGTCGGCGGCACGGGGCTCAACGCCCTCCACCACCTCGTCTACGAGTGCGTCGACAACGCGATCGACGAGGTCATGGCGGGCTATGCCACGACCGTGACCGTCCGCATCGGCGTCGATGGCTCCTGCACCGTGATCGACGACGGCCGCGGCATGCCCGTCGACCCGATGAAGCACGAGAACCCGACGATCAACGGGCGCCCCGCCGTCGAGGTCATCCTCACCGAGGTGCACGCGGGCGGCAAGTTCGGCGACAACGCGTACAAGGTCTCGGGCGGCCTGCACGGCGTCGGCGTCAAGTGCGTCAACGCGCTCAGCGAGTGGACCGAGGTCGAGGTCTACAAGAACGAGAAGACCTACCACATCGGCTTCTCGCGCGGCGAGGTCGTGAAGCCGCTCGAACTGGTCGAGACGCTGCCGAAGTCGGCCGCCACCGAGAAGCGCAACGGCACGCGCATCTCGTTCCTTCCCGATCCACAGATCTTCCCCGACACGGTCTTCCGCTACGAAACGCTGGAAAATCGCCTGCGCGAGCTCTCGTACCTGAACCCGGGCGTCGTCATCCGCCTCGTCGACGAGCGCGTCGACGCGAGCGGCCAGCGCCGCGACATCACCTTCCACAGCCCCGACGGCATCGGCGGCTATGTCGCGTGGCGCAACGAGCAGAAGACGATCCAGAGCCCCGTGATCGCGCTGACCTCGGAAGACGCCGCGCAGTCGCTGCGGCTTGACTTCGCGATGCAGTATGTCGATTCGAACGCGGAACTCACGCTCGCGTTCGGCAACAACATCCCGAACCGCGACGGCGGCACGCATGTCGCCGGCTTCAAGGCCGCGCTCACGCGCGTCGTGAACGGCTACGCGCGCAAGAACAACCTGCTCAAGGACCTCGTGCCGTCGGGCGACGACCTGCGCGAGGGCCTCGTCACCGTCGTCAGCGTCAAGCTGCCGAACCCGCAGTTCAACAACCAGACCAAGGAGAAGCTCCTCAACCCCGAGGTCGAGGGCTTCGTCTCGAACGCGATCGGCGAGAAGCTCGGCGCGTGGCTCGAGGAGCATCCGAAGGAAGCGCGGGAGATCTGCATGCGCGCGGTGCTCGCGGCGCAGGCGCGCGAGGCGGCGCGCAAGGCGCGCGAGCTCATCAAGCGCAAGGGCTCGCTCGACTCGGGCGGCATGCCGCACAAGCTCGCCGACTGCTCGTCGGACGATGTCGAGAAGACCGAGCTCTTCATCGTCGAGGGCAATTCCGCAGGCGGAAGCGCCAAGGGCGGCCGCGACCATGTGCACCAGGCGATCCTGCCGCTGCGCGGCAAGCTCCTGAACGTCGAGAAGGCGCGTCTCGACAAGGTGCTCGGCTTCGAGGAGATCCGCATCCTCATCCAGGCGCTCCAGTGCGGGATCGGCGAGGACTTCGACATCGCGAAGATGCGCTACGGCCGGCTCATCATCATGACCGACGCCGATGTCGACGGCTCGCACATCCGCACGCTGCTCCTGACCTTCCTCTTCCGACAGATGCCCGAGCTCGTGCGCCAGGGCCGCGTGTTCATCGCGCAGCCGCCGCTCTACCAGGTCCTGCGCGCGAAGAAGGCGACCTATGTGCTCAACGACCGGCGCATGACCGACGCGCTCGTCGACCTCGCGCTCTCGCACGCGACCTTCGCCGTGCGCGACGAGGCGGGCGCCGTCACGCACCGCGTGTCGGGCGACGAGATCCGCCGCATGGTGCGCACGCTCGACAGGCTCGACGAGCTCGTCACCGTGTCGCAGCGCCGCGGCATTCCGTTCACGAAGCTGCTCGCGTCGCGCGCGAAGGATCCGGGCGGCAAGGGTCGCCTGCCGTCGTGGCACCTCGCGTGGGCCGAGGGCGACGAGCTCTTCTTCGACGAGGGCGCGGCGCGCGCGGCCGTCGCCAAGCACGACCTCGTGCTCGACGACCTCGTGACGCACGAGATGAAGATCGACCGCCGCCGCATCGCGAGCCTGCGCGAACTCCATGAAAACCGCGAGCTCGAGCGCATCTTCGGCACGCTTTCCACCTGGCACATCTCGATCGAGGACTACGACCGCGTGCAGGTCGAGGGCGTGACGGGCGAGAAGATGCCGACGCGCTACGCGTGGATGGTCGACTCGGGCAAGACGGCGGCTGCGGCCGAGGCCGACGACGACGGCGAGACGCCCGCCACCGCCAAGAAGGCGAAGGAAGGCGCGCGCGACGCGGGCATCGTCGAGGCCGCGAACGTGCCCTCGATCGTGCGCGCGCTGCTCGAGGTCGGCCGCCGCGGCATCGAGGTCAAGCGCTTCAAGGGTCTCGGCGAAATGGAAGCCGAGCAGCTCTGGGAGACCACCATGGACCCCGCGCGCCGCACGCTCCTCCGCGTGACGCTCGAGAGCGCGAGCGAGGCCGACACCCTCTTCACCATCCTGATGGGCGAAGATGTCGACCGCCGCCGCGCATACATCGAGAAGCACGCGCTCGAGGTGAAGAACCTGGATGTGTGAGCGGACGACTGCAGGCTTCGGCCTGCGGGCGCACGGGCTTTCGGTGCCGCCAAGGGGAGCGGCCGCAGCCGCGACCGCTCAAGCCGCCGATGCCCGCGCGCGCCCAGGACACGCACGGGCCGCGGAAGTCCGGCGGCACGCTCAGGGGTTGCGTGCGACCCGGAGTCCGAAGATCCACGAGAACTGGTAGTTCGGCAGGAATCCCCAGCGCTTCGACGAGCGCAGGTAGTACCGCGGACTGTTGAACGCATTGCCGCGAAGCACGCGGTAGCCGCTCTTCGGAGAGCCTCCGGTGGGATTCGTCTGCGGCTCGGCGGAGTACGGACCCAGCCAGTCGCTGCACCACTCGTTCACATTTCCGGCCATGTCGTGGAACCCGAATCCATTCGGCGCCAGCTGGCCGACATTGTGAGTCTGGTTGCCCGAGTTCAGCTCGTTCCAGCCGATGTTTCCGGCGAGTTCCTCGTCGTTGGTTCCATCGGGGTAGCCCGGCATCGAGTGATAGGCCGTGGTCGTACCCGCGCGGTACGCGTACTCCCACTCAGCCTCGGTGGGGAGCCGCAACCCAAGCCCTGCGCAGAAGTTCGTCGCGTTGATCCACGAGACCCTCTCCACGGGACGGTTGCCCGAATTGGGATAGTTCGGACCGCTGAAGTGAGACGGGTTCAGCCCGTTCACCGCCGTCCACTGCGCCTGCGTGACCTCGTACCGACCGAGATAGAACGCGTTCGTGAGCGTCACCGTGTGGACAGGATTCTCGTCGGCCGCGCAGCCATTCTGCAGCGACGGCGAGCAGCCCATCTGGAATGTTCCCGGCGGCACGAGCAGCATCTCGATCTGCGGCGTGGCGGTCGTGCGCACGCGCCATGGGCGGCCCGTCGCTGCGATCGCGGCCCGCAGCGCGGGATTCGACACCACCGTCGGCGGCGGCACGTACTCGAGCACCGTGGCCCACGCGGGCACGGTGCAGCTCGTGCCCCAGTTCGCGAGCACCGCCCCGAGATCCGTCGCGTCGACCACCCCGTCGAAGTTGGTGTCCGCGGCGCAGCCCGGGCACAAGCCCCACGCCGCGAGAACCAGCGCCAAGTCCGAGGACTCGACGGTCCCGTTGCGGTTGAGGTCGGATCCGCAGGCGCCTTGCGCATGCGCCGGTGTCGCAGCGAGTGCGGCGGCGAGCGAGGCTGAAAGGACTGCTGCGAGACGAACCCGGATGGTGCTGTTGAAACGAGTGACGATGATTGGCACGAGTATGCTCCAAACGACTCAGAGAAGGGACTCCGTCGATCGAGCTCGACGGAGAGCGGCCCGCATCCCGCAGGAGGCGGGACGAACTGACGCGTCTCCAAGCCTACACCTTGCGGGTGCGCGCGCAAGAAGAAGCGTCGATCGGTGGCGAACCTCGATGCTTCTCCTCCAAGCCGCGTCCCCGCCTAGGTGACGGCAGGGCATCGATGCCCGGAGCGGGGCGCGTGCCTTTGTCGGCTTCCCTCCCCGAGCGGGGGGTCCCGCCGCTTACTTCGCGCGCTTCGCCAGCAGTTCGTCGATCGTCTTGCGGATCTCATCCTCGCTCTCGGGATGGATGCCGGCCTTCACGACCTTGCCGTCCTGGTCGAGGATGGCGACGAAGGGAATGCCGCGGATGCCGAAGTCGGCGTTGAAGACGTCTTCCTTCGTCAGCGCGACCGTCCACGTGACGCCCATGTCCTTCATGAAGGTGAGGAGCTCGGCCTTCTCCTTCGCGGGGTCGCCATCGCAATCGACAGGATCGCGCTTCTGATGGGCGACGGTCCCCTGCAGGCTGGTGACGCCGACGATCTCGAGCTGATCCTCGGAATACGCCTTGCGCAGTTCCGCGATCTTCGGAAAGCTGCCGACGCACGGGCCGCACCAGGTCGCCCAGAAGTCGAGCACGACGACCTTGCCCTTCAGGTCCGCGATCGACTTCCAGGGCGCGGTTCCGTCCGCCCGCGCGACCCAGTCGCAGGTGAGCGGCGGGCACGCGAATCCGACGAGCTCGCCGCGGCCGGCAGCGCCCTTCATGTACTTCTGCGCGCGCTCGAGAGCGCGGCGCTCGCGACCGGTCGACGCCGCGAACCGTGCGTCGATCGCGCTGACGATCGCGACGCGCGTCGCGTCGACCTTCTCCTTCGGAAGCACCGCCGTGGCGACCGTGAGGTATGCCTCGGCGGAGACGAGCACGCCAGCGGGAGCGTCGGACGAGAAGATCCCGCCGATCCCCGCGATGGCGTCGGCATGCTTCTTGAGCGCGTCGGGCGGGCACTGGGACAGGACCTCGAGCGCCATCGCGCCGCCTTCGCCCTTCATGCCCTCGAGGAGCGCAGGATGCGCGAGGATGAAGTCCGCTGCGGCCGCGAGCTCCTCCGACGACCGCATCGAGAGTCCGGCGACCTGCACGGCCGCCATGAAGCCCGCAGCGGTCGGCTGCCCTGCCTGCTTCCGGCGCAGCACCTTCATCGCTTCTGTCGCCTTCGGCGACATCATCACGATCGGCTCGATCGCGGCGAGCCGCCTGTCGTCGAGCGCCGCGAAGTCGAGGTCCGCGAGCGCGGCGTCGGCCTGCGCGGCGACATCCTCCTCGATCTTCTTCATCTCCTCGGGCGTCGGGTCGGTCACCTTCGAGTACTTGGCGTTGAGCGTCTCGTAGAGCTTCACGACGCGCTGCTCGAGCTCCTCGGCCGTGGGCTGCGCCTGCGCAGGCGCAGGCGCAGGCGCAGGCGGAGTCGCCTGCGCGGCGAGCGGCGCGGGAAGGATGAACGCGGCGGTGAGAAGCGTGATCGCAAGCATGTGGCCTCCTGGGCGGGAATGCGTGCACACTACCCGAGCCGTGGTCGACGTCGAGGGCGTCTTTCCCTGATTTGCCAGGAGTTGCCGCACGCCGCGCCAAAGGCGGCGCCCCGAGTCACTTCGAGGTCAACGACTCCCGCTCGCGCTCGAGCAGCGTCTTCTCGACGATCGACTCGGCGCTCTTCAGGCGCGCGTCGATCGCCGCGACGATCTTCGCGCGCAATGCCTCGCACTGATCCTCGCTCAAGACCTTCTGTGCGACCTTGAGGTATCCGCTCGAGAACTGCAGCGCGTCGAGCGTGGGCTCCGCGTCGTAGATGCTCCCGATCGCGAGGATCGCCTGCGAGTGCTTCTCGAGGTCCTCCCGAGGCACCTGCCCGAGCGCGAAGTTGAGGGCGAGGAGATTGGCCCCGGCGTCCTCGCTGCGATAGGCATCGAGCAGCGCAGGGTGCGAGAGCACGCGGTCGGCCGCGGCCGCCAGGTCCCGCTGCTCTCGGAAGGCGAGCGACAGGAGCTGCGCCGCCGCGACGAAACCGTCGACCGTCGGCGAATCGGCTCGCTTGAGACATGCCGCGCGGAGGAGCTCGCGGGACTTCGGCCCCTGCATCGCGAGCGATCCGGCGGCGGAGAGCCCCTCTGCATCGAGGGCGTCGAAGTCGACGCCCGCAAGCAGTTCGTCGGCGAGCTGCCCGAGTTCCTGCTCGATCCGCTGCTCGACCTCGGGGGTGGGATTTCGGTTCGCCTTGTACTTGGCGCCCATCTCCATCATGTGCTTCACGCGGCGCTGCTTCAGTTCCGAGGCGGTCGGATTCGCGGAGGCGACGACCGCCTGCGGGGTGGCCGCGCGCGTAGGCGCCGCAGCGGCGTCACCGGTGGCGAGAATCGCGGCGCAGAAGATCGTGGTTCCGAACATGTCGCTCCCCTGCTGTCGTGTTGGACGTGGCCGTGCCGTCGACGCACGCCGACGGAGCGGGTGTCCTTATCGACTGCCAGCGGCGCCCACTTGAGCCCGATCCGGCTGCGGCGCGGACGACTGGGCGGCGATCCCCGCCCACGCCTTTCCAGCCTCCGCGAGCATCCGCTCGAACGCGAGGCGCTCGGCGCGGCGGCGCGCGTCGTCCATCGCCTGCTCGCTCGTCCACGCGCTCGCCAGCTGGTCGTCGCTTGCGCTGCCTTCGGCGGTGCCGTAGCAGAATCCCGTGCGGACATCGAAGAACGCGATGCTGACGGTCGAGTTCACGACCGCGTTCTTCGTGGGCGCGAGCCCGAGCGTGAGGAGACCGAGCGGGCCGATGTCGCGGTCATCGACGCGGAAGTCGGTGTCGACGGTGTAGAGCGCGATGATGTCGGCGCGCAGCGTGGCTGCGCCTTCGCGCAGCGCGCCCATCGGGTCGTCGGATGCGGGGATGAGGATCGGCGTCAGCCGCGAGAAGCCGCGCAGCGCGGGCCATGCGGCGATCGCGTCCGTGTCGGAATCACGCTCGAGGTCGCCCGCGCCGACGAGCGAGATCGACCCGCGGTCGACTCCGCGCGAGCCGTACGCGCGGTAGCCGGAGCCCTGGATCCGCGCGAAGGCGAGGTTCGCAGGCCAGTTCGCGGCGGGCGCGACCGCCATGCGGTCGGCGACGGCGGGGTCGCCGAGCGGCCGCGCGACGACGCCCGGCTGATCACGCGCGACCATCTGCATGAGCGGCGCGGGGTCGCCCGGCGTGACATAGTGCGAGGCGCAGCCGCCGAGCGCGGCGATGCATGAGGCGAGCGTTGCGAGGACGAGCGCGGATCGGGTGTTCGGCATGAGGGCCTCGGATGCGTGAAGGTGCCGCACGGGCGCGCGGCCGACCCTCGACGCGCACGATGCGCGGGGCATTCCCGAGTTTCGTGAAGATTCCGCTCAGCGGTCGACCACGCCCGCCTCTGCGAAGCCCTTGCGGCGCAGGAGGCACGCGTCGCAATGTCCGCACGGCGTGCCGTCGGGCAGCGGGTCGTAGCACGAGAGCGTGCGGCCCACGGGCACGCCGAGTTCGAGCGCGAGCCTGACGATCCCCGCCTTCGTGAGGTGCTGGAGCGGCGTGTGGATCCTGAAGCGCGCGCCCTCCTCGGTCGCGGAGGCGGTCGCGAGGTTCGCGAGGCGCTCGAACGCCGCGATGAACTCGGGGCGGCAGTCGGGGTAGCCCGAGTAGTCGATCGCGTTCACGCCGATCGCGAGGTCGCTCGAGCCAATCGTTTCGGCGAAGGCCAGCGCGAACGCGAGGAAGATCGTGTTGCGCGCAGGCACGTAGGTGATGGGCACGCCGTGCGCGATCTCGCCTTCCGCGCGGTCCTTCGGCACGGCGATGTCCGCCGTCAGCGCGCTGCCGCCGAACGCGCGCAGGTCGATCTCGGTCACCTTGTGCTCGACCGCGCCGAGCGCCCGCGCGATCTCCGCGGCGCGCGCCAGTTCATGCGCATGGCGCTGCCCGTAGCGGAAGCTGAGCGCGTGGCACGCATAGCCCTCGCGGCGCATCCACGCGAGCACGGTCGCGCTGTCGAGGCCACCCGAGAGAAGGACGACGGCGCGCTTCATCGTGCGTGGATTCCTTGGGCTCCCAGGCCTTCGCTCACACCGGGCTCGGCACCGCCTCGAGCACGCGCTGCATGATGCGGCGCGTCGTCAGCGTGTCGCCCTGGTGCATGTAGGTGCGGCTGATCACGCGGTGCGCGCAGACCGGCAGCACGTTCGACACGACGTCGTCGGGCACGCAGTAGTCGCGCCCCGCGACGAGCGCCGTCGCGCGCGCGGCGGCCGCGAGCGCCAGCGCGCCGCGCGGCGACACACCGACCTGCAGGTCCTCGCTGTTCCGCGTGGCGGTCGCGATGGCGATGATGTAGTCGACGAGCTCGTGCGCGAGCTTCACCTCGTCGGTCTTCCGCTGGAGCGCAAGCACCTCATCGGACTCCATCACCGGCGTGAGGTCGGGAAGCGCGGTGCGCGCCGGCTGCCTCTGCAGGATGCGCGACTCGTCGTCGGGCGACGGATATCCGAGCGAGATCCGCATGAGAAAGCGGTCGAGCTGGTTCTCGGGAAGGAAGTACGTTCCCTCGAACTCGTAGGGGTTCTGCGTCGCCACCACGAGGAATGGCTGCGGCAGGTGGTGCACCTCGCCCTCGGCCGACACGGTGCCGTCCGACATCGCCTCGAGCATCGCCGCCTGCGTGCGCGGCGTCGTGCGGTTGATCTCGTCGGCGAGCACGACGTTGGCGAAGATCGGGCCCTTGCGGAACTCGAACGTGCCCGAGTGCTGGCGGTAGATGCTGGTTCCCGTGACGTCCGAGGGGAGCAGGTCGGGCGTGCACTGGATGCGGTTGAACGTGCAGCGGATCGACCGCGCGAGCGCGTTGGCGAGCACCGTCTTGCCGACCCCGGGAACGTCCTCGATGAGCGCGTGGCCGCGCGCGAGCAGGCACACGATCAGCCGGTCGACCGCCTGGGTGTTGCCCATGTAGACGGCGACGATGTTGCCTCGCAGCGCGGCAATGCGGTCTTGCATGGCGTGAGTGTAACGAATGGGGGATTCCGCCCGCTCCGGCGGAGGCGGCGCTCCACTTTGGACTTTCGGGTTGCCTTCCACGGGTTCGAAGGTCACACTACGGGGGATGTCCGAACCCGTGATCCGCCGACCGCTTCGCTGCGTGCAGTGCGGATACGACCTCGAGGGCCTCTCGGCGCGCGGCTCATGCCCGGAGTGCGGGCGGGAGATCGTGGCATCGCTTGCAAGCAGCCTCGATCTCGCCGCGCCCGTGCGCACCGCGGATCCGCGCGCGCCGCGTCTCGCATGGGCGCTCTTCCTCGCGACCATCGGCTGCCTGGCGGCAAGCGCACGGCTTCCGGAGTTCGGTATCCGCGCCGCGGCGATGGAGCTCGCGAGCGGCGCGACGGGGCGGCCGCCCTTCGCCTTGCTCGAGATCGCGGACGCGCTGCATCTTCTCGCGATCGCGGGCGCGGCGCTCGGGCTCGTCGCGATGGCGTTCGTCCTTCCGCGCAACGACGAGCGGCGGGTGCTCCGCATCCGCGTGCTCGCCTGCGTCGGCTTCGCGCTGTGGCTCGCGCTGTCGCTCGCGCCTCCCACGCCGTTCGGCCTCACCGCCACCGCGCTTCCCGCAGGCATGGCGCTCCTGTCGCTCAGCCCGGTGCTGCGAGAGCTCGGTCCCCGCTCGCGGGTCTACCGCGACCGCGAGAGCGCGAAGCAGCGGATCGACGAACTGCTGCTTGCGCTCGGCATCGCGGGCATCGCCTCCGGCTGCGCCGAGTTCGCGGCCAGGGACAGCGCCAACGAGACGATGGTCACCATACTGAGGCTCGTCGCCGTGGCGAGCGCCAGCCTCGTGCTCGTCGGGCTCGTCTATCTCGCGGCCAACTCGCTCTGGATCCTCCGGTCGATCCTGCACCCGGATCCGACCCTGTCGGAGATCCTCGGTTCGGCCGACTCGAAGCCGCAACCCCCCGCCTGACCGCCGCCGACGGGGCGTTTCCGGGTGTCTGCCAATACGGCAGCGGCGTCTCGTCGCGCTCCCGAGTTGTCAGACCAGCGCCGCGGAGTCCGATGGGCGGCGTGCTTCGTAAGTATATGTCTTATATAGACTTATGATAGCAGGATCGGGCATCGTCCGTCGCTGTCTCGCCATCGGCTGTCGGCCATCGGCTGGTACGGGCTTTGTATTGCCGAAGCCCCCGCACGTCGGGGTACCGCGTTGAGTCCGCGCGGAGGTTGGCCGACCCGTCGGCGCCTCCGCGCATAACGAAGTTGAGTCACGAGATTCGGAGAACGACCACGATGGCCGTCAAGGAACTTTCGTTCGAGAACGAGGCACGCAAGAGCCTCCTCGCAGGCGTCGAGAAGCTCGCCGCCGCCGTCAAGAGCACCCTCGGTCCGCGCGGCCGCAACGCCGTGCTCGACAAGAGCTGGGGCGGACCGACCGTCACGAAGGACGGAGTGTCCGTCGCCGAGGAGATCGAGCTCCGCGACAAGGTCGAGAACATGGGCGCGAAGCTCGTCAAGGAAGCCGCGTCGAAGACCTCTGACGACGCGGGCGACGGCACCACCACCGCGACCGTGCTCGCCGAGGCGCTCGTCAAGGCCGGCTTCCGCCAGATCGCCGCCGGCGCCGACCCGAACGCGGTCGTCCGCGGCATGAAGAAGGCCGTCACCGCCGTCGCCGCCCGCATCACCGAGAGCGCCCGCCCGGTCGACAAGGTCTCGGGCGGCATCGCGTCGGTCGCGTCGATCAGCGCCAACAACGACACCGCGATCGGCAAGATCATGGCCGAGGCGTTCGAGAAGGTCGGGAAGGACGGCGTCATCACCGTCGAGGAAGGCAAGTCGCGCGAGACGACGATCGACGTCGTCGAGGGCATGCAGTTCGACCGAGGCTACCTCAGCGCGAACTTCGTCACCAACCCCGACGAGATGACCGTCGAGTTCTCGAAGGCGCTCGTCCTCGTCTACGAGGACAAGATCGACAGCCTCGCCAAGTTCGTGCCCTTCCTCGAGAAGGTCATGGAGGCGAAGAAGCCGCTCCTCATCATCGCCGAGGACGTGACGGGCGAGGCGCTCAGCGCGCTCGTCATCAACAAGCTGCGCGGCGTGCTGAACGTCTGCGCGGTGAAGGCGCCGGGCTACGGCGACCGCCGCAAGGCCATGCTCGAGGACATCGCGATCCTCACGGGCGGCAAGGCGATCATGAAGGACCTCGGCATCGAGCTCGACAAGGTCACCATCAAGGACCTCGGACAGGTGAAGAAGCTCGTCGTCGACGCCGACAAGACCACCATCGTCGAGGGCGCCGGCAGCACCACCGCCATCAAGGGCCGCTGCGACCAGATCCGCAACGAGATCGAGGCGACCGACAGCGACTACGACCGCGAGAAGCTCCAGGAGCGCCTGGCGAAGCTCGCCGGAGGCGTCGCGCAGATCAACGTCGGCGCGTCGAGCGAGGCGGAGCTCAAGGAGAAGAAGGCGCGCGTCGAGGACGCGCTCCACGCCACGCGCGCGGCCGTCGCCGAGGGCGTCGTCGCCGGCGGCGGCACAAGCTACATCCGCGCGATCCCCGCGCTCGACAAGGTCCGCAAGGACTGCGTCGGCGACGAGGTCGCCGGCGTCGAGGCCGTCGCCGAGGCGCTCTGCGTGCCGCTGCGCACGATCGCCGAGAACTCCGGCGCGAAGGGCACCGTCGTCGTCGCCAAGGTCAAGGAGATGAAGGGCGACGAGGGCTTCAACGCGCTCTCGCTCGAGTACGGCGACCTCGTCAAGCAGGGCGTCATCACTCCCGCGAAGGTCGACCGCACGGCGCTCCAGAACGCGGCGAGCGTCGCCGGCCTCATCCTCACCTGCGACTGCGCGATCAGCGAGAAGCCGCAGCCGAAGGACGCCGGCGGCCACGGCCACGACCATGACCACGGTGGTGGCATGGGCGGGATGGGCGGCATGGGCGGGATGGGCGGCATGGGTGGAATGGGCGGCATGGGCTTCTGAGCCCCTGGCCCAACTCCCCGAGCCGTCTGGATGCCCGTCTACGGAACCGAGTCACACCAAACACACGCATCACGCGTCACACGCGAATCACGAAAGAAAGCACGAGACACACCAATGTCCACCGTTCGACCCCTCGAAGACCGAATCCTCATCAAGCCGATCGAGCCCGAGACCAAGACCGCGAGCGGCCTCTTCCTTCCCGAGACCGCCAAGGAGCGCCCGATGCAGGGCACCGTCGTCTCGGTCGGCCCCGGCCTCCTTCTCGACAACGGCGAGCGCGCTCCCGTGAACGTCAAGAAGGGCGACACGGTCGTCTACGGCAAGTACGCCGGCACCGAGATCGAGATCAAGAACACCAAGCACGTGATCATGCGCGAGAGCGAGCTGCTCGGCGTCATGGCCAAGTGATCCACGCACCCACCACGCAAAGAAGGCAATCCACATGGCACAGAAGCAGATGAAGTTCGATGCGGCGGCGCGCGCGGAACTCAAGCGCGGCGTCGACCAGCTCGTCCAGGCCGTGGCCGTGACGATGGGTCCCGTCGGTCACAACGTGCTCTTCGCGAAGAGCTACGGCGGCCCGCAGATCACCAAGGACGGCGTCACCGTCGCCAAGGAGATCGATCTCCCCGCTCCGTTCGAGAACATGGGCGCCAAGATGGTGCAGCAGGTCGCGAAGAAGACGGCGGACATCGCCGGCGACGGCACGACCTGCGCGACCGTCCTCGCGGGCGCGATCTTCAACGGCGGCCTCAAGTACATCGCCTCGGGCGCGAACGCGGTCGCCATCCAGCGCGGCATCAACGCGGCCGCGCAGGCCGGCGCCGACGCCGTCACCGAGATGGCGCAGAAGTGCAAGGGCAAGGCCGACCTCGAGAAGGTCGCGACCGTGTCCGCGAACCACGACACCGCGATCGGCAAGCTCATCGCCGAGGCGATTCACAAGGTCGGCGCCGACGGCGTGTGCGAGATCGAGGAAGGCAAGACCTCCGAGACGACGCTCGACTACGTCGAGGGCATGTCGTTCGACAAGGGCTTCCTGTCGCCCTACTTCATGACCGATCCGAAGCGCGCCGAGTGCGTGCTCGAGAACCCGCTCATCCTCATCAACGAGAAGAAGATCTCGAACCTCGCCGAGCTCCTTCCGATCCTCAACAAGGTCGCGTCGTCGGGCAAGCCGCTCCTCATCATCGCGGAAGAGGTCGAGAACGAGGCGCTCGCGGCGCTCGTCGTCAACCGCCTCCGCGGCGTGCTCCAGGTCTGCGCCGTCAAGGCGCCGGGCTTCGGCGACCGTCGCAAGGCGATGCTCGGCGACATCGGCGTCGTCACCGGCGGCACCTTCTTCGCCGAGGACATCGGCCGCAGCCTCGAGGACGTCGAGCTCAAGGAGCTCGGCACCGCCAAGAAGGTCGTCATCACCAAGGATGAGACGACGATCGTCCAGGGCGGCGGCAAGACCAAGGACATCGAGGCGCGCGCCGACCAGATCCGCGCGCAGATCGAGCGCACGACCAGCGACTACGACCGCGAGAAGCTCAACGAGCGCCTCGCGAAGCTCGTGTCGGGCGTGGCGATCATCTCGGTGGGCGGCGCGACCGAGCTCGCGATGAAGGAAGCGAAGGACCGCGTCGACGACGCGCTCCACGCGACCCGCGCGGCCGCGAAGGAAGGCTTCGTCGCCGGCGGCGGCGTGGCGCTCGTCCGCGCGATCGACTCGGTGCTCGAGGCCAAGAAGAAGGCGAAGGGCGACGAGAAGTTCGGATTCGACATCGTCGCCGAGGCGATGGCGCGCCCGTGCGCGCAGATCGCCGAGAACGCCGGCCACGACGGCGACCTCGTCGTCGAGAAGATCCGCGAGTCGAAGAACAACGTCGGGTTCAACGCGGCGACCGGTTCGTACGAGGACCTCGTCAAGGGCGGCATCATCGATCCGGCGCTCGTCGTCAAGACGGCGCTGGTCAACGCAGCGAGCGTCGCGGGCCTCATGCTCACGACCGACGTGATCGTCACCGAGCTCAAGGAAGAGACGGCTCCCGTCGAGGGCGCCATCAGCTGAGATTTCACGCCTCGGCGCGGGAAACCGCGCCGAGGCGATTTGGACGGCCGGGTGCTCGGAAACGACGAGTGCTTGGGAATCACGGGACGCGCGAGGGGTTCGCGCGTCCCTTGCACAATCCCGTCTGGAGTCGGACCAGGGACGCGCATGCCGCAGACACGCTGCTACTACGAGATCCTGTCGGTCGAGAAGGCCGCGTCGCAGGACGACATCAAGCGCGCGTACCGGCGGCTCGCGATGAAGTGGCACCCCGACCGCAACCCGGGCAACGCCGACGCCGAGACCGAGTTCAAGGCCTGCACCGAGGCCTACGAAGTGCTGTCCGATCCCGAGCGGCGGCAGCTCTACGACCGCCATGGCCACGCGGGCCTGCGGCAGAACCCCGGCCACGACTTCCGCTCGATGCATGTCAACGACATCTTCTCGATGTTCAACGACATCTTCGGGCAGCATGGCGGCGGACGCGCCCAGCGCGGGCCCGCGCGCGGGTACGACCTCGAGACCGAGGTCGAGATCGAGCTCGAGGAGGCCTTCGGCGGCTGCGAGCGCGAGGTCGAGTTCAAGCGGCTCGACGTGTGCGAGCCGTGCAAGGGCTCGGGCGCGAAGCCCGGGTCGAAGCCCGTCGCCTGCCCGACGTGCGGCGGACAGGGGCAGGTCGCGCAGACGGGTTTCGGCGGCATGTTCCGCATGGTCACGACATGCCCCGAGTGCCGCGGACGCCGCAACGTCATCGCGGACAAGTGCGAGAAGTGCCGCGGCCAGGGCCGCGTTCCGACCAAGCGCAAGCTCGCGGTGCGCATACCGAACGGCATCGAGAACGGCCAGGTCATCCGTCTCTCGGGCGAGGGCGAGCCTCCGCCGCCCGAGGCGAGCGCGGAGGGCAAGGGACCGCGCGGCGACCTGCACGTCGTCGTGCGCGTGAACGAGCACGACCGCTTCGAGCGCCGCGGCGTCGACCTCGTCACCGTGCAGCCGATGGCGTTCGCGCAGGCTGCGCTCGGCGCCAAGGTGAAGGTGCACGCGATCGACGGCGAGCGCGAGATCGAGATTCCCGCCGGCAGCCAGCACGGAGACGCGATCGTGATCGAGCGCGCCGGCATGACGGGGCTTCAGTCCAAGGAGCGCGGCGACCTGCACGTGGTGCTCCAGCTTGTCGTGCCGAAGAAGCTGTCCGACGAACAGCGGCGCCTGCTTGCCGAGTACGCGCAGACCGAGAAGACCGATGTGAACACCGCGAAGCAGAGCATCTGGGACAAGATCAATCCCTTCGGAACCTGACCTGACGATGGACTTCCACCCGCGCCACGGGGCGCGATGAGCACGCGATGGAACACGAGACTCCGACCGAACCCGACACCACGCCAGACGAGACGAGCGGGCCCGAGCACACGGGCGGCGACGCCGATTCCATGCAGATCATCGAGAAGCTGATGGCCGAGCGCGACGAGGCGATCGGCGCCAAGCTGCGCGCGCAGGCCGATTTCGCCAACTTCCAGCGCCGTTCGATCGAGAACGAGGCACGCGCGCGGGTCGGCGGGCTTGTGCAGCTGACGCGTGCGCTCATGCCCGTGCTCGACCACTTCGACCTTGCGCTTGCGCAGGATCTGTCGAAGGTCACGGTCGAGCAGATGGCGAAGTCGATCGACATGACGCGCGCGGAACTGCAGAAGGCGCTCGAGCAGAACGGGATCACGCGCATCGATCCGGCGCCGGGCGCGCCGTTCGATCCGATGCAGCACGACGCCGTGATGAAGCAGGCCGCGGAGGGCGTCGCGGCCGGCTGCGTGAGCATGCGGTTCCAGACGGGCTGGAAGATCGGCGAGAGCGTGCTGCGTCCCGCGAAGGTCGCGGTCGCGCCCGAGGCGTGACGCGCACGGAACTCCACCAACCGTCATGCCGACCTACGAGTACATCTGCCGTGCGTGCGGACACGAGTTCGAGGAGTTTCAGTCGATCAAGGCTGATCCGATCGCCGTGTGCCCGAAGTGCCGCAGGAAGAAGGTCGAGCGCAAGATCGGCATCGGCGGCGCCGTGATCTTCAAGGGCGGCGGCTTCTACGAGACCGACTACCGCAGCGACAGCTACAGGTCGGGCGAGGAAGCGGAGAAGAAGACGGACAAGGTGCAGGCTGATGCGGCGGGCGCTGCGAATGCGGGCGACAAGCCTTCGTCGAAGGGTGATGCGAAGGGCGACGCGAGGACGGAGTCGAAGCCCGAGTCGAAGCCCGAGTCGAAGCCCGAGTCGAAGCCCGAGTCGAAGCCCGAGTCGAAGCCCGAGTCGAAGTCCGACGCCTCCGCGGCTGCTGCGGAGAACAAGCGCATCGAGTCGCGCGCCACGCACCAGTCGCGCATCGGCCGCGGGATCGGCAACATCGTCGGACAGGGCGGAAAGAAGCCTGCGGCGGCCGCGAAGCCAGCCGCGAGCAAGGGCCGCGCGCGGAAGAAGTAAGTCTCCGCGGGGTCAATCCCCCGCTTTCGCCACCGCAGGCGCAGGGCGTCTTCTACACTGCGCCCGTGAGCCTTCGCTTCAAGAGCCGTATTCTCGACCATCTTGCGCATCGCAACTACCTTCCGATCTTGATCAACGAGGTGGCGCGGCAGCTTCGCGTCGCCGACGAGGACGAAGCCGAGTTCCTCGATACCGTGCGGCAGCTCGCCGAGTCGGAACTGATCGAGATCGGCAAGGACGAGAAGCTGCGGCTGCCGCGCATGCCCGAGGAGATCGAGGGCGTCATCAAGCTCACCCCGCGCGGCATGGGGTTCATCAAGACCGACATCGACTACCGCGAGGGCGACCTCTTCGTGCCTCAGGGCGAGACGAAGGACGCCGTGTCGGGCGACCGCGTGCGCGTCAAGGTGGTGCGGCGCGGCGACCGTTGGAACCGCGGCTTCGGCGCCACGCCGACGGGCGCGCGCGACGACATCTTCGGCCGCGTGGTCGAGGTGCTGTCGCGCGGGCGATCGCGGTTTGCGGGCGTCCTCGTCAAGCGCGGGCGCGAGTGGATCGTCGAACCCGACGGCCGCGCCATCCGCGATCCGATCGTCGTGCGCGACCCTGGTGCGAAGAACGCCAAGGAAGGCGACAAGGTCGTCGTCGACATCCTGCTGTGGCCCGAGGAAGGCGCGCTCGCAGAGGGCGTGATCCTGGAGGTGCTCGGCGAGGCCGGTCGGCCCGACGTCGAGACGCAGGCCGTGATCGCGACCTACATGATCCGCGAGGTCTTCCCTGAAGAGGCGATCGCGCAGGCGCGCGAGGCGGCGGTGTCGTTCGAGCGCTCGACCAAGGCCGCGGCCGCCGCGGCGGGCGAGAGCGGCGCGCCCGTGTGGGAGGACCGCGAGGACCTCACGCACCGCTTCATCTTCACGATCGATCCGCCGGACGCGAAGGACTTCGACGACGCGATCTCGATCGCGCAGGACGCGGTCACGGGCAACTACGAGCTCGGCGTGCACATCGCCGACGTCGCGCACTTCGTCACCAAGGACTCCGCGCTCGACGACGAGGCGAAGGCGCGCGCGACGAGCGTGTACCTCCCCCGCCACACCGTGCCGATGCTGCCCGAGATCCTCTCGAACGGCGTCTGCTCGCTGCAGGAGGGCGTGGCGCGCTTCACGCTCAGCGCGTTCATCATGCTCGACTCCGACGGCAAGGTCGTCGGCCAGCGGCTTGCGCGGACGGTGATCAAGAGCGCGAAGCGGCTCACCTACATCGAGGCGCAGCGGCTGATCGAGGGCAAGACCGACGAGGCGCGCAAGCACTCGAAGACGGAGCCGGTCTACACCGAGGAGCTGCTCGACACGCTGCGCGTCGCGGATGCGCTCGCGAAGACGATCCAGCGGCGGCGGCACAAGGAGGGCATGATCCACCTCGACCTGCCCGTGGTCGAGCTTGTCTACGACAAGGACGGGCATGTCGTCGACGCGGTGCCCGAGGACGATTCGTTCACGCACACCTTGATCGAGATGTTCATGGTCGAGGCGAACGAGGCGGTCGCGCGCACCTTCGCGGGGCTCGATACCCCGCTCCTGCGGCGCATCCACCCGGACCCGACCTTCGGCGACATCGAGGAGGTGCGGCAGTTCGCGCGGCTCGCCAAGTGGCGTCTGCCCGAGGAGCCGACGCGCAAGGACCTGCAGGCGCTGCTCGACGCGACGCGCGGGTCGCCGGCTGCGCGCGCGATCCACTTCTCGGTGCTGCGCTGCATGGCGAAGGCCGTGTACTCGCCGGCGCTGATCGGCCACTACGCGCTCGCGAGCGATCACTACGCGCACTTCACGAGCCCGATCCGGCGCTACCCCGACCTGCTCGTCCACCGCGTGGTGCATTCGTTCCTCGACATCACCGACAACGGCCGCGACGCGGGCGGCGGCAAGAAGCGCCGCGCGCTGGCGCGGACGCTGTCGGAGGATCCGCGTGTCCTCGACGAAGCGGAGCTCATCGACCTCGGCCGCCACACGAGCGAGCGCGAGGTCGCGGCGGACGCGGCCGAGAAGGACCTGCGCACCTTCCTCGTGCTGCAGCTCCTCCACGAGAAGCATCTCGGCGACGAACTCGACGGCACGGTCACGGGCGTCATGCCGAACGGCACGATCTTCGTGTCGATCGACCGCTACCTTGTCGACGGCGCGATCAAGAGCCGCGACATGAAGGGCGGCGACGGACGCACCGACCGCTGGACCTCGGACCCGCGCAGCGGCCGGCTGATCGCGTCGCGCAGCGGTGCATCGATCGGGATCGGCGACCGCATCCGCGTGCGGATTGCGATGATCGACCTCCGCGGACGCCAGCTCGACCTCGAGGTGGTGAAGTTCGGCAAGGCCGCGATCGAAGTCGAGGGCGAACTGCCCGCATCTGGCGACTCGGGCGCGCGCCGCGTGAACGAGGGCGAGGGCCGCCACTTCGAGCCGCGCCCCCGCGACGGCCGCAAGGGCAAGACCGGCCGCGACAAATTCGGCCACAAGCCCGGCTTCAAGAAGGGCCGCCGCGGCCGGAAGGGCTGACGACCTTCAACAAGCCCGCCGGTGCACAGCCCGCCGGTGCACGGCACGTGCCATGCAGTGCCAGGCACTGGCTGGCACGTGCCGTGCACCCGTCGTTTCAGCCGTCGTCTGCGAGCGGCCGACGCTCAGGCCGACTCGCTCGCGCCGTGGCCCGAATCGGGTCGAGCGTCGCTCGCGGTGTTCTTCACCGGCACCGCCGCCACTGCTCCGCACTCCGGGCACTGCGAGAGCCCCGCGAGCGTGTGGCCACACGACGGACAAGCGCCGCGTCGAGAACGAAGGCGCACGCGCAGCGCGTGCAGCCAGAACACCAATGCCACGCACCCCGCGCCGACCGCGCCGGCAGTCAGCCCGTGGAGGAGCAGCCCGCTCCAGATCGGCCGAAGCCCCGAGTCGGTCGGATGGGTCGTCTGGAAAGCAGGGTCGTCCCAAGGCCACCAGAGCCGCACTTGCTCCAGCACGGGGATCGGCCAGCCCAAGCGAGTCACCTCCATTTGGCAGACCGTCTCGCTTTGGGAGTGGGCGTCGATCTGAAGGATCGCAAACCCCCTCACCTCGGCCACCTGACCGGGCGCCTTCCACATCGAGGGGACCGGTGGATCTGCCGGCCACTCGAGCACGACGCCCGGCTGTGCGAAGTCGTTGCGGACCAGGATGGCGAGCGCCCGCGACTGCGAGTCAGGAGCGGCGGCGTCGAGCGCCACAAGCAGACTCGTCGTGATCGCACAGGAAGCCCCGCACAGAAACACGGCCAGCACGAAGGCAGTTCGTCGCAGATGCATGCGGTGCACGATAGCGATCCACTCCACCGCCGCCCGCGGAGGTGGTTGCGTCGACGAAGTAGTCGAAGCTCGGTCAGGTCCTCGGTGACGAGCGCAACCTCCCACATTGCGGTGGTTCCGGTCTTCTCGGTCTCGATCTCGAGTTCGATCTCGTTGATGCCCGCGCCAGGGTATGCCGCTTCGCTGGCGGTCACCGCCCCGGACATGTTCAGCTCGATCATGTCGAGCGCGCCGATGATCTCGGCCACGCGGCTCGCCTGGTTGCCGACGGGCGTGAACTCGACGAAGTTCGTCACGGTCTAGGGTCGCCGTGCTCCGATCGTCGCACCAGTCGTCGGCAGCGGGACGCCGCGCGCACCGAGCAACCCCGCGACGTGGGTCTCGATCGGCGCGAAGAGCCCGAGTTCGACGACCAGCGCCACAAGAAAGATGAGGACCGCGAGAGGGCTGACCGCCGAGCCATCGGCCGTCACGGTCGCGCAGAGGCCGCCCGCGACCGACCAGAGCAGAACCGCGTTGCTCCACAACCCGACGCCGCTCCCCCAGGCGCCGATGCGCCGCATGCAGACGAACCGGACGCGCGCAAGCGCCCAGACATGCACCGCGAGACTCGTGGTTGCCAGCCCCGCGAGGGCGATCGACCACAGCCCGAGCGACGGTGGCGCGGGAATCGCACTGAGCGCACCCGTCACCACCACCGCAGCAACCGCCGCAATCCGCAGCCTGCCGACCACCGAGCTGAACTCCAAGTCATCGCCGGTGGCGCGGCTCAGCGTCCATACGCCGACGATGTAGAGCGCGACGGAACAGACAAGCGCGAGTCCGATCGCAGCCAGTCCGAGGACCGCGACGGCGTCGATCGCCGCCCGAACCATGTCCGAGACGCCATCCGCCAGCAACCGCCCTCGCTCGACGGCGAGAACGAGCCCGGTCACAAACAGCACAAGCACGCCGATCAGCATCCAACGAAGCGTGCTGCGCGCGAGCCGCATCAGGTGCAGCGTGCGGGCGAGCGCCTGCAGCCGTTCCGTCGGCTCCGTCGCGAACCGCCGGCCGCCGACCGGGATGCCGCACTCCGGACAGACCAACATCGCCGTCCCGGAGAGGTTGTGCCCGCAACTCCCGCAGCGCGGGGTGTATGCGATCTCGTCGTGAGAAGTCGTCATGCGTAACCGCCCCCCGCCGTGCACGGCACGTGCCAGTCAGTGCCTGGCACTGCATGGCACGTGCCGTGCACCGCCTGCTTCCGAACGTTCATCCGATCGCACCCTCGATCAGCTCCCCGTGCACATCCGTCAGCCGATGGTCGCGTCCGCCCGAGCGGAAGGTCAGTCGGCGGTGATCGA
>JBIKWD010000174.1:0-6860 GCA_044356505.1 Phycisphaerales bacterium
AGGTGCCGCGGAAGGCGCCCTCGACCGGCGAAACCCGCTGCAGGCCGCCGCGCACCGGGAGATCGACCTCGAGGAAGGCGCGCGTCGTCTTGTCGAGCTTCTGTCCGACGGAAGCGCACTCCTCTTCCGTCGCACCGAGCACGGCGACGGAGATCCGCGGCCGCGCGCGCGACAGGCCGCGCATCGACGCGCGCGTCGTCATCGACTCGACGCACTTCTTGACGAGCGTGTAGGCGGCGACCACGGCGGGGTCGTCCGCGCCGGTGAGGACCACGATCTCGGTCGCGTCGGCCGGCACGTCGATGGACTCGGAATGGCGAGGCACCACGAGCCACGCGGAGACGGTCGGCGCGACGGCGCGGAGAGCCTCCGCGAGGGTCGCCTGCGGCCGGATCGCCGGGCGACGGCCGTTGGCGACGAAGAGTTCGAGCTGGACCGCGTCGGCGTCGATCCGCAGCATGCACACGGCGCCGCGCTCGCGCGCCTCGCGGTCCGCGAACTGCGACAGCCAGAGCCCGCTGAGGACGGGCAGGTGCCCGACGAGCACCAGCGCGCGCGCGGCGCTCACGGCGCCTCCGCGCGCGGGCGTGCGCGAACCGAGGAATGCATCGAGGTTCCGATCGAAGGGATTGTCCTGAACCGCGCTCATCGTCCACGCTCTCCGATGGCGTTGGCGCCGACGCGCGCGGGCGCGGGCGCGGGGACCTCGACGAGATTGACCCCGAGTTCGCCGACCGCCTCGCGGCGATGGAGGTTGAACTCGTCGAGCATCTGCTCGCCGTCGACCACGATGCGGTACGCGTGGCTGCCGGGCGGCAGTTCCACGACGGCCTCGAGCCGGGTGCCGTCCGAACTCGGAACGAGCGGCGTCGCGCCCTCGGCCCAGCCGTTGAAGTCGCCGACCACGCTCGTCTCGCGTGCCGAGAGCGGCTGCATGAAGAGCACCACGCCCTCGCGGGTCGCGCGCACGCCGAAGCCGCTGCCGGTCGGCACGGCGCGGGCCCGGTCGTTGAGGCTGCGCAGCCGCGCGGCGAGTTCGGTGGAGCGGTCGCGCGCGGGCAGGGCCGCGGCGGGTCGCGAGAAGAGATCGGCGCCGTCGCTGAAGCGGGCTTCAGCCAGCTGCGACGGAGACGGCGACGGCGACGGCTGCGACGAGAACGTCTCGATCATCGGCGGGTCGAAGCCGCCGAAGTCCGCGAGCGCGCGGCCCTCGACGAGGTGTTCGCCGAGCCAGCGCGCCAGCACCGTGAAGTCGCCTTCGGCTTCCGAACCCGGCGCGTATTCGGTGATCGCCTGCCCATAGCTCGCCGCGTCGCGCAGCTCCTCGTGCTCGCGCACGCAGAAGGGAAGCAGCGCCTCGGGAAAGCGCTTCGCAAGCGCAGCGACGACGTCGCGCGACAGCGCCCGCGACTCGTTGACGAGCGTCGGGAGCAGGCGGAAGGGAATGTCCCGTCCGAACCGACGGACGACAGCCTCGATCGTCTCGATCTGGCGTTCCGCGCCCTTCAGGCTGAAGTAGCCGGTCTCGACAGGGACGACGACGAGGTCCGACGCGCGAAGCGCGTTGAAGGTCAGGAGCCCGATCGTCGGCGGGCAGTCGATGATGCACCAGTCGAAGCCGTCGCGCCATGCTGCAAGCACGCGGCCAAGACGACGGTCGCGGTCGTGGCGCGCCGCGAGCGGGCCGTTCGGCGCCTCGAGCGCGGCAAGCGCGACGCTCGACGGCGCGAGCTTCAGGTTGCGGCCGACCTCCCAGAGGAAGTCGTCCATGTCGGGCGGGCCGTCGTGGTCTGCAAGCATCGCCTCGCCGATCGTCCGGTCGAGGGTCTGGTCGGGAACACCGAGGCCCGCCGCGCAGTGCGACTGCGGGTCCATGTCGACAAGCAGCGTGCGGCCTCCGTCGCGCGCGAGCACGGCTGCGAGATTGACGGCGGTCGTGGTCTTGCCACAGCCACCCTTCTGGTTGACGATCGCAATGACGCGCATCGGGCGGGATATCGGTCGATGCAGGGCGCTTTCGGCAGTTTTGGCTGCGTCCGTCCGCCCCTCAGCCGTCCGCGCCGATCGAGGCGAGCCCTGCTGCGATCGCGTCGTCGGGAACGCCCGGCACGATCTCGACCGCGCCGAGCGCGCTCGGCAGGATGAGGCGCAGCACTCCGCCCGCCGCCTTCTTGTCGAAACCCATCCGTCGGCGGATCTCGGCCGCTGCGATCGGCCGGGAAAGGCGGGTCGGAAGCGCGAGCGCACCGAGGAGTCCGGCGACGCGGTCGGCCGTCGCGGGCTCGAGCCGCCCAAGTGCGACCGCCGTGCGGCAGGCCGCGACCATTCCGATCGCAACCGCCTCTCCGTGGAGGAGCTCGAGCGGAGGAACCGTCTCGATCGCGTGGCCGAAGGTGTGGCCGAGGTTGAGAAGCGCGCGCTCCCCCTTCTCGAACGGGTCGCGCGAGACGATCTCGGCCTTCACGGCGGCCGACGCGGGAACAAGACGGTCGATCGCCGCCGCGTCGCCGGCCGCGAGGGCCATCGCGTCGCGCTCGAGCGCCGCGAACAGCGGGTCGCCCGCGATCACGGCGTGCTTCGCGCACTCCGCGAGGCCGGCGCGGAGTTCGCGGATCGGAAGGGTCGCCAGCGTGTCGGCGTCGGCGACCGTGACCGTCGGCTGCCAGAAGGAACCCGCGAGGTTCTTGCCGAGTCCCCCGCCCGGAAGCTCGAGGTTGACGCCCGTCTTCCCGCCGATCGAGGCGTCGACCATGGCGAGGAGCGTGGTCGGCACCTGGACGAGCTCGACCCCGCGCAGGAACGTCGCTGCGGCGAAGCCTCCGACGTCGCCGACCAGACCTCCGCCGAGCGCGATGAAGAGCGCGCCGCGGTCCGCGCCGCCCGCAAGCGCGGCGGACCAGACCGCCTCGACCGCGCGCATCGACTTGGCGCGTTCCGCGGCGACGAGCGGCACGATGTTCACCGTTGCGCCGGCGGCGGTAAGCGCCGCAGCGGCCCGGGCGCCATGGGACGTGCGGACCGCCTCGTCGACGACGAGGACGACGGCGCGGCCGCCCACACGCACCCCCTCGCGCGCGAGCACGTCGCCAAGGTGGCCGACGGCGCCGCGTTCGACAAGCAGGCTCGTCGGCGCGTTGGGAATGGCGATCGGAATGCGGATTGCGTGCATCAGGGGCGCTGCGTTCCTTCATCCGCCCGACGCCGCAGCGCCGCGAGCGCGTCGGCCGGTTCGGGAGGTAGTTCCCCGTTCATCGGCGAGGCTTCGCAAGCGTGTTGAACCGATCGTCGCTCGGCCGAGCGCCGCGGACCGGGCGCACCGCGTTTCACCCGGCTGCGCAGCACCATGTGCAGGATCGCAAGCACGATCACAAGGACGAGAAGCGGCCGCAGTTCGACCGGGAAGCCAAGCAAGTGCGGGGTTGACGACGCGGGATCCAGCATGGGCTCGTTGCTTCGAGCCTAGCCGCTCCGATCCCGCAGCTCAATCGACACCCGGAAACGGAAACGGTGCCAGGCACGTGCCCGGGGGTGCCTGGCACCAGACGGCACGTGCCAGGCACCTGTCTACCCCCGCTCGGGATCATCCGCCGCCGTCGCAGGGACCCCATGCGTTCAGCAGCAGATTGAGGTCGAGCACGCCCACCAGCCCGTCGCCGTCGAGATCGTTCGTGCACAAGGCGGCGCAGTCCCACTCGACAAGAAGGCTCGCGAGGTCCACGGCCCCGACCACCCCGTCGCCATCGACGTCGGCGGCGCAGCCGGTGTTCGCAGCAATCGGCGCCACGTAGACGCCGGCCCACGATTCACCCGTCACGGAGTCGAGCATGCTTGCCGTCATGGCGAGCACCCCGCCGCGAAGCGCATCCCGTTCGATCCCGATCGAGACGACGGCGGAACCTGCGGGCGCATCGGCGTCGATCGCGAGGCCGGCCGTTCCCGTGCCGACGAAAGGCTGCGGCGTGCCGAGCGCGCCCGCGCTACGGAACAGGTGGTCTTGACCGGCGGAACTGGCCTTGAACACGGATTGGAACGCATCCGCGCCGACACCCGAAACGGCGATGAACGAGGCGGATCTCCATCGCGGCGGCTCTTGCTCGCCACCCTTGTCGCCACCCTTGCCGCCACCCTTGCCGCCACCCTTGCCGCCACCGCTTCCCGGCGGGCTACCCGAGAAGTTCCAGTACATCATGTCGTCGATGACCGCGCCGGTCTTCGCCACCACGTGGACCTCGCCGGTCGCGGTATCCGCCACGAAGAAGCCCTGATGCACGGGCACCTCGACGGTGAAGCCATCGGGATACGTCTCGTTGCAGTACTTGATGATCTCCTCGTTGCCGTCAACCGGGCAGAAGAGCGTGATGGAACGCGTCTCCGTGCCCCACGACGCCCAGAACCCGACCCAGCGTCCATCGAAGGACAACGCCTCGCCGATTCGGTTGAACGACGCGCCTTTCGCCTCGCCCGGAACCTGGTCGCCGAGCGCCACCACCGCCGCGAGCGGCGGGTCGGGGAGCAGTTCGGCCAGGTAGATGCCTCCGAGAGTCGGCGCCTCCTCGTTGTCGACGCCGAGGAACACCGCGCGACCGTTCGCCGCGCTTGGCGGCGCCGTGCTGCCGAACGGCAGGGTCACAGGGCCTGTCTGGCCGGGGATCGCCATCTGCGAATCCGCAATGCGCTGGACCGCGGCCTGCCCGTCGAGGCCGGTCATGCTGCGGAAGTACACGCCCGTCCGGCCGGTCGCGGCGGCGGCGTCGGTCCAGTTCCCCTTGAAGACGACGTACTCGCCGTCGCAAGGCGAGGCCGCACCCGGGAACTGATCGAACCGCGTTCCCTCTGCCGCACCGGGAACCTGCCACCACGGGAAGACGAGCGCGCCGGTCGCGGCGTCCCGCACCGAGCCGAGGAGACACGTGCCGGTCTCGAGTTTGCCGTCGATCGTTGCGTACACGCCCGCCGTTCCGATCCTGCTCTCCGTTCCATCGGGTTGCAGGAAGGTCCACGTCGGCTGGGTCTGGGCGCGTGTGGCGATCATGCGCGAGCCGACGTCGACGCGCGGAAACGATGGAAACTCGAGGAACTTCGCAAGTCCCGACCCAGAACCACCGGCAGGCGTGTTGTTTGGCTGCGGGACCTCATCTTCCACCGCCGCGACCGAGTCGAGACCCGACGCCGGAACCGTCATGTCGCGCCCGTAGATGCCGCGGACGGGTTGACCCGGACCTTTGCTCCGGGCGCGGAACACGACGAATCCAGAGGAGTCGATCGACGGCTGGTTGTAGCTGTTGAAGAGCTTCTTCGAATTGGGCATCAGCTGCCCGTTGTTGACGACGGTCGTCCAGTTCGGACTGTGGCCTGCATGGGCGAGTGGTGCGATGCCGAGGACTGCTCCGGCGAACATGCGTGCTGCGGTACTGCGCCTTCTCATCTATCCCCCGTTTCAGCCGACTTGGCGGGCGCTCTTTCGGGCCCGGCGTGCGAACGCGCGTCGGGGAGCCCTCACCTGTGTCGCGGCCTTGGTGAAGACGAGGGTTGTAGGAGGCGGACGCCGGACCTTCACTGAGAAGACTTGCGCGAGTAAACCCGCATCAGTGCCACGGCGCATGCGACGCACCGAACGCCAGGACGCCGCGCGGAAACAGTGCCTGGCACGTGCCGAAAGGTGCCTGGCGCAAGACGGCACGTGCCAGGCACCTGCCGAGAGCGAGAAGGGCGCAGACGCGGTGGATAGAGCGCGGCGGACGGCGGACGACCCGCGCCGCGAGCACCCGGCGCTCCACCGCCGCGCTCGGGACACCGGTTGCTTCAAGCACAACGGCCGCGGGCAGAGCCGCGGCCGTTGTGCTTGAAGCGACCCCAAGGCGATTCGGGCTTTCTGCCGCTGCCACTGCAGCGGCAGAATGACCGCAATCCCACTGGGCGGATGCGACCGACGAGGGCGGTCGTGCTCGCCGCGCAGCGGCGACCACGACCAACCGAGGAGGGAGCAGACGCCGTGGATCGCATGGGGCGCTTCGCACCGCGCGCAAGGTCGAAGCGCATCGGCGCCCCATGCGAGACACGGTCACTTGAAACGACAGCGCCCACGGCAAAGCCGCGGGCGCTGTCGTTTTTAGTGACCCCAAGGGGATTCGAACCCCTGTTCTATCCGTGAGAGGGATATGTCCTGAACCAGGCTAGACGATGGGGCCAGCTGTTTGAAACCACGCACCTCTCACGCATGCGAGGTCGACAGTCTAGCGCAAAAAGGCCACGGGCGGGTCTTGGTAGTCCGCCGTACGCGCCGATCTCGCCCGACCCACCGTAGCCCGTTCGAGCGACCCAACTGGAGGCAACCCGAGCGGGGCGCCACGCGCGATCGAATCATAAGCCGATGCTGCAGATTGACTTAAGTCCTGCGTCAGGCGGGGCGCCCCAAACGCGCGGCGCCACCTCGTGTCTGCCAAGATCAAATCTGGCCAGCATTGACAAAAACGCCTTGTGAAAGACAAAGCATGGGTTACCTTCAGCAGTTGAGTCCGAAGAACTACGGGCGGTTGTTCAGTCCCAATCGGCGCGCGTTGCGCCATTTCCGCCCGTCGGTCCATTGCTTTCAACTGAGGAGTGCCAGCCGATGACCTTAGGCAACTGTACGCGCGCCGTCCTGTTCGGCGCAGCCACTTTGGCGATGTGTATCACTGGAGACGCATTCGCACAATGCGGCGAGCCGAACACGAACGACTGCTGCGTGGCCAACACCACGCCGGGTTGCTCGGATGCGGAATGCTGCAACGCGATCTGCGCCGCTGACCCGTTCTGCTGCGAAACGTCGTGGGACATCGTCTGCGCCGACGCCGCCGCGCTCAACTGCGCCGGCTGCTCGG
>JBIKWD010000020.1:0-24466 GCA_044356505.1 Phycisphaerales bacterium
GTCCTCGGGGTCCTGTTCGGCCCAGCCTGGCTTCGGATACGAGACGGGATGCTCGGCCGTCGCCTCTGCGATCGGCACGCCGCGCGCGTCGATCACCACGCACTTGGTTCCGGTGGTGCCGACATCGAGACCGAGAAAGAGCGGTTCAGCCGCAGGCATCGCCGCACTGTACCGCCTGCGGGGCCGTCACTTCTGCTCAGGCTTCTCGACGAAGACCTTCGTTGCCGTCACCGTGACGTTGCCCTTGTCGTCGACCTTGGCGACGGTCCCCTCGACGACGATCCTGGCGCGGCTCTCGAGTCCGTGCACGCCTTCGGCGCCGACCCGAAGCGGCTTTCCGTCCTTGTCGACGAACTGGATGGTGAGCAGCTTCTGGCTTCTCGCTTCCGACGAGCCGCAGCACGGTTCGGAACTGCTCGCGCATTCCGTCTCCTCCTCGCCGCAGATCTTCAGCGTGCGGTCGGCGACGAGGAAGATGGCGCGGTTCTTGACGAACGGCTCGGGGCGTCCGCCGATCTTGGCCTCGAAGACGACCTTGTCGCCCTGCTTCGCGTTCTTCTTCGCCTCGGCCAGGGGCTTCGCGTCGGCGGGTTTCTCGGCGACGAAGATCTCGCTCGGAATCGCAGGCGCGGGTGCCGGCGACTTCGGTGCGGGCGGATTGGCCACGAGCATTGCGGACGCGACGAGCGAGAGAAGCGAGGTGAGCATGGTGGTCTCCTGAGGGCTGGCTGCGGAAGTCTATGAGCGGAGGGCCGTCGGGATCGGGGTCGAAAGACAGCGGAGAATCGCGGGGAGCGCCCCGAGAAGGCCGAGAAGCGTTCCGGCCGCGAGGCCCGCCAGCACCGCGGCGCTGTCGACCGAGAGGCCGAACGAGCCCATCGAGAAGCGGATCGCGAAACCGTCGAGGAGGAGAAGCGCGGCCGTGCAGGCGATGAGCGCGCCGACCACGCAGGCGACGGTCGACTCGATCACCAGCGACACGGCGATGGCGGCGCGAGGGAATCCGATCGCCTGGAGCGTCGCCGCCTCGCGCACCCGCGACGCGAACGCCGAGTACATGGCATGGACGCCGCCGAGGACGCCGCCCACCGAGATGAACAGCGCGGTGACGAGGACGAGCGCGCGGATCGGTGCGAAGAACTCCGTCACCCGCGCGTAGTAGTCGCTTTCGCGCATGGCGATCGTCTCGAGGTCGAGGCGCATCGTCGTGAACACATCGACGTCGTCGAAGTCCGCCTCGCCGAGCGCCGCTATCACGCACGAGTGCGTGGTGCGCTGCGTGAGGACCGCGAGGCGGTCGATGCGCATCCAGAACTCGCCGTGCATCGCGGTGCCGGGCGCCTCGAAGAGGCCGACGATCGTGAACGGCTCGCCCGCCACGAACACCGTGGCGCCGAGCGCGGCGCCTGGAACCTTGGCCAGGGCCTGCGGCGCGGCCGCGATCTCGTCGGCGCCGCGCGCGGGCCAGCGGCCCTCGACGAGCCGGACCTGCGGATGGACGATGAAGGCCATGTTGTCGAAGCCGCGCACGAGGACCGGGGGCGCGCTCGGGTCGCCCGCGCGCTCGGGCGGCGCGACGGGAAGCGCGAGGTGGATCTCGCTCGAGACGGCGGGTTCGCCCGCGACCATCGCGAGGCCGTCGACGTCGGCGGCGAGCGCGGCGCCGGTCGCGGGGGAGATCTCGCTGCGCTCGACGCTCTCCTCGCTGCCGGCGCCGAGGACGAGGGCGTTCGTCTCGAGGCCGGTGGCCGCGAACGCGCCCTCCATGCCGCGCGCGAACGCCACGGCGCCGAGGATGAGGAACGACACGAGCGCGCTTCCCGCGACGACGAGCGCGAGGCGCTTCGGCGAGCGCGCGAGGTTCCGGATCGCGTAGTCGAAGGGAAGGAGCTTCATGCCGACCTGAGCCCTTCGATGATGGTCCGGCGCGCGGCGGAAACCGCCGGCACGAGCCCTGCCGCGACGCCGACGACGAGCGCCAGCGCGACCGATGCGAGGGCGATGCCCGCCGACGGCCGGAACTCGACGAGCACGCCTTCGGCGCCGAGGCTGAACCGGCCGAGCGCGAGGACGAGCGTCGCCGCACCTGCACCGAGGATTCCGCCCGCGAGCGCGAGCGCGGAGCTCTCGACCACCACGCCCCACGCAAGCGCCTTGCCGGTGAAGCCGATCGACTGCAGCATCGCGAGCTCGCGCGCGCGATGCTCGAGCGAAAGCACGATGGCGTTGGCGACCAGCGCGAAGATCGCGAGGAGCGCGCCGATCCCGAGCAGGCCCGCGAAGTCGGCGATCGCGACGAGATCGGCCGCCGCGCGCGCGACGAACGCCTTCTCCGGCCGGGTGGTGGTCTGGGCTCGGTCGGTGGCGAAGTAGGCGTCGATCGCGGAGGCGATCTCGAGCAATCTCGCGGGGTCGTCGACCTCGACCTCGAGCTGCGTGACCGTTCCGCCTTGGGTGCCGCCCGAGGCGGCCTGCAGGAACGGAAGGTGCACGAGGCACGCGTTGCGGTCCTGCGGACCTTCGGCGTCGACGATGCCGGCGATGGTGACGGTGATGCCGGCCGCCTGCAGCCGGTCGCCGACCTTGAGTCCGCGCCGCGCAGCGAGGCCGCTGCCGACGAGGGCCGCGTCGTCGCGCGCGAGGAAGCCGTCGAGCGAACCCTCGATGAACCGGAGCCGCGACGCGATCACGCGCTCGGCGTCGGCCGAAGGCACGCCGCGGAAGACCACGACATCGAGGCTCGCATGGCAGTTCGAGACCACGATCTGCATCGGCACGGCGCTCTTCACGCCGGGCATCGACGCGACGTCGTCCGCGTAGCGCTCGGGGAGCTGGCTCGTGAACGGGCAGAAGCGGTTGGCGCGGTAGACGACGAGACGCGTGTCGCGCTCGTTGACGGCGGTCGCCTCCGCGACGCCGCTGTGCACCGCGCGCTCGGCGCAGAGGATGAAGACCGCGACCGCGATGCCGGCGATGGCGAGCGATGCGCGCACATGGCTTCGCAGGAGCATGCGCAGCGAGAGCATGGCGGAGCGGGCGAGGATCATGGGTGCGCCGCGCCTCCTGCGAGGGCCTCGATGAGCGCGCCCTTGTCGAGGTGCAGCTGGAGCCGCGCCCGCGACGATGCGAGCGGGTCATGCGTCACCATCACGATGGTCATTCCCCGCTCGCGGTGCAGGCGGTCGATGAGGTCGAGCACCATGTCGGCGCTCGCGCGGTCGAGGTCGCCCGTCGGTTCGTCGGCGAGGAGGAGCGGGGGATTCGCCACGATCGCGCGCGCGATGGCGACGCGCTGCTCCTGTCCGCCCGAGAGCTGCCGCGGGAAGTGCGAGGCGCGGTCGGCGAGCGCGACCGTCTCGAGGGCGGCCATGGTGCGCGCGTGACGCTCGCGCTTCGGGAGGTCGTGGAGCAGGAGCGGAAGCTCGACGTTCTCGTAGGCCGTCAGCACGGGCACGAGGTTGTACGACTGGAAGATGATCCCGACCGACTTCGCGCGCCACGCGGCGAGCCCGTCGCGCGAGAGCCGCGCGAGGTCCTGGCCGTCGATCCACAGTTCGCCGCTCGTCGCGTGGTCGATGCCGGCGAGGAGGTTGAGGAGCGTCGTCTTGCCCGAGCCCGACGGGCCCATGAGCGAGACGAAGGCGCCGCGCGGAATCGCGAGATCAAGCCCGCGCAGCGGCACGATCTCGGTGTCGCCGCGGCGGTAGACCTTGGTGAGGCCCTTGCAGCGGATGAATGCGTCGCGGGCGTCGGTCACGGCGCCTCTCCCTTGAGGCTCTCGACGGGCCTGATGCGCGCGTCGGCGTCGATGGAGGCGTCGAGCACCACGCGGTCGCCCGCCGCGAGGCCGCCGAGCACCTCGATCCAGCCGCCCTCGCGCGTCGCGCCGAGCGCGATGCGGCGAAGCTCGGTGCGGGCGAACGCCCCCTCGGGAACGGCGACGAGCACGTCGGCCTCGCCCTCAGCCTCGCCCTCAGCCTCGCCCTCGCCCGCACGCGCCGTGCGCAGCGCATCGCGCGGCACGGCGACCGCCTCCGCGCTCCGTGCGGACTCCTCGGCCGTCGTCGCGATGCGCACGCGCACGAGCATGTCGGGCCGCAGCGCCGGATCGGGGTTCTCGATCAGCACCTTGCACTGGATGGTGTTCTTCTCGAGGTCCCCGAGCGGCACGATGCGCACGACCGTGCCCTTGAACCGTGCTTCGGGAAGCGCGTCGCTGCGCACTTCGGCCACCAGGCCGACCGCAAGGCGCGCCGCGTCCTTGAGCGGGACGTCGCAGCGCACCTGCAGCTGCGCAGGGTCGTAGAGCGTGAAGAGCGCGCCTTCTTCGCCGCCGGCACGTGCGCCGGGGACGGCCGCGCGCGAGAGCACGACGCCGGCGCGCGGGGCGCGGATCTCGCTGCGGGCGAGCGCGAGTTCGGCCGCCGCGAGCGATGCGGCGTTGAGGTCGCGCTGTGCGCGGGCGTGCGCGAGCTCCGCCGCGGCTTCGTCGCGCTTCCCGCGCTCGGCGACGAGCGTCGACCGTGCGTCGCGCGCGGCGGCGAGCTCGGCTTCGGCCGCCGCCACGCGCGCCACGCGCGCCGGTCGCTCGGCCTCGAGCGCGCGTGCCTTCGCGTCGAGCGCATCGGCGCGCAGTCCGAGCCGCCTCGCCTCGCCCGCGCTGAACGCGCCCGACTCCGCGAGCGCGGACCTGCGGTCGAACTCGTCGCGGGCCTCGCGCGCCGCGAAGCGCGCCTCCTCGACCTGCGCCTCGAGCTGGGCGACGAGCGACCGCGCCTCGGCGAGCGCTGATTCTGCGACGCGCAGCCTGCGCTCGGGCTCGATGGCGCGCGCGAGGAGTTCCTCTGCCGTGGCGGCGATCGCCGCCTGCGCCGCGACGTCGGCCTCGGCGATGCGCAGTTCCGCCTTGGCCTGCGCGATCGCGATCTCCTGCTCGCCGCGGTCGAGGGTCGCGAGCAGCTCGTCCTTCTCGACGCGCGCGCCCTCGAGCGCGAGCACGTCGGTGACGACGCCTTCGCGAAGCGCACGGACCTCGACGGCGAAGGGCGCCGGCTCGATCCATCCGGCGGCCTGGATGCCGCCGGTCGCGGGAGGTTCGGCTGTGCGCGACGCGATCACCGCCACGGGCGTCACGCGCACCTCCGGCGCGCGCGTGAGCGCGTCGACCGCGGTGACGCCGATGACGACGGCGGCGAAGGCGAGGATCGAGACAGGCACGACGACGCGTGCGAGAAAGCGCGCGGGATTCGCGGCGCGGGAAGCTGGTTCTTTCATGTGGCGCTCGTCTTCAGGCAGATGCGGAACGACCGACGGGGAGTGGCGACACCCGCGTCGGTTCAGATCCGCAGCCTGGCGGAGACGAGGAGAAGGCGCCAAGGCGGTGGCTCGCCGATGTCGTCGTCGATGCGCGTCGGCTCGAGGACTGGACCACTCGCGGCGACCATGTCGCGCGAGACCAACGGCTCCGGAAGCGGCGCTCCGACCCGATCGCAGGCGATCCTGAACGGCGGCGCCTTGAAGTCGGCCTTGTTGCAGCAATCGCCGAGGCAGCGCCCGTCGTGCGGCCGGGGCTCGTCGTCGGTGTCGCGTGCGCCATCGTCGGGGCTCCCGTTGTCGGGCGCACCGATGCAGCAGCCTCCGCAGCAGCCGGAGTCGGCGACAGCCGCTTCGCCCGCAAGCAGCGCCGTGAAGGAGCGGTCGGGACAGCAGCAGGCGAGCGAGCAGGCGACGAGCACTGCCGCCATGAAGCGATGCATCAGAAGTTGTGGCATGCGTCCGGCGAACATGGCTGTTGCTGCAAAGCCGCGCGCGTTCCTTGTGCGCCCGCAACGCGACTTCCCAAAGAGTACAGCGAAAGCGACCGCGAGACAGCGATTTCGTGATACCACAGCGCGGAATCGCCGTGTTTCGCGTGTCCGGCCGTTCGGCCGATTCATGTCCGAAGTTGGAATCCCCGCGGCAAAGTCCGCGAAGCAGAGCCCCATGGACGAACAGCCCGCCAGGCCAGCCTCGCTCGGTGCGTTGCTCGCAACGCTGCCGCGGCATCTGTCCGAGCGCGCGTCGCTCGTCGCAGCGGGCGAGCCGCCCGCCGGAGCGGCGTTCGTCGTCTACTGGGCGCACCACGCGCTTCGCACCGACGAGAATCCGGCGCTCGAGCTCGCATGCGCGCTCGCGGAGTCGCGCGGCCTGCCGCTCGTCGTCTACAGCGGACTCGCGGGGGCGCATCCCTATCTCTCGGACCGGCACGCGACGTTCGTCCTCGAGGGGCTGCGCGACTTCGCGGGGCAGCTTGCGGCGATCGGCATTCCCTACGCGGTCAACCTCGACATCGCCGCGCGCCCGGATGCCGGCATCGACCGGATCGCCGCGCGCGCATACGCGATCGTCACCGAGGACTTCCCTGCGGCGCCGTACGCGGACTGGACAGCGTCGATCGCGCGGCGCACGAAGCGCGCGGTGATCGCGGTCGACACCGCCTGCGTCGTGCCGATGAACAGGGTCGACGGCGTCTTCGACCGAGCCTACGCCTTCCGCGACGCGACCGAGCGCGAGCGCGCCGCGCGGGTGGCGATGCGTTGGCCCGCGCCGCGGCTCCGCGAGACATCCTGGCCGTTGGTCGAGCACGGGATTCCCGAGGTCGACTGGCGCACGCTCGACATCGCGCGCACCGTCGCGTCGCTCGACATCGACCATTCGGTCGCGCCCGTCGTCGATACTCCCGGCGGCTCGGCGGCGGGTCTTGCGCGCTGGAACGAGTTCCGCGCCACGCGCCTCGCCGATTACGCGCGCGACCGCAACGACGCCGCGATTCCCGGCGTCTCGCGGATGTCCGCGTACATCCACTACGGCATGGTTTCGCCGATGCGCATCGCGCGCGAGGCGCATGCGGCGGGGGCCGACAAGTATCTCGAGGAACTCCTCGTCTGGCGCGAGCTCGCGTACCAGTGGTGCCGGCATGTGCCCGACCACTCGTCGTTCGATGCGCTGCCGGCATGGGCGCGCCGCACGCTCGCCGCGCACGCGCAGGACGAACGCGCCGCGCTCTCGTGGGAGCAGCTCGCATCGGGACGCACCGGCGACCGCCTATGGGATCTCGCGCAGCGGTCGCTCGCGATGCATGGCGAGCTCCACAACAACGTGCGCATGACGTGGGGCAAGGCCGTGATCGGCTGGACGCGGTCGCCCGAGGCCGCCATCGCGACGCTCATCGATCTCAACAACCGCTTCGCGCTCGACGGCGCCGATCCCGCGAGCTACGGCGGAATCCTGTGGTGCCTCGGTCTCTTCGACCGGCCGTTCACGCCCGAACTCCCGGTCCTCGGTTCCGTGCGGCCGCGCACGACCGACGGGCACGCGGAGCGGCTCGACCTCGACGCGTACGAGCGCATCGTGTCGCGGCGGACGCGGCCTTGGCGCGTGGCGGTGATCGGCGCGGGAATCTCCGGCGCCGCGTGCGCGCGCGCTCTCGCCGAGCACGGAGTCGAGGTCGTGGTGTTCGAGAAGTCGCGCGGCCCGGGCGGGCGCATGAGCACGCGGCGCGGCGAGGCGGGGGAGTTCGACCACGGCGCACAGTACTTCACGGTGCGCGACGCGCGGCTTGCGCATCGCGTCGCGAGCTGGAGGGCCGACGGCGTCGTCGCCGAGTGGCGCGGTCGCTTCGCGACGGTCGGACCGTTCGGCGCTGCGCCGATCGAGGCGCCGCCGCGTTTCGTGGCAGTTCCGAAGATGAGCGCGCTCTGCGACTGGCTGCTGTCGTTTCCGGGCATCGAGGTCAGGACGCGCGCGACCGTCGCGCGCATCGGGCGCTGCGATCGCGGCTGGATGCTCGGCGCCACCGACGCGGACGGCGCCGCGATCGAGCTCGGTGCCTTCGATCTCGTGCTCTCGACCGCCCCCGCGCAGCAGACAGCGGGGCTGTTCGCGCCCGTCGCTCCCGCGCTTGCGGTCGATGCCTCGCGCGTCTCGATGCGGCCGATGTGGGCGCTGATGTGGGCGTCGCCGACGCGCGTCGATCTCCCGTTCGACCACGCGGAAGTCCTCGCCGGCGTCCAAGGCGCCGGCGACGCGCTCGCATGGGTGTCGCGCGTCTCGTCGAAGCCAGGGCGCGCGCGCGACGGCGTCGACCGCTGGACGATCCTTGCGCGCGGCGAGTGGTCGGCCGAGCGGCTCGAGCGCAACGCGGCGGAGATGGCGCCGGTCCTGTGCGATGCGTTCTCGGCGCTCGGTGCCGCGCTCGGCGTCTTCGTGCCGCAGCCGGCGCACGCGGCCGCGCACCGCTGGCGCTTCGCGCTCGCGTCGCATGAAGGCGGCGAAGGCGCGGCGTTCGACCCGGGGCTCGGCCTCGGCTGCGCGGGAGACTGGATGCGAGGTACGCGCGTAGAGGACGCGTATCTTGCCGGCGTCGCGCTTGCCGGCCGCGCGCTTGGCGAGGCGCGTCAGCGCGCGCCGGCGTCGGTGGGCGCCGCGTCGTCGCGCGCCGGGTGAGGCGCGGCGCGCCGTGCGCGCAGGAAAAAGTACGCGGGAACGCTGACGCAGGCGATCGCAAGGACCCACGCGAGCGACGCCGCGAGCGCGACGTGCATGAGCGGGAAGAGCGCGGTCGCGAGCAGCGCGAACGCGCTGACGCTGAGCGTGCCGAGCGCCATCGGTCCGACAGAGCCGGTCGGAACGTGCGCGCCCTGCGCGAGCCAGGTCGCGACCATGATCGTCGTGAAGATCACGGGAAAGACCGACGCGATGCCGCTTGCGACCGGAAGCTTCGCGCGCGCGAGGACAAGGGCGAGGCCGATGACGATCGCGGCGGCGAGTCCGCGCGCGACGAGCACGCCCGCGCCCACGCGGCGGGCACCCTTCGGCGCAGGGTGCGGCGTGCGGTTTGCCGCGATCCCGAGGCAGATTCCTGCGAAGAACGCGGTGATCCCGAGCGCAAGCGACTGCGCGACCGTCGGCCGCACCGCGTCGTGCAGGGCGACGATCGACGTCGCGATCACGATCCACGCGCCGAGCGTGATCGCGACCGTCCACGCGAGGAGATGCGACCGCGTGCGGCGCCCGACGCGCGCGGGCACGACGCGCCAGAGCACGAGATACAGCGCGTTCAGCAGGATGCCGACCGGCACGAAAGCCATCGCGCGTCGGAACTCGTCGACGTCGGGATTGCGGCCGTAGCTGCCGACCGCGAACGGCACGATCGTGGTCGGGATGCTCGAGAGCACGCCTCCCGCGAGGCCGCCGAGCCGCTCGACCGCGACGGTCGCGAGGATCGCGACCACGCCGGCGAAGAGCGCGGGAACCGCGACATCGGCGGCAACGGCGAGGAATTCGTGCACCCGCGCACTCTAGCCGTTGGTCGCGGGGACGGTGCCCGCCGCAGCGGGCTGGCCGAAGATCGAGCCGACGAAGGTCTTGATCTCGCGCCAGCCGCGGCGCAGGAATCCGTCGCGCTCGATGGCGCCGAAGCTGGTCGCGAGCTGCGACGCGACCGCGTTGTAGCGCGGCGGGAAGGACACGATGCCGCGGCCGCGTCCATCGTCGCGCAGCGTGTTCCAGAGGGTTCCGCGCACGAGCACGGGGCGGGTCGCGTCGAGCTCGAGCGTGCGCTTCGGAAGGAAGAACCACGGACGGTACGAGAAGCGCACGCCTCGCGCGCTCGGGACGGCGTGGCCCATCGTGCGGATCGGCGCGCCGTGGCCGCGCGCGGCCAGGAACGCGCGCGCGGGTCGATGCGCGTCGCCGCGGCGGCGGAAGAGGATGTCGGTCGCGGTCGCGAGCGCGAAGAGGTCGAGGCGGATGCACCAGCCGGCGAACAGCAGCGACGCGACGATGAGCGGGACGGCGAGGATCGCGGCGAGGATGGGACTGATGAGGAACCCGACCGCAAGGACGCCGAGGACCGAGCCGCGGATCGCGACGAGCGCAGCGTCGACGATCGCGAACGGGCTCAGCACGATCAGCGCGTCGATGACGTGGAAGCTGATCCACACCGACAGGAAGACGACGAGCATCGCGATGAAGATCAGCGCGTAGGTGAGCCACTCGGGAAGCAGCGAGGCCGTCTGCACCGCGGCGGGCGCGTCGCTTCCGGCCGCGGCCGACATCGCGGCGACGATGGTCGGCAGGAGGAGTCCCGCGGCGACCAGCGCGGAGAGCTTGGCCTCGAAGTACTCCGCCGCGTCGAGCAGCTTGCGGAGCGGGAGCGGGATCGCAGGCGACGCGAACTTCTTGGCGAGGACGCACGCGAGGATGACCGAGAGCGGGATCAGGATCCACGGATTCGCATGGATCGGAAGCGACGCGGGCGATGCGTCGAAGCCGCCGCCCTTCAGGAAGTCGTACCAGCCGAGGCCGACGAGGACCAGGAGCGGCGAGATGGCGAGGCCTGTCGTCTTTGCGACGCCGGCCGAGATCACGGCTGCGTCGCTCTCGCGGGCGACGGGGGCCGCTGTGGCGACGGCGGCCTGCGCGGCGCCGGCCTCGGGCGCGACGAACAGCAACGCGCCGAGCAGGATGGCGAGGAGTGCGAGCGGCGCGGCGCGGTGCAGGGAGGAGACGATCGTCTGGAAGGACCGGGTCGTTGCCATGGGGGCATTCTTGCGGATCGGTGCCGACCGGTTTTGCGAATTCCCCCTCCGTTAGGATGCCGCCGTGCTACCGAACCTCCAATACGCAGCGATCCGGTACGAGAACTTCCACGCCGAGGTGCTCCTGCCGCAGGTATTCCCGCTCCGGGCCGCGCTGGCCGCATCGATGTGGCAGGCCCCGGGTTCCGGGCTCGAGGGGGGCCATCCGACCCTTGCGGACGCGAAGCGGGCCAAGTACCGGCCGGTGAAGGTCGGCCTGCGCTGGGGGCCGGTCTGGTCGACGGCGTGGTTCCGGCTCGGCGGAAAGGTGCCGGCCGAGATGCGCGGGCACACGGTGGCGCTGCGCTTCTCGTCGGGAACCGAGGCGACGCTCTGGAAGGACGGCGTGCCGTTCCAGGGCTTCGACCCGTACCGCGACCTCGCCTTCATCCTGCCGCGCGCCAAGGGCGGCGAGAAGATCGACCTCCTGGTCGAGGCGGCCTGCAACCTTCCGCTTGGGATCTCGACCTTCTGGTGGGATCACCCGGAACTCCAGACGCGATGGCGCGAGCCGAACCCGGGGCGCCTCGAGAGCGCCGAGCTCGTCGTCGTCGACGAAGCCGCATGGCGCTACGCGCAGGCGTGGGAGTTCCTGCGGAAGCTGATGCTCGCGCTGCCGGCCGACAGCGCGCGCGCGACCGAGATCGCGAACGCGCTGCGCGACATCCACGCGTCGATCGACGCGCACGACCCGGTGCCCGGCATGGAGGAGACGGCGTCCGCGCTCGATGAACTGCTGCGGGGCGGCATGCACGAGCCGGCGACCGCGTGCGTGGCGGTCGGCCATGCGCACATCGACACCGCGTGGCTCTGGCCCCTGCGCGAGACTCGGCGCAAGTGCGTGCGCAGCTTCGCGAACGTGCTGCGGCTCCAGGAGCGCTTCCCGAACTTCCACTTCCTCTGCTCGCAGGCGCAGCAGTACGAATACGTGAAGGAGGATGCGCCGGAGGTCTACGCGCAGATCCGCAAGCGGGTCGCGGAAGGGCGATGGGAGCCCGGCGGCGCGATGTGGATCGAGCCCGACTGCACCTGTCCGTCGGGCGAGAGCTTCGTGCGGCAGATCATCCACGGCACGGGTTTCTGGACGAAGGAGTTCGGCGCGCGCGGCAAGCAGCGCTTCCTCTATCTCCCCGACACCTTCGGCTTCCCGCCGTGCCTGCCGCAGATCGCGCGGCTTTCGGGCCTCGACACCTTCATCACCAACAAGATGAGCTGGTGCGAGACGAACAGGTTCCCGCACGTCACCTTCGACTGGCGCGGACTCGACGGCACCGAGATCCTCACGCACCTCACCCCGGGGCACAACTACAACTCGTCGATCGAGCCGGCCGACATGCTCTACGGCGAGAAGAACCTCGTCGTGCAGGACGGGCAGGGCTTCTTCTCGAGCGCGATTCCCGTGTGGCTGCAGCCGTTCGGCTTCGGCGACGGCGGCGGCGGGCCGACCGACTGGCAGATCGCGCGCGCGGAGATGGCGGCCGACTGCGCGGGGCTGCCGCGCTTCGAGCAGCATCGCGTCGACGTCTTCTGCGGGCGGCTGCACGCGGGCCGCGAGGCGCTGCGCGCGGCGGGGCGGCCGCTCGCTGCGTGGGACGGCGAGCTCTACCTCGAGCTCCACCGCGGCACCTACACGAGCCAGGCATGGCTCAAGCGGCAGAACCGCCTCGCCGAGAGCGCGCTCCGCGATGTCGAGGCGCTCGCGTGCTCGCTGCCCGCGATGAAGGCGAAGGACCTCGCTGCGTTCCGTTCGCGCATCGACCGCGCGTGGAAGACGCTGCTGTTGAACCAGTTCCACGACATCCTGCCGGGTTCGTCGATCGAGGCGGTCTACAAGGACGCGCGCGAGGACCACGCCGCGGTCAGCGGGGCGGTGCACGCCGAACGCGACGCGCTCGAGGACGGATTCGCGCGCCTCGCCGACACGCGCGGCATGAAGCGGCCCGTGCTTGTGCGCAACACGGCATCGACCGCGCGCTGCGGCATCGTCAAGGTGGGCGACGCGCTCATCGAGGCGCGCGACATTCCTGCGCTCGGCGTCAAGGTGATCGACGCTGCGGAGATCGGCCCGCTGCCGCACGCGGTCGAGGTGAAGGCCACGAAGCGCGGCGTCACGATGTCGAACGGCATCGTGCGCGTGGCGATCGATCTCGCGGGCCGCATCGCGGAGCTCGAGCATCTCGGCACGCGGCGCGTGGCGAACATGCGCGACGCCGCTGGCCGCGCGCTGCCCTTGAACCAGCTTGCGCTCTACGAGGACCGCCCGCGCCGCTGGGAGGCGTGGGACACCGACCGCGACTACTTCGACAAGTGCGAGTTCCTCGACGGTGACTGCGAGATCGCGGTGGCCGAGGCGCATCCTTTGCGCGGCGAAGTGCGCGTCGAGCGCGCGGTCGGCGCGAAGAGCCGCATCTGGCAGACGTACCGGCTCGACGCTTCGAGCGGCCGCGTCGAGGTGTTCACGGAAGTCGAGTGGCATGAGACGCAGCGCCTGCTGCGCGCGCTCTTCCCGCTCGACGTGCGCGCGCGCCACGCGTGGTTCGGCACGCAGTTCGGCGCGATCGAGCGGCCGATCCACCGCAACACGAGCTGGGAGGAAGCGCGCTTCGAGGTGCCCGGCCACGCGTGGATGGATGCATCGGAGCCCGGCTTCGGCGTCGCGGTCCTCGACGACGGCCGCTACGGCCGCAGCGCGGTCGCGACGGCGGACGGCGCGACGCTCGGGCTGTCGCTCCTCAAGAGCCCGCTCTTCCCCGACCCGACCTGCGACCGCGGCGCGCACGCGTTCACCTACGCGCTCATGCCGCACGCGGGCGACTGGCGCGCGGCGGGCGTCGACCACGCCGCCGACTGCCTGCGCGAACCGATGCGGGCGCTCGCGCTCAAGCCCGGCAAGAAGGGCGCGCTGCGCGGCGGATGGGCGCCGTTCGAGGTACTTGCCTCGCCGCCGATGCGCGTCGAGATCGCCGCGTGGAAGCCCGCCGAAGATGGCCGCGGGCGCATCCTGCGGCTCGTCGAGACCCGCGGCGCGCGCGGCGACGTGCAGGTGTTCTGGAACGTCGACGCCCGCAAGGCGACCGCGGTCGACCTTCTCGAGCAGCCGCTCGCGGGCGAGGGGGCGACGCCGGATTTCACGCATTCGCCGGGCGCGGCGACGCTTCTCCGCATGCGGCCCTTCGAGATCGTTTCGCTCCGCGTCGAGTGAAGCGTTATCCTGCGCGGAATGCGCATGACGCTCATCGACTGGCTGATTCCTGCTGCGTTCTTCGTGACGCTGGTGGGTTTCGCGCTGCGCACGCGCAAGTACTCGGATTCGGTCTCGGGCTTCCTCGCCGCCAACCGCTGCGCGGGCCGCTACCTCGTGTGCGTCGCCTACAACATGGCGCAGGTCGGGATCATCACGCTGGTCTGGTACTTCCAGCAGTATTACGACACGGGATTCACGTCGATCTGGTGGGGGCTCGTCGAGAACCCGCTCATGATCGTGATCGCGCTGACCGGCTGGGTGGCGTACCGCTTCCGCGAGACGCGTGCGCTGACGCTCGCGCAGTTCCTCGAGATCCGCTACTCGCGCAGCTTCCGCATCTTCTGCGGGCTCATCGCCTTCATCGCCGGCGTCCTCAACTACGCGATCTTCCCGGCGGTGAGCGCCCGGTTCTTCATCTGGATCTGCGGCCTTCCGGAATCGTTCCCGCTCCTCGGCCTCGAGGTCGGAACCTTCCCGTTCCTGATGGTGCTCCTCCTCTCGACCGCGATCTTCTTCGTCTTCCTCGGCGGGCAGATCGCGGTGATGGTGACCGACTTCCTGCAGGGCATCTTCTGCAACATCACCTTCCTCGTCATCATCCTCTACCTGCTGACCACCTTCGGCTGGGACCGGATCGGCGAGACGATGCTCGCGGCGCCCGAGGGGAAGTCGATGATCGATCCGCTCGGGATCGGCGCCGAATCGCAGTTCAACGCGTTCTACTGGCTGATCAGCGCGTTCATCCTGTTCTACACCGCGCGCGCGTGGCAGGGCGACCAGGGCTACAACGCCGCGGCGATCACGCCGCATGAGGCCAAGATGGCGGGCGTGCTGTCGGGCTGGCGCTGGCGAGTCCTCATGCTCGTCGCGCTCGTGATCCCGGTCTGCGTCAAGGTGTTCCTCACGCATCCCGACTACGCGGTGCAGGCGAAGCCCGTGCTTGACTCGATCGCGGCGCTGCCCAACGAGGCCTACCAGGCCGAGGGCCGCGTGCCGCTCGCGCTCGGACTGATCCTGCCGGCCGGAATCCTCGGGATGTTCGTCGCGGCGATGTACGGCGCGTATCTGTCGACCGACGACACGTATCTCCACTCGTGGGCGACGATCTTCGTGCAGGACGTCGTGCTGCCGATCCGCCAGATGTTCACCGACACGCCGCTCTCGACGGGCGTGCACCTCTGGCTTGTGAAGGGCTCGGTGCTTGCGATCGCGGCGTTCGCCTTCGTGTTCGGCCTCAACTACAAGCCGAACCAGTACATCGCCATGTGGAGCGCGCTGACCGCGAGCGTGTTCGTCGCAGGCGCCGGCAGCGTCATCATCGGCGGCCTCTACTGGTCGCGCGGCACGACGCGCGGCGCGTGGAGCGCGATGGTCGTCGGCATCGCGGTGAGCGCCTTCGGCATCCTCGCGAAGGACAGCTACTGGGTCTTCGAGAGCCTGTTCGGGTCGGCTTCGGTACCGCAGTGGATCCGCTGGATCCACGAGAACAAGTGGGTCTCGGGCCAGGTGCTCACCTTCGTCGCGATGGCGAGCTCGATCGGAACCTACGTGTCCGTGTCGCTCGCCGAGAAGAAGGAGCCGTTCGACCTCGACCGCATGCTCTACCGCGGCAAGCACCGCGAGCTCCTGCCCGAGAGCGAGCGGGACTTCCGCGAGGAGTACAGCGCGAACCTTCCCGTGTGGATGCAGAAGATCGGCTTCACCAAGGAGTATTCGCGCGCCGACACCTGGATCACCGCGGTCACGGTCGCGTGGCCGCTCGCGTTCACGCTGCTCTTCGTGGTCGGCACGCTCTACGCCGCGTTCTTCGGCATCGCCGACGGGGCATGGCTCGTGTTCTGGAAGTACTGGACCTGGCTTGTGTTCGCGACGGGCTGCGTGATCGTGGTCTGGTTCACGGTCGGCGGATTCCGCGACCTGAAGCGCATGTACGCGCATCTCGAGCGGTATCGCGCCGACGCGCGCGACGACGGCAGCGTCGGGAAGGCCGGCGATGCCTGACCTGCGCCGACTTCCGCTGCCGCAGGACGGCTGGTCGGTGCGCGCGACGGGCGGCGAGGGCTCGCCTCTGGCCGGCGCGCACGAGATCGAGGCGGGGCCGTTCATGCAGGCGTCGATCCACGCGGTGCTCGCGCACGCGGGCGTGCAGCAGCCGTGGAAGGGCGAGCGCGCCGAACTCGACAGCGAGTGGGTCGGGCGCACCGAGTGGACCTTCGCGCGCGAGATCGATGTGCCGCCGCTCGACGACGGACGGCACTGCGCGCTCGTGATCGAGGTGGTCGACGGCCCGTGCGAGATCGTGCTCGGCGGCGTGTCGCTTGGCACGCACGCGAGCGAGCACAATCCGTTCGAGGCGCGCATACCGGGCGCGCTGCGCGGCGCACGCGCAACGCTCGAGCTGCGATTCAAGGCGCCTGTGTCGGAGCTCCTGCGCTGGCAGGCACGACTCGGCGAGCGGCCCGTGAACGGCGACTGGCTGCCGTTCTCCTTCGCGCGCAGCGCCGCATGCGGCTTCGGCTGGGACTGGGGGCCGCGCGTCGCGGGGGTCGGGTTCTATGGCGCGCGCTTCGACTGCTGGGACGCGGTCCGCATCAAGGGGGTCTCGGTCGCTCAGCGTTGGAACGACGATGGCAGCGTGGTCGTGCGCGTGACGCCGCAGGGCGACTTCGAGGGCGCGCCGCTCGTGTGCATCGTGCGCGAGCGCGAGGGAACGCAGCGCGTCGAATGCGAGACGCGCGGCGAGGCCTTGATCCGGCCTGCGCGTGCGTGGACCACTTGGGACCGCGCCGGCGACGGAGCGCTGAACGCAGGCGTGTGGTGGAACGCGATGGTCGGCATGCGCGACGAGCGGGGCGCGTTCAAGCCGATCGCGACCGCGCGATTCGCGCCGCGGCGCATCGAACTCGACACTGCGGCGGACGCGATCGGCCGGAGGTTCGCGTTCAAGCTGAACGGCGCGCCGATCTTCGCGCGTGGCGCGAATCTGATTCCGCCGCTCCTCGGCATGCGCCACGAGCATGACTGGATCGGCGAGATGCGCCGCTACCGCGACACCGGCTTCAACATGGTGCGCGTGTGGGGCGGCGGCAACTACCTTCCCGACGCGTTCTACGAGGCGTGCGACGAACTCGGCATCCTCGTGTGGCAGGACTTCATGTTCGCGTGCGCGACCTACCCCGAGGACGAGCCGTTCGCGACGCTCGTCGCGCGCGAGGCGGCGCATCAGGTCGCTCGGCTGTCGCGCCACCCGTCGCTCGCCCTCTGGTGCGGCGGCAACGAGGACATCCTCGCGTGGTGGAGCTGGGGCTGGAAGGAACGGCTGAAGCCCGCGCAGTCGTGGGGTCTGCGCTATTGGACCGAGACGCTTCCCGCGGCGGTCGCCGCGCACGATCCGGGCACGCCGTACTGGACGGAAAGCCCGTACTCGGGGTCGATGGAGGTTCATCCGAACGATCCCGATCACGGTGACCGGCACACCTGGGATGCCGAGGCGAAGATCGAGGACTACCGCATCGTGCTGCCGCGCTTCTCGAGCGAGTTCGGTCATCAGTCGCCGCCGTGCTGGCGGACGGTCGTCGAGGAGTGCCTCGATGCGAGACGCGATCCCGCGCGGATGGGTGCGGCCGACCTTGTGGACGCCATGAGGCTCCGCCAGAAGGCCTGGGGCGGCGACGACGCGCAGTACAAGCCTTTCCTCGAGGCCCGCTTCGCGCCCGCGCGCGATGCGCGCGAGTATGTCGCGCAGGCGCAGCACCTGCAGGCGCGCGCGATGGACGTCGCGATGCGCTGGCTGCGCGCGGGCGTGCCGCGCTCGATGGGCGCGTTGATCTGGCAGTGGAACGACGTGTGGGCGGGCCACTCGTGGTCGCTCGTCGACGCAGCGGGGCGCGCCAAGCCGGCGTGGCACGCGGTTCGGCGGGCCTGCGCGCCGCGCATGATCTCGATCGAGCCGCTGGGAATGTTCAAGCAGTGGAAGGGTGGAGCGCTCGAAGTGGTGCTGTCCGACGACCGGGCGTTCGTCGAGCCCGACGCGTTCGCGGGGGCGCCGCGCACCGTGCTCCTCGAGCGCATCGATCTCACGGGCGCGGTGCGCGCCGTCACCGAGCTCACGCTCGAGCCGTTCGCCGAGGCGGGGCTCGCCGCCGCCACGCTGCGGGCGCGGGTGCCGCTGTCGATCCTCGATGGCGAGGACCGCTCGCGCGACCTGCTGGTCGCGTCGATCGAGGGCGAACCTGCATCGATGCGCGCGGTCCACTTCACCGGAGACCTGACCCTGTGCGGATCGGAGATCGCGTTCGAAGCGCCCGAACTCACGCCGCTCGGCGGAGGCCGCTTCCGTGCCGAGAGCGTGGTCCGCGAGTTCTGGATCGAGGGCGAGGACGGGAACCCGCACCAGTGGCGGACGCTTCTTCCCGGCGATGTCGTCGAGATGCCGGATGGCGCACGCTGGTGGAGCGCGAACCACTTCGCGAAGCACCGCGAAAAATCCGTCCGTAAAAACTACTGAACTTCCGAGACCCTCGGTTTCGGGCTGTAGTCTCGCGCAGTCGTCTGGTTGAAGCGCAGCGGGCGCAGCGGGCGGCACAGTCCACATCTTGAGTCGAAGGGAAGCGAGGTGCGCGATGATCGCGTGTCTGGATTGGTCCGGAGCGGGCGAGGGGTCTTCGTCGGGTCGGGGCGGCGGGAAGAAGTCGCGGCGAGGTGGGAAGGGCGGCAAGACGTCGCGGAAGGGCGCGAACAGCCAGCCGAAGGACGTCGCCGCCGTTCCCGACGGCGATGGCGCGCTCGCGCCGCCGATGTTCGTGATTCCCGCGGGCGCGCCGTTGCCCGAGGCGCATCGCCCCGCGCTCACCGACCGTGCCGTGCAGGAGGTGTTCGCCCGCAAGCGGGCGGCGCGGGAGAAGCGCATCGCAGAGATCGTGGCGACCGCCGAGGAGGAAGGGCGGCCGGCCGAGCGGATCATCGCGGCGATCATCCACGACGCGGAGCACGCTCCCCACTCGACGAACCGGAGGCAGCTCGCGGAGATCGGCGTCGAGTGCCCGCCGCCCGGCGCGATCGCGCTCCCGGAGGCCGACGTGACGACTGCGCTATGGCGCGTCATCTACGGCCTCGCGCACCTCGGCATCTTCCTGACGGGCACCGATCATCTCGATGACCGGCAGTTCCTTGGCGTCCTCTGCTCGCGCATCCTCGAGGAGGAGATCCGCGACGTGCCTCCCTCGCGCGACATGTCGGAGTTCATCGACCTCACGCCGTGCCGGCCCGATCGGCCCGACGGACTGGCCGGCCCGTTCGACGTCGGCGGCGACGGAGACGACGACGACGGGGAGCTGGTGGCGCGGCGTGCGCGGAGCGTCGTCGCGCGGGATGCGCTGCTTCCACGGCCGCGGAGAGAAGCCATGCAGTAGGAAAGCCGCAGCAAGAAAGCCGCACTTCGAAAACCGCAGTTCGAAAACCGCAGTTCGAAAACCGCAGTTCGAAAACCAAGGAGCGTCTGCGATCAACCGCGGCCGAAGCTCGTGGCGCCGCTGCTGCCCGTGTGCTGCCGCATCGCCACCAAGATCAGTGCGCGCCGGTCGCCGCGTGCTTGTGCGAGCCGCGGCCGAAGGTGCGCAGCCACGACACCGGTGCGCGCGGGCGTGGACCCTTGCGGGCCTTGGCCTGCCGGTACCAGCGGTAGCCGATGACGAAGGCGACGGTCAGCGCCGTGCCCGCGAGGCCGAAGGTGAGCCAGCCGCCGAGATCCTTGGCGTAGTCGTACCCGGCCTTGCCGAAGTAGCCGATCAGGATCTGCACCGGCACCGTCACGGCGACGGTCGTGAGCTCGACGGCAAGGAACTTCCACCACGGCATGTGGAGGAGTCCGGTCATCGTCAGCACCGGCGTACGCGTGCCGGGAATGAAGCGCGCGAGGATCAGGACGATCACGCCGCGCTCGGACATCGCATGCTTGGCCTCGAGCAGCTTGCGCGGATGCATCATCCGCAGGAAGCGCTTGCTGTGGATCAGGCGCGTGCCGTAGTTGCGGCACACCCAGATCCAGAGGGTGTCGCCGATCACGAGGCCGAAGTACGCGGCGAGCAGCGTCTCCGTCCAGGTCATTTGGCCTTCGTAGATCGCGATGCCCGCGGGGATGAGCAGGAAGTCCTCGGAGATGTGGAGGCCGACGCCGCAAATGATGAACGCGACGAAGATGAACCACGCGCCGTAGTCGCTGATCCACTGGAGCCACGGGCTTACAGGCTCGGGCGTCGGCACGGGCGGGCCCGACGAGATCGCCATGTCGGCCGCTTGCGAGAGAAGGATCGGGATCTGGGACAGAAGGTCGTCCATCGCGGAGCCGCACTGTATCAACGCGACGCACCCGCGGTTGCAGGGGGAGCCTGCGTGCCGTGCGACCGCGGCCGCGAACAGGTCCGCGTCCTCGGCGCGGGCTGGAGCGCCCCGGCGCGGACTGGAGCGCCCCGGTGCGGACACGTGTCGTCCGTGCGGTCCGCCGCTCGGTCAGATCAGCGCGTCGAGCGACCGGAGTCCGGCAAGTTCACGGCACCAGAACGGCTCGGCCGAGTCGACGCCGAGGCGCGTTCCGAAGAATCGGTCGCGCGCCTCGACGCTGTCGGGCAATCCCTGGTTCGGGGCGTGGTCGACGACCTGCGAGCGGAACGCCAGGATCGCCTCTCGCTTGCGGGCCCGAAAGGCGGAGGTGTCGAGCGCGAAGGTCGGCGCCGGCGTGTTGCGCAGATGCGTGCAGTAGTAGTACACCAGCCTGCGCGGGTGCACGGGGTCGCCGGGAATGTCGCACTTCGTCAGCTTGGCGTCGAAGCGGGCGTCCTCTGCGATGCGGGTCGCCGCGATGTGGTCGGGGTGCGCGTCCTCTGGGTGAGGGGCGAAGAGGATCTCGCATCGCTCGCGCCGCAGGACGGCGGCCAGCGCGTGCCGCGCCTCGATCGTGTGCTCGAGCCGGCGGTTCGGCAGCCCGAGGTTGACCCGTCGGGTTCCGAGGATCCGATCCGCGTCGCTCGCTTCCGCGCGTCGCTTCTCCGGCGTTCCCTGAGGTGTAGGCTCGCCGTCGGTGAGGTCGACGATGAGGACTTCGTGCCCCTCGGCCACGAGCCGCGCGATGGTGCCGCCCATGCCGAGTTCCGCGTCGTCCGGGTGCGGTGCAATCACGACGATCTTCATGCGCGGGATGGTACGAAATCCCGCGACCCGTCAGTCATGCCTCGACGGGCTTCCCGCAGGCGCGCGGATGCCCGGCCGAGTGGTCTCCGCGCGTGCGTGGTGTGGCTGATTCCCGTCGATGGGTCTCTCACGGAGGCACGGAGATCAGGGGAAGACCGATGCTGCCCGCGCGTAGGGACTCTGACCGAGGCAAAGGAGGGAGAGAAGAAGGGAAGAGAAGAGGAGAGGAGAGGCAAAGCAAGAACCCAGTCCCGATGCTGACCTCTGCAACCGCGTGACGCGACGGTGTGGAAGACTTGGCCTCCGTGCCCCAGTGCCTCCGTGAGAGACCTGCCTGGCGCAAGCAGCACCGGCATCTCCAGCGTCTCCGCGGGAGCGTCGCGTCGCGGAACGCATGCCCGGCGGGTGACGCTCCGCTAGCGCGAGCGCGGTCGATCGGCCGGGCGGCGAGGTTCGTCGCGCGGTTCGGACTCCGCAGCGCCGTCGAAGCCGGGGACGGCTGCGACGACGGGTGGCGCGCCGAAGGCCGATGTCTCGATGTCGCCCGCGAGGCCCGCGCCGTACTCGGCGAGCGCCGCGCGATAGGCGAGGTTTCCGGTACGTCTTGCGAACTCGGCCTCGAGGAGCACGCGGTTCAGCGTGAGCAACCGTCCCCACTCGCGCGCAAGGGCGGCGTCGGGGCGGGGCGCCTTGACGATGGGAGCGATCATCGCCGCGACCGAATCGGGGTCCGCGTCGAGCGCGGTTCCGAGCGTGCGCTCGAGGCGCGCCGCAAGGCGCACAAGTGGAAGCTCCTGCTCGATGGAGCCGAGATCCCTGGCGAAATCCGTGGCGAAATCCGTGGCGAAATCCGTAGCGAATCCGGCGGGATCGCCCTTCGGCCCCATCGCCACGAGCGAGCGCGACGCGAGCACGGCCCGCGCGTCGAGATCGACCGCCGCGGGCGCAAGCAGCGCCCGTCTCGCGCCCCAGCCGCCCCATGTCGCGAGCCGATCGCCCTCTTCGCGCGTGATCGGCGCGGAAAGCTGCGCCACGTCGCGCAACGCAGCGCAGTATCTCGCGACGAGGCTCACCGTCTGCGCGGCGGGCCCTCCGATCGCGCCTCGTCCGAGCTCTTCCGCCCACGCAACCCGCATCGCGGCCGCGATCTCGGCAACGCGCCGGGCGTTTCCGCCTGTCAGGGCCGCTGCGCGCGGAGTCTCCCGCAGCAGCTCTTCCTCGAAGGGAAACGGCAGCACGGCCGCCGCCTGCGACTCCACGGCGTTGAACGCGACCTGCGCCTCGGCCCGCTTGATCGGGTCGAGCAGCATGCGTGCGAGCCGCCGCGCGACGCCTGCGAATCCGCGACCCGCCTTGGGCTGGACTCCGCCCACCTGGTCGATGAGCGCCTGCAGCTGGTCGAGCCGCGCGCGATCCGTCTCGAGCGTCACGACCCGCGCGAGGGTCGACAGCGCGGCGGGATCTGCGGAACGCGAGGGATCGCCCGCCATGGCGGCGAACGCGGGGGGCAATGCCTGGACCGCGATCCGTGCATCGCGGTCGAGCATCCGAGCGACGTCGCGGAGATCCCGCGGCGCGCCGACCGTCTCCAGCCTCGCAAGCCGCTCCGCCGCCCGACATGCCTCGACGATGCGCTCCGCGATGCGCATGCGGCTCCGCTCGGCCGCATCGCCCGCAAGCTCCGCCGCGCACAGCGACGCACACGCCTCCGCAAGCGAACGCTGCAGCGTGTCTGTCGCCCAGTCGCGCTCTCGCATCGCGAGCATGGCGCGTGCGGCCTCCACCGAAGGCGCAAGCGCATCGGCCTGCGCGAGGGCCGCGTCGCGCACGTCGGACGCCATCGGCGTCGCCGTCACCGCCGCTGCGAGACGCTCGAGCATCGCGCCGGTGCGGCGTTCGATCGCATCGATCGCGACCGGGTCGATCGGCGGCACGCGGGTCGCCGTCCGCAGCGAACGCGCCCATCCGAGCGCATCGCACATCGCGCCCAGCCCGCGAAGGAGCTCGTCGTCCGCGATCGGGTCGTCGGTGGCGACGGCGAGAATCGCCCGTGCGGACGCGCGGGCCGCGTCGGCGGGAAGGGCTTCGATCATCGCCGACAGCGCGGCGATGTCCGCGACTCGCTGCGGCGTCGCCGCGATGGAGTCGGGCGCCGACCGTCCGGCCTGCGCTGTCGAAGTGGACACCGGCCAGGGATCGCCGATCCTCGCGCCCTCGACAAGCTCGACGAGCGTTCCGAGGGGCGCGAGCACCTTCGACAGCGCCCGCGTGAGTTCCGCGGGGGGCGCGCCATCGCTCGAGAGCGCATTGCGAACGTCCTCGAGCGGCGCATGCGACAGCCGCCGCACGGCTTCGTGCACGGCCCGCAGGTCCGCCGCGGGAATGGGCTTTCCGTCGTCCGCGCGCCGGCCCTCGGTCGCCGCGTCGATCAGGCGGTCGAGGCGCGACATCGCGTTCGCCAGCCGAAGCCCGAGCACGGCGGGCGCGCTCTCGCTCCATGGCCGCTGCGCGCCCTGCTGAAGCATGAGAATCGCGAGGAGCCGCAGCCTTGACTTGGCTTCGGCCCCGTGCTTCGCCTCGGCTGCGAGCCGCCCGGCCGTGAGGTCGATCGCGCCCTTCTCTGCGTCGAGGGCGCGGGCAAGCTCGACCGCCGCGTTCTCCGCGGGAATCGCAGGGCCGGCGCGAACGCCATCGAGGTCGAGCGTCTGCGCGCGGACGTCGGCGGCCATCGCCAGCGCCGCAGGTACGGCGACAAGCACGGCGGCCAGCAGGGTCGCCGGGTGCGCAGGGAACCAAGTCACTGGTCGTCGCATGCCTCACCCTCCGCAGCGGGCGACGCCGCTGTTCCGTACCAGATCCAGCGAAGGCAAAGTCCGTGCGGCGGGAGCGTCGGCCCCGCGCGGCGGCGATCCTTCGACTCGATGATCGCGGGGATGTCCTCGGGCGCGATCCGTCCGCGTCCGACCTCGACGAGCGTGCCTGCGACGATCCGGACCATGTTGTAGAGAAACCCGCTGCCCGCGATCTCGATCTCGACGCGTCGGTCGGGGCGCTCGTGCACCGTGCATCCGTAGACGCTCCGCACGGTCGTCGCCCGCCCGTGGTTGATCTGCGCGAACGCCACGCAGTCGTAGGTCCCGACCAGCTGACCTGCTGCGCGCCGCATCCGCGCGACATCGAGGGTGTACGGCGTCGCGAAGACGGTGTTCCGGTCGAAGAGCGGCCGCGGATGATGCGGGTGGCTCGTGTGCTCGACCGTGTAGCGGTAGCACTTGCTCTTCGCGTCGCCGATCGGATTGAAGCCGCCGTGGGTGCGCTCGGCGGCGAGGACCTGCACGTCCTGCGGCAGCCGCGCGGTGATCGCCGCTGCGAGGCGCTCGATCGGCACGCGCACGTCGGCCGTGAACGCCGCCACCTG
>JBIKWD010000175.1:0-6727 GCA_044356505.1 Phycisphaerales bacterium
AGGACGTGCCGCCCGAACTGATCGACGCCGTCCATCACGCGGCGGGCGCGCGGGCCGTCTGCTACCTGATCGCACGCCGCAGCAAGGGCGAGTCGGATGTCACGCGTCTCGTCGAGCGCGACGATCCCGAGGCGGCGCGCCTCTATCACGCGCTGGCGGCGTCTCTCGCGCGGCAATCCGCCGTCGGGCAGCTGGCCTTGGCGGATCTGGCGGCGCCGGCGCTTCTCGCGCTCGGCAGACAGGGATACACGCGCTTCCGCGCGACGCTCGCGGAGGTGATGCGGAGCGACCGCAAGATGGATCTCCGCGAGTGGGCGCTTGCGAAGAGCCTCGAGCGTCACGTCGAGCGGCGCTTCGTGCAGGGGCCGGCGCCGGCGTCGCTGCGGATCCCGGAGCTTGCCGCCGATGCGCGGACCGTCCTCGCCGCGATCGCCGTGAGCGAGCACGACGCGGCCGCGCGCGCGGCGGCGTTCGAGCGGGGCTGCCGCAGGGCCGGCATCGACGCCCGCCCGATGCCCGACGAGTCGCAGCTGACGCTCGACACGCTCAACGCGGCCGTCCAGCGGCTCTCGCGCTGCCGCTTCGTCGAACGCGAGCGGCTGCTCGGGGCCTGCGCGGCGGCCGCCCTGCACGACGGCGACGCCGAACCGAACGAGTTCCTCGTGGTCCGCGCCGTCGCAGACGCGCTCGACGTGCCTGTCCCGGCGCTCGAGATCGCCTGATCCTCAAGATGCGGCCGGCGCGGTCTTGTGCGTGCGCACTTCTTCTTCGTACCATGCTGCGATGACCGACCTTTCGCACCTGCTCGCCAACAACCGCACGTGGGCGGCGCGCATGGAGAGGTCGCAGCCGGGCTTCTTCCAGGGGCTCGCTTCCCAGCAGACGCCGCGCTACCTCTGGATCGGCTGCGCGGACAGCCGCGTTCCCGCGAACGAGATCATCGGACTTCCGCCCGGCGAGGTGTTCGTCCACCGCAACGTGGCGAACCTCGTCGTCCACAGCGACCTCAACTGCCTGTCGGTGCTCGACTACGCGCTGAACGTGCTCAGCGTGACCGACATCATCGTGTGCGGGCACTACGGTTGCGGCGGCGTCAACGCAGCGCTGCAGCCGAGCGAGGGCCGCATCGTCGACCACTGGATCCGGCACGTGCGCGACATCGCCAAGCACTACAAGGACGACCTCGAGCGCTTCGCCACCCCCGACGAGCAGGCCCACCGTCTCTGCGAGCTGAACGTCGCCGTGCAGGTGGTGCACGTCCGCGAGTCGCCGATCCTGCTCGCGGCCCGCGACGGCGTGAAGGTGCACGGCTGGATCTACGACGTCGCCGACGGCCGCCTGCAGGACCTCACGCCGATGGTCGACGAGGTGCGCGCGCCCGAGCCCTGCACCCGCCTGCCGTAGCGCGCGCCGGCCCGCCGAAAACGATCACGAGCCAGTGGCACGCACCCCGCCATCTTCCGACCGTTTCCGCGTCGTCGGTCCGATCGGCGCCGTCGGCATCATCGTGTCGGCGATGGTCGGGAGCGGGATCTTCACGCTCACGGGCAGGTTCGGCGCCGACGTCGGGACCGAGGCGAACGTGATCGCCGCGTGGGTGATCGGCGGCGTGCTTGCGCTCGCGGGCGGCCTGTCTCTTGCCGAGCTCGGCGCGATGATCCCCTGCTCGGGCGGCAGCGTCGAGTTCGCGCGGCGGGCGTTCGGCAGGACGACGGGCTATCTCGTGGCGATGGTCACGATCGTCTCGGGCTACTTCCTCTCGATCGCAGCGGTCGGGCTGATGCTCGCCGAGTACGTGAACAAGATCGCGCCGGAGCCCTTCGATCTCAAGATCGTCGCGCTCGCCGCGATGGTGCTCGCGTTCCTCTCGCAGATCGCCGGACTGCGCTCGGGCTACGCGGTGAGCACGGGGCTTTCGGTCCTGAAGATCGTCTTCGTCGCCGCGTTCGTCGTGCTCGGCCTCTTCTGGCCGCTCGAGTCGCGCATCGAGCCGAGCGCGGCGGCGGCCGTCGAGGCCCCGGGCCTCTTCTCCGCCGCGGTCGCGGCCGCGACGCTCTCCGTGAGCTTCGCGTATCTCGGATGGTCGACGGGCGCCGACATCGCCGGCGACATCCAGCGCCCGGGGCGCAACGTGCCGCTCGGCATCATCGGCGCGATCGCGGTCGTGTTCGTCCTCTACATCGGCATGAACCTCGTCTACCTGCGCGTGATCGATCCCCTGGCGATGACCGAGCCGGACGGCGGGTCCATGCAGGCGATCGGCGCGGTGACGGTGATGCAGCTGATGGGCGCGACCGCGAGCAAGTTCGCAGCCGCCGTCATCGCGCTCCTCTTCTTCGCGACGATCGTGTCGGGGACGATCACCGCCGCGCGCATCCTCGAGTCGATGGCGCACGCGGGCGAGATCAACGGCTGGGCCGGCGTCCGGACGCGGCACGGCGTGCCGATGGCGGGCCTCGTCATCACGCTCGCCGCAAGCGCCGCGTGCCTCTTGATCGGCAGCCTCGACGAGATCTTCGGCCTGCTCACCGTGCTCATCAACATCTTCTCGTCGCTTTCGGTCGCGGCGGTGATCGTCCTCCGCCGCACGATGCCCGACGCACCGCGGCCGTTCCGCGTGCCGCTCTACCCGGTCACGCCGCTCGTCTACCTGGCCCTCGCCGGCTGGACGGTCGTCGCAAGCGTGATGGAAGGCGGCTGGTACGCGGTGCTTTCGTCGGTCGCGGTGGTCGCCGTGCTGCTCGCCGTCCGGCCGTTGCTCGCGCTCGGGCGCGCGAAGGCGGGCTGACGCGCGCTCACTCGCCCGCAGGCAGCGCGCGGGCGCCCACCTCGCGCAGCGCGGTGTTCGCCGGCTCGAGGTCCTCCGGCGCGGCGTTGAGGTCGCCCGCGAGCTCGGCGGTGTCGCGCGCGCCCGGCAGGAGACGCGAGTTGAACGAACCGACCGCGCTGTTGTAGCTCTTGGTGGCGCTCTCGAGGCCCTTGCCGACCTTCCCGAGGTGGTCGGCGAAGGTGCTGATCCGCACGAGGAGCTCCTTCGCGCTCTCGCCGATCCTGCGCGCGTTCTCGTTGAGCTTCGCCTGCTGCCACTGGAGCGCGCAGGTGCGCAGCAGCGCAAGCAGCGTCGACGACGTGCAGATGACCACGCGCGCGTTGAGCGCGTCCTCGTAGAGGGTGGCATCTTCCTCGAGCGCCGCGATCAGCCCGCTCTCGAACGGCACGAACAGCACCGTGATCTCGACTCCCTCGCCCAGCGCCTTCGCGTACTCGCGCGAGCCGAGCCCGCGCACATGGCTGCGCATCGCCTGCGCGTGCGCGGCGCGGCGGCCTGCGCGTTCGGCGTCGGAGAGCGACTGGTCGAGCGACTCGAGGTACGCGGTCATCGGCACCTTGGCGTCGATCGGCACGAACCTGCCGCCGGGCAGGCGCACGGTCATGTCGGGACGCAGGCGGTTGCCCTCGTCGTCCGCGACGCTCTCCTGCTCGCTGAAGTCGACGTTCTCGACAAGTCCCGCCATCTCGGCGATGTTCCTGAGCGACACCTCGCCCCAGCGGCCGCGCTGGGTGTTGTTGCGGAGGGCGCCCGAGAGGGTGTTGGCGGCGCTCTCGGCCCGTCGCTGGACTTCGGCGATGTGGACGAGCTTCTCGAGAAGGGTCTTGGAGTCGCCTTCGCGCTTCTCGCCAAGCTCCCTCACCAGCTGCTCGTTCTTCGCAAGCTGCTCCTTGAGCGGCACAAGCGTGGCGTCGATCGCCTTCTGACGTGCCTCGAGGTCCTGCTGCGAGGACTGCTGCTGCGTCTCGAACTGCAGCTTGACCCGCTGCAGCAGCTGCTCGGAGGTCTGCGCGAGGACGTCGGCGCCCGTCGCCTTGAAGGCCTCGGTGAGCGCGGTCCTCGACTGCTCGACGAGGGCCTTCATCTCGACGATCGACCGCTCCCGCTCGGAGAGGCGCTCCTCGGTCGCGCGCAGTTCCTGCTGCGTCCTCGAGCGCAGCGTCGCCTCCTGCTCGGCGCGCTGGCGCTCGGCGTCGACCTGGGCCCGCAGGTCGCGCACCTGCTCCTGCGCGGCGGCGAGCGTGGCCTTGGCGCCCGCCTCTGCCTGCTGGGCGCTGCCGACCTGCGTGCGAAGGGCGACGACCTCCGTTCGCGCGGCCGAAAGCTCGGCCTGCGCCGCTTCCGCCGCCGCGACCGCCTGCGCCGACGCGCGTCCCCTGAGCATGAAGATCACCGCCGCGGCGGCGGCGCCGAGGGCACAGCCGACGAGGATTCCCACCATCAATGAAGTTCCGTCCATGGCGGCCATCCTACCGATCGACGCCGCACGGGTCGAGCGAAAAACAGCGACACTGCGGCCGATGCGCCACCACAGCGACCTCACCGGCATCCTCGTCCTCGACAAGGACCTCGGCATGAGCTCGATGCGCGCGGTCGAGATCGCGCGCCGCCGCGCGGGCCGCGCGAAGGCCGGTCACGCCGGCACGCTCGACCCGCTTGCGACGGGCGTGCTCGTGGTGGCCTTCGGCCGCGCGACCAAGGCGATCGATCTCCTGATGGCGACAGAGAAGCGCTACGAGACCGATGTCGATCTCTCGGCCTTCACGGCGACCGACGACCGCGAGGGCGAGCGCCGCGAGGTCGTCGTCGCCACGCCGCCCACGAGCGAGGCGGTCGAGCGCGCGCTCGGCGGGTTTCTCGGCGAGATCATGCAGAAGCCGCCCGCGTTCAGCGCGGTGCACGTCGGCGGAAAGCGCGCCTACGCGCTTGCCCGCAACGACGCGCCGCCCGACCTGCCGCCGCGCCGCGTGGTCGTCCACGAGATCGCGCTGCTGCGTTACGAGTGGCCGATCGCCACGGTGGCGATCCGCTCGGGCAAGGGCTTCTACGTGCGCAGCCTCGCGCGCGACCTCGGGCTCGCCCTCGGGACCGGCGGCCACTGCGCGACGCTGCGCCGCACGGCGGTCGGTCCGTTCACGCTCAAGGTCGCGCGCACGCTCGCCGATCTTCCCGAGCACATCGACGAATCGTGCGTGATCCCGCTCGAGACGGCGCTCGGCGCGATGGGCGCGCTCACTTCACGGGTGCCGCCGACGCCGCTTCCCCCAGCTTCTCCGCCCGGCGCGCCCGGGCATCCTCGCGGAAGCTGACGATGATGAAGAGCCCCATGCCGGCGAGGAGCATCATGTCGGCGACGTTGAAGACCCACGGGAAGACGTCGCTTGTCGAGTTGCCCGGCCACGCCCATCCGTTCGGCAGCGACCATCCCGGCAGCATGTGCAGGAAGTCCCGCACCGCTCCGTAGACGATGCGGTCGTAGAGGTTTCCGATGCCGCCCGCCAGGATGAGCCCGATCGCGACGTGCGCCGCGCGCATGCGGACGCGGGTTCCCCGTGCGAAGAACGCGATGGCGACGATCGTGGCGATCACCGTGAAGACGATGAAGAGCTCGCGCCGCTGCTGGCCGATGCCGAAGACGGCGCCGTGGTTGAGGACAAGGCGGAAGTCGAGCAGGTCCCACGGCAGCGCCGCGACGCGGGCATGATGCGGAACGAAGAAGGACGGGTCGTTCAGGATGCGGTCGCGCTCGAGATCGACCGGATAGCTGGCGATCTCGCGGAAGGCCCAGTACTTCGACCAGAGGTCGAAGAAGAGTCCGATCGCGAAGATCCCGACGAGGGTGCACCACGCCAGAGGCGATCGCCACGCGGGGCGCTCGCCGATGTCTTCACGGACGTCCGCGCGGGCATCGACTCGTGCGGCGGCATCCACGGCATCTGTACCTGGGGAGACGTTCTCAGGTCGGACGGACATGGCGCAAGGATAGAGCGCGCGGATGGAGCGCGGGGGTGTTCGCGGATCGGCGGGGTTCCGAGGACCGGGCGGGAAGCGCTCAGCGACCGCCGCCCGACTCCGAGATGCGCTCCGCCTCGATGGTGTACTTCGCCCATGGCTTCGCGTCGAGGCGGGCCTTCGCGATCGGCTTGCCGGTCATTTGGCACACGCCAAAGGTCTTGTCCTCGATGCGCTGCAGCGCCGCATCGATCTCGCCGAGGATCGCGCGCTCGGTCTCGGCCATCCCGAGCGTGAAGTCCTGCTCGTAGACGTCGGAACCCATGTCGGCCATGTGGACGGGCATGTTCGAGAGGTTGCCGCCCGAAGACCGCAGCGCCTCGTCCTCCATGCCCGAGAGCATGCCGACGAGCTGTCGGCGCTTGGCGAGGAGGAGGGTGCGGTACTCGTCGAGCTCCTTCTTCCCGAGCTTCGTCTTGATCGATGCGATCTGCTGCTCGGTCGGCGCGGCGACCGCCTCGGTGGCGGTGTCCTTCACGCGCTTCGGAATGGTGAGCCCCTTGGTCGAGATCGCACGGACCCGGCGTCCGTTGATCATGATGAACTCGCCCGACGCGGCGGCGCCGCGGGCGGTCGCGACGGCTGCGGCGACGGCCGCGACCGACTTGTGCTGCGCGAGGTCGATCGGGCCCTTCTTCGGCACCGTCGGCGGATCGAGCGGATCTGGCTTCGGCTTTCCGGCGCCCTTCACGGGCGCGGCTGGCTTTGCCGCCGCGGCGGGCGCCTTCGCGGGGGTCGCGGCCTTCGCCGGCGCAGCGGCCTTCGCGGGAGCGGAAGTCTTGGCGGACTCGACAGCCTTCGTCGGCGCGGCCGGCTTGGAGTTCGACGCCGGCTTGGAGTTCGACGCCGGCTTGGAGTTCGACGCCGGCTTGGAGTTCGACGCCG
>JBIKWD010000177.1:0-6699 GCA_044356505.1 Phycisphaerales bacterium
CGAGCGCGCGCGGCGCCCCACGACCACCGCCGCGATGCACGCAACCCGCTCAGGCTTCGCTGCGCTCCGCCTTCGAAGACGCGCTACTGCCGGCAAGGCCCCCATGCTGCGAGGACGGCGGCGAGGTCAGACCCGTCGACCAGTCCGCTTCCATCGACATCGACGCCTGGGTACTGCGCGCCGGAAGTGCCCCACGACACAAGCACGATCGCGAGGTCGGCACCGTTGACGGCGCCGTCGTCGACGATGTCGGCTGGGCATGGTGGCGCGCATGGCTCCGTCGTGAAGATGTTGCCGCCGCCGTCGCTCCAGCCGCCAATGATCGAGGATGGAGAGGACTCGCAGAACCGTGTGTCGGCAACGACAAGAGAACTCGCTGTGACGCGAATCGCAATACCGTTGCCCGCCGGAAAGCTGTTTCGACGAAACTCGCAACTCTCGACGCGCACAGAGGAGTTGTAGATGTCAATCGCGGCACCTTGTCCGTCCGTCTGGGAGTTGTCCCGAAAGACGGAGCGTCGGACCAACTGCAGTCCGCTCGGGGTTCCTTGTGGAACGGTGAGCGACAGCGCCGAGCCGCTGTTGCCAATGAACTCGCAATCCTCGACGATCGAGTCCTGCCCGAACAACTCAAGCGCGAAGTATCCACTCCCAGAGAAACGACACCGCGAGATCTGATGCGATCCTGTCGATTCGATGTCCACGGCCGCGGCGTTGTAGGGCATGCTGAATCCAGAGAAATGAATGTCGGAGACAGCAATAGCTTTGGAGTCGAGAAACGGCATCCAAAGACAGCGCTGTCCTGGCGGCGCTACCCATGTTGTAGAGTTGGCTCCGCTGCCGACGAATGCGAGTTGCTTTCCCTGAACGATGCAGGACTCGACGAACACTCCAGTCGCGAGCACGATGCGATCGCCGTCCAAGGCGACATCTACCGCGGACTGGATCGTCGGATACTGCTTGCTGGGCACCAACCGATCGACCGCGATAGCGGGCGAAACCGCGAGCCCAAGAGTCGTCAAACCAATCATCGTCCGCGCACGCATGTCTTCAACCTCTCGCGAAGCTTCGAAGGACCGGTGCTCGCGAGGACTCTCCTCTGGCGACGCGTCGATCCCGTGGGGGAGAGAGCCGCCAGGCAGCCCGCCGTGCAGCAGGAACGCGAAAGTTGCAAGCGACGCGGCTGCAAGCGCGGCGCCGCGAGAGCGGTGTGCGCGGTTGTCGCGACGGAGCCCGCGGGCGTGGAGCAGCAGGCCGTTCATCATCCAGCGCCGAAGCCGGGTACCGCTCTCGGCCCACCGCTCGAGCGCCCCCGGACGCTCGAGGAACGACACGAAGAACCCGTGCACGTGTTCGTCTGGCTCCGCCACCGTGCGGAGCGACGACCCACGCGCGTAGGCAACGAGCGGCCCCCGATACCACTCCATCAGATGCGACCGCAACGCGGAGGAGCCCCCATGCCCCTCCGCGAGGCGGTCGAGGATCCAGGTCTGCTGCGTCGTCGGGAAGTGGTCCGTCGCGGACATGGCGCCTCGCCGTTCCATGCGACATCCGCGCCGTCGAGCGCATGACTTTCGAAACTTGGACGGAGTTTCAGCCGCCCGTCTGCTGCTGGAAGTAGACCTCTTCCTTCGGCTGGATCAGGACGAACCCCGAACCCTCGAAGCGGAGCTGGACGGACTCGCCGCTGCCTCGGCCGAGGAAGGTCTTGAAGCTCACGTCCGTGTGGATCTGGGGCTGCAGCGTCCCGGACCACGCGACCGTTGCGTTCGGGTCGGTGAAGACGGGCTGGCCCGGCCGCACCTCGAGCGCGAGCGGGTCGTAGTGCGTCGTGATCGCGAGCATGCCCGATCCCTCGAAGCGCACGTTGAAGAGCCCGCCAGCGAACATGCCCGCCATGCTGCGCATGAGCGTGATGTCCCACTTGAGCGACGGCTCGAACGCAAGCACATCGTTGCCGTTCACGAAGATCGCCTCGTTGTGCAGCTTGAGGATCGAGATCTTCTTCGCCTCGTCGGCGAGGTAGAGCTTGCCCTGCCCCTGCGCCTTGGTGAGCTGCGTTCCTTCGCCGCTCACTGCGCGCTTCAGAAACTTGCCGAGCCCGTGCTCGAGGATGCCCTCGCGCGTGAACTTCACGGAACCGAGGTACGCGACCATCGAGCCGGTCTTCGTCCACATGTCGCCGTTCAGGTTGACCTCGAGCATGCGTTCGCTCTCGAGTTCGAACAGTCCGTGCCCGCGATCGCGCTGCGCGCGCGAGCGGACGAACTCGGCGAGCGAGTAGCGGCCAGCGCTGGCCTGAGACGAATCAGGGGGAGGAAGAACGTGTCCGGGAGGCGGAGGAGGCGGATGGTGCATGGCGCGAACGATACGCGCCCGATGGCCCGCCCGTCGTCGGGCTCGGCGTCGGTCCCTCGGCGCAAACCCCCGTCAACCCGTCAAACCAATCGTGATCTCGACGAGGCCGTGCACGCGACCCGAGTCCATCCCCGGGCACGGCGTCCTCCGTTTGGTCTCTGCCCACGACTCGGGCGACTCGACCACCTCCGGCCACCACGGCCAAGTCCGGCACTGGCTCGGCCGCGCTCGGTAGATGCCGCAGATCGCCTTCCCGGGCCGGCTGGTCCGGTCGAGGAAGATGCAGTCGAAGCGCCCGTCGATCTTGAGTTCCTTGAGGCTCCGCCGCGCACCAACCCGACGGGTGTAGCGCTCGAGAAACTCCGCGGTCGACAGCCCGACTTCCCGCGCCATCCCGTCCGCCTCCTCCGGTGTGAACCAGACGGCCCCCGGCGGACCCGAGCAGCAGTTTCCGCACTGCGTGCATTCGAAGCGCAGCCCACCCGCGTACCACGGCGCGGGGTCTCCCGTCGACTCACTCGGGCTCACCGCCGCCTCCGCCAGCCCCCTGCGGCCCGCGCCGCGGCGGCACGTCGCCCGGCCCCGCCGACGGCTCGTCGCCCCACGGCTCGATCCCGACCTCGTGAACGGCCGCCCTCCGCCGCTTGGGCGGCAGGCTGGAGAGGGACGGCGGCCGGTCGTCGAACGCCACCCGGTCCATCGTGTAGATCGACTCGAACACCCACTGAGGCTGGTCGAGCAGCGCGTCCTCGAGGAGTTCCTCCGCCTGCGCAAGGCTTCCCGCCGTCATCCAGACCGTGATGTACGCGCCGCGGTCGGCCTTGCCCTCGGCAGCCGTCGCCAGCACGATCGCGTGCCAGAGCGTCATGCCGAGGTGGCGCCCCGCCTCGTCGACGTTCGTCTCGCGGTCGACGTTCAGTTCGAGAAGCCAGCGCTCCCGCATGAGGAGGAGCAGTTCGTCGAGGTCGGGCGAGTGCTCGTCGAGCATCTCGAGGACATCGCGTGTGACAAGGGTTTCGTTGTCGCCGCCAGTCGCGGGCGGCACCTCGTCCCATGTCTCGACGACCTCCTGAAGCCCGTGGGCGGCGAGCATCGACTCGACTTCCTCCCGCATCTCGGTCGGAACGGCGATGAGGATGCCCTTCCAGCTGTCGACGAACACGTCGACCCACGGCTCCTCGGCGTTGGCGCCGACGCCGATCGTCACGTCCTCGAGAAGGATCTCCTCGAACTCGTACCAGGTGCGCAGGAACTCGACGAGCGGCATCGGCTCCTCGCCGACGTAGATGTCGACGGAGCGGTAGGCGTCGCGCGAACCGATCTCGACCACCGGCGTGACCTCCTTGGGAAGGAGGTTGAACGCGGCGTCGACCAGCGGCCGCAGCCGCTCGTGGCTGATCACCACCTGGAACACGTAGGTGTCGGGCTCCTCGTCCGTTCCCTCCTGGTAGCGCACCGTGAAGCCCTGCGTCGGCTCGCGGAGGCTTGTCTCCGCGACGCCAAGGGGCAACTGGTACGCACCGAGCGAACGTCGCTCGAGGTTCTGGCCAAGGCGGAACTCACGCATGGGGGGCATCGTAGCGGCAACCCCGCCCGAAATCGGCGGGTCGGAAGAATCGCACCGACCGTCAGTCGCCGAGATATGCCTCGCGGACGCGCGGATCGTCAAGCAGCTTCGCCGCGTCGTCGCTGATGATCATCCGACCGGTCTCGAGGACGTATCCGCGGGTCGCGAGCTTCAGCGCCGCGCGCGCGTTCTGCTCGACCAGAAGGATCGTGAGACCCTCGCGGTTGAGTTCGCGGACCGCCTCGAAGATGCGCGCGACGAGAAGCGGCGCGATGCCCATCGACGGCTCGTCCATCATCAGGAGCCGCGGCTTCGACATGATGGCGCGGCCGATCGCGAGCATCTGCTGCTCGCCTCCCGAGAGCGTCCCGCCGAGCTGCGCGGCGCGCTGCTTGAGGATGTCGAAGAGCGCGTAGACGTGCTCGAGGTCGCGGGCGATGCCCGCGCGGTCGTCGCGGCCGTACGCGCCCATCATCAGGTTCTCGAGCACCGTCATGCGAGGGAAGATCCGCCGTCCCTCCGGCACCTGGACGAGGCCGCGCCCCACGAGCTTGTCGGCCCGCACACCGCCCGATGCGTCCGCGATCCTCTCGCCCCCGAACCGAATCTCGCCGCCGCGGAGCGGGACGATCCCCGAGATGCACATGAGCGTGGTCGACTTACCCGCGCCGTTGCCGCCGATCAGCGTCACGATCTCGCCTTCGCGGACCTCGAGCGAGACCTTGTGCAGGACCTCGACCGATCCGTAGCCCGCGACGAGGCCCTCGACCGAGAGCAGCGTCTTCGCGCTGGTCGTGGCGGCGCTCAACCGAGTTCCTCCTTGCCGAGGTACGCCTCGATGCACTTCGGGTCGTTCTTGATCTCGTCGGGCGTGCCCTCCGCGATCTTCTCGCCGTACTGCAGCACCGCGATCCGGTCGGAGATCCCCATCACGACGCGCATGTGGTGCTCGATCAGCACCACGGTCGTGCCGTTCTCCCTGATCGAGCGGATGAGGCGCATGAGATCGACCGTCTCGGTCGGGTTCATGCCCGCCGCCGGCTCGTCGAGGAGGATGACGTCGGGCTTCGAGGCGAGCGCGCGCGCGATCTCGAGCCGCCGCTGGTGGCCGTAGGGAAGATTGCCCGCCGAGGTCTCCGCCTTGTCGGCAAGACCGACGAACTCAAGGAGCTTCAGCGCGTCGGCGCGCGCGGCCGTGCGCTCGCGCACCGCGCCGGGCAGCCTGAAGACGCCGCCGATCAGCCCGCTCGAAAGCCGCCGGTCCATGCCGACCACCACGTTCTCGACGAGCGAGAGATCGGGGAACAACCGGATGTTCTGGAACGTCCGCGCGACCCCCGCCGACGCGACGACGTCGGGAGTCCGACGGGTGCGCGACCAGATGACGAGACGGCCTCCCGCGCCGAGGACGACTCCCACGAGGATCGGCAGCCATGTGCCGACGAACCCGCCCGCGAAGAGCGACACGAGGAACGCCTTCGCGGCCGTGCCCCACGGGAACGCCTTCTGGAACTCGTGGAGGTCGAGCACCGACGCCTGCCAGATCGTCTCGACCCGCACGAGAAGCGCGAGTCCGAGTCCGGTGCCGATGCCTGTCAGGACCGCGCCGACGACGACGCTCGGAGCGAGAGCCCGTCTCGGATCGCGCCCGGACACCTTGACGGCTCCCTCGGTCGGCTCGTAGACGCCGGTGATCGCGTTGAAGAGCGTCGTCTTTCCGGCGCCGTTCGGGCCGATCACGGCCGTGATCGACCCCTTCGCGACGTCGACCGACACGTCCTTGACGGCGGTGAGCCCGCCGAACCGCATGGTCACGCGCTCGACCGAAATCAGGGGGACGCTCACTTCCGCACCGCCTTCCGCGAGTGGACGATGCCGTCGGGCCGGTAGCGCATCATCAGGACGAGCGCGAGGCCGAAGATGAGGTACTTGTAGTTGTCGGGCGACGCGAACACGCTGCCGGTCGAGCCGATGCCGCCACGCTGCAGCGCTTGGGTGAGGTTCGGAAGCAGAACGTTGCTGAGCCCGACCATGACGATCGCTCCGACGAGCACGCCCGTGATCGAGCCGATCCCTCCGACGATCACGATGCAGAGCGCGAGGATCGAGACCTGGAAGTCGTAGTTCGCGGGTTCGCCCGTCGACGACAGCCCGCTCGCGAACATGGCGCCCGCGACCGCCGCCAGCGCCGCGCCCATCGCGAACGCCTTCAGCTTCGCCTTGTCGGGCTCGATCGCCATGCAGCGGGCCGCCAGCTCGTCTTCGCGCACGGCGAACAGCTGCCGCCCGAGGCGGCTGAACTCGAGGTTCCGCGCGAGATACACCGCGACCGCGAGGATCCCGAGGTAGACGTAGAACCAGCGGACCGGCGTCTCGCTCGTGATCGGCTCGAAGAGCTGCTGCCAACCGCTCGGCTCGCCCGACGCGACCGGCCCCGGGACCCACGGCGCCGGCAGCGGATTGATGCCCTCCGTGCCCTTCGTGATCAGCTCGAGGTTCTTGATCGAATCCTGCACGATCTCGCCGAACCCGAGCGTGACGATCGCGAGATAGTCGCCGCGCAGCCGCAGCGTGGGCGCGCCGAGCAGAAATCCGGCGATCGCGCCGATCGCGCCTGCGAGGAGGATTCCCGGCCAGAAGCCGACCTGGAAGGGATACACCTCGCAGGTCAGGATTCCGTAGGCGTAGGCGCCGATCGCCATGAACGCCGCGATGCCGAGGTTGAGGAGTCCGGTCCAGCCGACGACGATGTTCAGCCCGAGCCCGAGCAGCGC
>JBIKWD010000021.1:0-24014 GCA_044356505.1 Phycisphaerales bacterium
TCTCGATCGCGCCGCCCGCGGAGAGCTGGATGTACTGGCGCGCCGTCTGCGCCGACTGCGTGACGGTGATGTCCACGCTGCGGACAGCGCCGGCGGTGTCCGACAGCTTGACCGAGTTGATCGAGACGTCCGCGATGCCGTCGGCGGCGGTGTAGTTGCCGCTGAGGGTGTAGTCGAAGTTGCCGTTCAGCAGCTTCGTGCCCTGGAACGAGACCGAGTTGGCGATGCGGTCGATCGACGACAGAAGGTTGTCGATCTGGAGCTGGTTCGCCTCCTTCTCCTCGGCCGACATGCCGGCGTCGTTCGCCGACTGGCCGACGAGCGACTGGACCTCGACCAGCATGTTCGAGATCTCGGCGAGACCGCCTTCGGCGACGTTCATCACCTGCTCGGCGCGCTGGGCGTTGCCGATGGCGGCGTTGATGCCCTTGATCTCGCCGCGCAGGTTCTCGCTGGCGATCAGCCCTGCGGGGTCGTCGGAACCGCGGTTGATGCGGTAGCCCGTCGACAGCTTCTCAAGGGTTCCCGCGAGTGACCGGTTGTTCAGCGAGCTGACGCGCTGGGCGATCATCGACGGGATGTTCGAATTGATACGACTCATGACTCGATACCTCCGTGCGCCGTCGCTTCATGCGACGGCCGGTGGCGGGCAAGGCGACAGCGCCTGCGCTGGGCGTTCCCGCGCACCATCTTTCTCTAGCCCTCTCAGACTCCGCAGTCGAGGACCTTGTGATTCGAAGGGCGCCTCCTGCGCCCGGGGACAAGTCGGAGGTCACTCCGACACCCTCGTGATCGGTACGACCCGCGGGCTTCTTCATCGTTGGCCTAGAGCGCACCTACTTCGCGGGCCGCATGTCCGCTACCGCCGCACCAGCCCGCACGGACCGACCTCAGGCTGTGCGGAGCGCACCTATAACTCCGCCTCGGCGACGGGTTGTCGGTCGTGGTTTTCAGCGAAAACAACGGCAACACACGCGTCTCCGCGTGCGATGCCCATCCAGACCGCGGTGGCGGCTTCAGATCAGCCGAGGAGCTTGAGGAAGAGGCGCGGCGACTCGTTTGCGAGCGACATCGCCTGCACCGACGCCTCCTGCAGGATCTTGGCGCGGGTCATCGAGGCCACCTCGGCCGCGAAGTCCGTGTCGCGCACGGCGCTTTCCGCAGCGGCGACGTTCTCGTAGGCGACGTTGAGGCTGTTCACGGTCGATCCGATCACGTTCTTCGAGAACGCACCGAGGCGGCCGCGCAGCGAGGAAACCTGGGAGATCGCGGCGCCGACGATGTCCTGCGCCTTCGAGAGGTTTCCGCTCTGGATGTTGGCGGCGCCACCCGAGCGCAACTCGCTCAGGAAGCCCGCGGTCGCGTTGCCGAGGCTTCCCGTCGTGACGGTGTCGAAGCCGATCGAAACCTTGCCGGCGAGGCTGACCTGCGGCGACAGGTTGAAGTCCGCCCCTCCGCCCTTGACGCCGAGCGTGCGGGACTGCCCCGCGTTGTTGAGGGTGGAGGTTCCGTTCAGGGTCACCGACACGTCGAGCGACTCCGAGGAAACCCGTGCGGTCAGGCCGTCGGTGGTGGCGACCATGCCGTTGATCACGACGCCGAGGTTCCGACCGCTGTCCTGCACGTTGTCGGTGTTGGTGCCGGAGGCCGTGTTGCGCAGCCAGTCGCGGCCGGTCGCTCCGCCCGCGACCTCGCGCATGCGCACGAAGTTGTCGGTGCCGTAGCCGGTCGACTGCACCTTGACGATCGAGCCGGACACCGTGGCGGTGACGCCGAGGGCCTCTGTGAAGCTGTTGATCGACGCGGCGACGTTGGCGATCGTCGTTCCCGAGGCGAAGGTGAACTGCTGGGTGCCCTTGACACCGGTGATTTCGAAACTGACCGCGCCCTGGTTGTTGTTGTTGAAGGTCGCACCCGCCGACAGGTAGACGACCGCCTGCTGGGCGGACTGGGTCACCTGCACGGTCACGTTGAGCGCGGTGCCGGTGTCCGAGAGCTTCGCGCCGTTGACTGTGACGTCCGCGAAGCCGGAATTGGTCCCGCCGCCCGACACCACGTAGTCGTAGTTTCCGTTCAGAAGCTTGGTCCCCTGGAACGAGACGGATCCCGCCAGGCGGTCGATCGTCGAGAGAATCGAGTCGATCTGCAGCTGGTTCGCCTCGCGCTCCTCGGACGTCATGCCCGCCTCGTTCGCGCTCGAGGCGACGAGGCCCTGCACCTCGACGAGCATGTCCGAGATCTCCTGGAGACCGCCCTCGGCCGTGTTGACGACCTGCTCGGCGCGCTCTGCGTTCGACAGGGCCGCGTTGATTCCCTGCAGGTCCGCCCGCATCATCTGGCTTGCGATCAGCCCCGCCGGGTTGTCGGAGCCGCGGTTGATCCGGTAGCCCGTCGACAGCCGCTCGAGCGATGCCGTCAGCAGCTTGGTGTTGTTTGCCGCGATGCGCTGCGCGAGCATCGAGGAGATGTTGAAACCGATGCGACTCATGCCTGGATCCTCCGGGACTGAAGCCGATCCACCGCCATCGCTCATCCCTTCCGCGACGCATGCTTGGTCATGCGTCGGGAGGGACATGTCGGGCGATCCTGCCCGCTGTTCGAAGCATCGGTTTCGCCTCGGCGCCGCTCCAGTTCATCGTTTGACACCCGTGCGAGATGGCGGAGCGGCCGCCGCGAGATTCATCTCATCCGTCGGAGTTGTCGCGCAGCGACCAGAGCGCACAGCCGTCGCGCGCGGCCGAGACCGCGCAAGACCGCCGCAGAGGCGCTCCAGGCCGCGCGACCGGCGCGGGCGGTGCCGACATGAAAGCACGAACCGCCCGGCAAGGTCCGGGCGGTTCGCGTCAGTCAGGAGGATCGACGCGCGTTGGCCGCGTCGGGATTCAGGCTTCACGGATCACTGCTGGAGGAGCCGCAGCACGCCTTGGGCGCTGGCGTTCGCGGTCGCGAGCACCGAGGTGCCCGCCTGCTGCAGGATCTGGGCGCGGCTGAGCGCGGCCGTCTCGATCGCAAAGTCCGCGTCGCGGATCTTCGATTCGCTCGCCATGATGTTCTCAAGGCCGATCTGAAGGCTGCGCGCGTTGGTCTGCAGCGTGTTGCGCTCGAAGGCGCCGAGGCGGCCGCGGATCGAGCTGACCTCTGTGATCGCGCTGTTGAGGATCGCGTTCGCCTCGCGGGTGCGGCCGAGGAGCAGCGAGTTCGGCTGACCGCTCTTGATGCTCTCGAGGAAGAAGCGTCCGCTCGTCGTGGTGGTGCCGCCGATGCGGCTCGCCGCCACCGACTGGATGCCGATGCCGACCTGCTGCGTCGTGGTGAGGGCCGGGCCGAGCTGGAACGTCGCGCCGCCCGCGGTGATGTCGAAGTTGCTCGGAACGCCGTTGACCGTCGTGGCGAAGGCGACCGAAAGCTCGAGGTCGAGCGCCAGCGACGGCGTGTTGAGCGAGACGCGCGTGCCGTCGCCGGTCGCGAGCGCGCCGTTGATGATGGCGCCGACGTCGACGCCGATGTCACGCTGGGTCGCAGTGCCACCCGGGGCGAGGTAGGTCTGGAATCCGGGGAACGAATCGCCGATCCTGCGGACGCTCACGAACGAGTCGCTTCCGTAGGTCGCGGAACTGAACCACATGCCCGAGGTCTGGTTGCCGGCGCTCGCGAGCGCCGCGCTCACGCCCGTGGTGTCGCGCACCGTGTTGACGGCCGCCGCCACCGCGGAGAGCGGCGTGCCCGACACGAAGCTCATGGTCTGGACGCCCATGTTTCCGGCGATCTCGAGCGTGACGCTCGACACGAGCGTTCCGCTGATCGCCGACAGGAACAGGCGGCCGGTCTGGGCGGAGGTGATGACCTCGACCGCGACCGGGACCGTGGAGTTCGTGCCGAACTGGACGCCGTGCACGGTGACGCCGACGAGGTCGGTCGGGACGATGCCCGACGTGACGTAGGCGAGCGAGCCGTTCAGCAGCTGGAGGCCCGCGAAGCTCGCTGTGTTCGAGATGCGGGTGATCGACTCGATCGCCGAGTCGATCTGGAGCTGGTTCGCCGCGATCTCCTCTTCGCTGACGCCGCCGGTGTTGGCGCTGTTGACGATGAGCGCGGAGATCGAGTTGAGAAGGTCCGCCACCTCCGCGAGGTAGCCTTCCGTCGTCGAGATCACGGAGCTCGCGCGCTCGGAGTTGTCGACGGCCTGGGTGAGGCCCTTGAGCTCCGAGCGCAGGCGCTCGCTGACGATGAGGCCTGCCGGGTCGTCGGCGCCGCGGTTGATGCGGAGACCGGTCGAGAGGCGCTGGAGTCGGACGGCCATGCTGTCATTTGAACGCGCCAGCTTGTGCTGCGCGATCAAAGAAGCGACGTTTGTATTGATGCGGGACATGGAATCCTCCTTGACTGGAATGCCCGTTCAGGCGGTTTCGCGCCTGTCTGACTGACCTGCCGCGAGCTTCGCGGCTGCCGACAGGACCGCCCTGCCGGGCTTCTGCTTGCCGCCGCGCTGCCCAGCGGGCGGGCTGAACGAACCGATCTCGCCGCGGAACGCAGCGGCCTGTCGGTTCTCTTCCTTGATCGCGTCGTACACCTCCTTGCGGTGCACCGCGACGGTCACGGGGGCCTTGATGCCGATCCGCACCTTGTCGCCTCGAATGTCGACGATCGTGAGCTCGACGTCGTCGCCGATCATGATCGTTTCGTCACGCTGTCGGGAGAGCACCAGCATGTCATGGGCTCCTTCCTGTATGGGCGTCCGTGCCCGATGTGGTTCATCCTTGAGGGAGCAGGCTCGAAGGAGCAAGCCCCTGTGTCGCCGGTTGCCCGGCACGATGCGCGTCTGCCGCGGCCGGTGGGTCGACGTCAGGCGATCTTCTGCGCGGTCTGCTCGCCGAGCTGCACGAGCTCGTGGCGCGTCGACCACTTCTTCTCGGCGAGCACCAGCTGCATGGCGCGGCGGTTGGCGGTGTTGATGATGATCGGGCCCTGCAGGTTCGCCGTCAGCGACTTCTCGCGCTTGTTGACGATCACGAGGACCTGCGCGTCGCCCGTCTCGCCGAGCCCGAGCTCCTCCATCTGCTCCTTGCGGATCGTGGCCTGGTAGTCGGGCACCCACAGCGCCGGGTCGGTGACCACGAACGCGAGGTCGGGCGTCTCGACCGACTGCAGCCAGAAGAACACGCCGTTCTCGTCGGGCTGGAGGAGCGAGAAGGTCTTGTAGCTCGAGAATCCCAGCAGTCCCGCGGGGATTTCGATGAGGCGCGACTCGTCGACTTCGACGGGTCCGAAACGGGTGGTCTCGATCAGCATGTCGTGTGCTCCGTTCGGCTTCCATTCCTTGGAGTCCGGCATCCATGCCGGTCGGGCTCCATCCCTGTTCCGCCGGAGAGAGCCGAGCTCCCCGGCGTGGCCCGCTGTCGCGCGGGCCACGCGAAGTTGGTCTATCTGAGGAAATCGAGGATGCTGAGGCTCGTCGACCGCGCCGCGACGGCGAGGCCGGCCTCGAGCTGCTGCTGGAGCGATGCGAACCGCGTCGAGGCGGCCGCGAAGTCCAGGTCCTGGATCTCCGAACGCAATGACTTGTCCTGAATGATGAGGTCTTCCTCGCGGATCGCGGCGTCCTCGACGCGCTGGGTGCGCACGCCGACTTCGGCGCGCGTCTGCGCGGCCCGCACGAGGTCGGAGTCGAACTTGCCGGCGGCGATCTCGATTCCCTGGGTGTCGTTCTGCAGCAGCGCGTTGCGCAGCGCGATCATGTGCGAGAAGACGCTGTCGACCGCGACCTTCGCCCTGTCGGTGCCGGCGAGCTCGGCGGCGGTGGTCGAGCCGAGGATGCCGAGATCGAGCGCGGTCGAGCTGCCGTTGCGGGCGGTGACGGCCGTCGTGGTGCCGACGGTCGCGTCCTGGAGGCTGATGCCGTTGCCGACCGCGACGAGGCCGGCCGTGAACTCGGCGGGCGTCAGGCCGGCGGCGGCCGCGGCGGCGTTGATCCGCGCAAGCACGTCCTGGACCGTCACGGCGCCGCCGATGTCGACGTCGAAGAAGCGGCCGTCCTTGACGGTGACGCGGAAGTCCATGTTGCCGGCGGGGTCGGGCAGGCCCGTGAACGGATCGACCACACCCGACACCTGGCGGACGCCGCGACCGTCGTTGAAGTCGGAGAGGAGCGTCGTGGTGTCGAGCGAGCGGATGCCGAGCTGGGTCGCCGTCGGGTTTCCCGAGAACTCCTCGATCGCCATCGATGCGCCCGAGAGCTCGTTGACCACGTTGAGGCGGGTCCCGTCGTCGGAGATCGCGACGCGGACGCCGATGTTCTCGATCTCGATCGCGTTCTGGAAGTCCTGCACGGTGACGAGCAGGCTCATGTCGACGATGCGCGACTGGTTGCCGTTTCGGATCTGGATCTGGCCGAACGGCGCGCTCACGCCGGTCAGCGAATCGAGCCGCGTCAGGGGCGTGATCCGCGGATTCAGGTCGAGGCCTGTCGTCGTGACGCCGGCCGGGTAGGTTCCGCGCAGGCCGAGGTCGCCCGCGGTCGCGGTCGAGTTCGAGTCGCGCATGATGACCGTGAATCCGGCCGACGGCGTGACGGCGACGCGGTCGCCGGTCGCGGGGTCGATCGCGACCACCGCGCCCGGATCGGTCGCCTGGATCACGGCGGAGATCCGCGTGATCACGTCGTTCATCGAGTCCGCGTCCGAGAGATCGAGCTGGGTGACGATGCCGTTGACGTCGATCTCGACCGAGCCCGGGCGCACGCCGAGGCCGTTCGCACCCTCGAGCGCCGAGAGGCGCGTCGCGAGCGTGAGCGACGGATCGAGATCGCGGTTGCCGGCGACTCGGCTCGACAGCGCGCCGAAGGCCTGGTCCGCGCCGACGGTCGCGCGGAGGTCGTCGCCGAAGCCGGTGTCGATGCGGTGGCCCTTGCCTGATCCCGTGTAGCGGATGCCGTCGAGCAGCGACACGAGCGGCTTCGACGCGGTGCGGTCGCCGCCGAAGAAGTAGACCCCGTTCCGTTCGCGGTTTGCCATCGACAGGAGCGAGTTCAGCATCGAGTCGATGACGCCCGCCTGGGTGCGGCGCGTGGCCTCGTCGCTTCCCGTTCCGACCTGGGCGAGACCGAGGACCTTGGCCTCCTGCAGGAGCTCGGTCACGTCGCCGAGGGTGGTGTCGATCGAGTCGAGGATCGAACCGGCCTCGCCGAGGTTGCGGACGCGCTGCTCGCGGCGCTCGAGGATCTCGTTGATCGACAGGACCGCCGACGCCCCGATCGAGTTCTCGCTCGGCCGCTGGAACTGCAGCGCAGACGACATCTGGCCCTGAATCTTCAGCAGCTGCTTGGTCGTGCCATGAATGCCCGAAAGCGCAATTCTTGACGCCAGGGAGTTCGGCACGCGGTTCAGAAAGGCAGGAATGGCCGTCATGGAGGTTGCTCCACCCTGCCAAGGCAACCCCCGTGCCAGTCGCGCCGGTCGTGCCAGTCGTGTCGGACGCGGCGGACGCGGCGCGCCCCGGTCCGGGCCACCGAACATGCCGAAGTGCCGGACCGAGGGCTTGCATTGCCCGCGTTTGCGGTAAGAATCGCGGGATGCAGTCCACCGCACCCCGTTCCGCCCGGCGGACGAGTCGTCTCACCCGCATTCTTTGCCTCTCGACCGCTCTGCTGCCCGCCGCCGCCTCGCAGGCGCAGTCGGAGATCCTGCTCGTCCCGAACAGCGGCAGCGACAAGATCTGGGCCGTCAGCCCCGTCGACGGCTCGATCATCAGCCAGGACTTCATCCCGAACACCGAAGGCAAGCTCTTGCAGCCGATCCAGGCGATCCCGAGCGGGACGGGCACGATCCTCGTCGCGGACGAGGTGCGCAAGTCGATCTTCGAGTTCGCGCCGAACGGCAGCTACCTCCGCACCCTCGCCGGGCCGAAGCAAGGCGTCCTCGGCGCCTACTCCCTGTGCGTGCGCGACGGCTTCGTCTACTTCACGAGCGGCGGCGGCGTCAGCTCCTCGGAAGGCCTCATCTACAAGGTCGCGCTCGCAGGCGGGCCGGTCACCATCTTCAGCGACTGGATGACCGTCGGGGCGCCGCGAGGCATCCACGTCTTCGGCGACGGGTTCCTCGTCGGGAACTCGGCCGACGACGACCTCGAGATCGTGGGGCCGACCGGCGCCGTGTCTCCCGTCCCCTTCCACGACTCGGACGGCGTGAACAGCATCGACTTTCCCCAGCAGATCAAGGCGCTCGAGGAGGGCCAGATCGTCGGGAGCGCGTGGATCGTCGCCGGATTCACCTCGCCCTACGGGGTCTTCCTCTTCAGCGAGAGCGGCCTTTCCAACGGCTTCTACAGCGTTCCGACGTCGCCCCGCGGGTGCCATGTGCTCGAGAATGGCAAGATCCTGTTCACAGCAGGCACCCAGATGCGCACCTTCGACATCAAGTCCGGCAACTCGGCCGTCCTCTTCGATGGTGGCTCCCAGGCGAGCTTCCGCTTCATCGACTCCTACACGCCGCCGCCGCCGTGCGCGGGCGACCTGAACGGCAGCGCGAACGTCGACGCAACCGACCTCGCGATCGTCCTCGCCGCGTGGGGAAGCGCCGAACCTGCGGCCGACATCGACGGGTCAGGTGTCGTCGATGCCGCGGACCTCGCCGTGCTGCTCGCCGCGTGGGGGCCGTGCTGAGCCTCGTCGGCCGGCTGCGCGCGGCAAACGAAAACAGGACCAGCCGTTCGGCTGGTCCTGTCGCGTTGCGGGTTGGCCGGCCGATCCTCAGCGGCGGCGACGGGCTGCGAGGCCCGCGAGTCCGATGAGCGCGATCGCGCCCGGGGTCGGGATGACCGACCCGTTGATGAAGATGTTGTCGATGCGGTTCGAGCCCGAGCCCGCAGACGGCGCGGCCTGGAAGTTCTGGAACCGGACGATGACGAGGCCGAGTTCGTTGGCGGCCGCGCCGAGGCTGGCCGTGTTGCTGTAGAGCGGGTTGTAGGTGGTGCTCGACCAGGTTGCGGGCGAGCCGCCGCCACCCGACTGCAGCACGGTGTAGCTCATGATCTCGGCAAAGCTGATGCCGCCGTCGACGCTGACGAGCAGCCTGAAGGCGGCGGGGCCGGTGCTGCTGCGAGCCTGGTCCCAGCTCACCGAGAGATCGGTGAAGCCGACCGCAGAGAAGCGCACCTCGTAGGCGTCGCCGGTCGTCCAGTTGTTGCTCGAGAACGCGTACTGGCTTCCGTTGCCCGCGGGCGAAGTGTAGGTCGAGGCGGCCAGCGACTTGACGGCGCGGAGCTGGCTTCCCGCGATGTTCGCGCCCGTCTCGGCGAGGCCGGCGCCTGCAGGATTCGGCGGGCTGTAGGTCGTTCCGGTCGGGACGCCGCCCGCACCCGTCGGGAAGGCGGTGTTGATGGTCCAGCCGACGACGATGTCGGCGCTGGCGGCGCCGGCGACGGCGGTGGTGACGAGACCTGCGAGGATCGATGAGCGGATGGACATGGCTTTCACTCTCGGCGGATGACCGCTGCTGAGCCGCGGGTGCGGCGGACGATGGGCAATCCCGCAGTCGGCCGAGGGACACACGGTCGACTGCGGTGGGGAGGGCGACCGAACCGAAGCAAGGCCTCGGCGAGGTCGAAGGAACCGCTCGGGACAGAGCGTCCCCCGTCGGGGAAGCGCAGTGGCGCCCCCGCCTCTGTCACGGGACGATCGGGTTTCCGAAAATCAGCGGTCGACGCCGTCGCCGCAGGTCCTGAAACGGTGCTTCCAGGAATCCCAACCCCAACCCAATGGAACCGAAGTACTTCTACACCGACGGCCGCGGCGCAAGGACGGGGCCCTACACCGAGACCGAGCTCGAACGGCTTGCCGAAATCGGCGGGATCGACTGGGCCGGCTCGGTCGAGCTCGAGGGACTCGGACGTCGGTGGCGGATCGGAGAAGTAGGCTGGCTCGCGGATGCGATGATGCGCGCCCGCGCCCGCCGACCGGTGATCGATGGGACCGCGACGCCGCTCGAAACGGCTGCCGTGCCGGAAGCCGCGCAGCCGCCCGCCTCGGAAGCGGGACCGGAAACCCCTCGCGAGAACAGCGCGCGGGCGACCCCGCTTCCCCCGGACGCGCCCGCGCCCTTCTCCGCAGCCCCGGAAGCGGCCCCGCGGACGCCACCGACCATGCCGCCGCCGGCGTCGGTCGGCCTCCCCCGCGGCCAGGCGGCCTGCGGGCGCCCGACCTACGTTCTCCTCGGACTCCTGCCCGCGCTTGTCGGCATCTTCGGCGTCCACAACCTCGTCGCCGGCTACACCACGCGAGGCGTCGTCCAGCTTGTGCTTTCGCTTGCGGCGCTCGGCGGCCCGGTCGGGTTCATGATCGCGGCCCCGTGCTGCTGCGTGGGGATCCCTGTCTGGCTCGCGCTCGTCGTCTGGACGATCGTCGAGGTCGCGACCGTGACGCAGGACGCGCGCGGCGTGACCATGTCCTGACGGCGGCGCGAGAAGGACGCCGACCGGACGCGATGACGCCCGCGTGAACACGATCACGCTCGGGCGGGCACGATCACGCTCGGGCGGGCACGATCACGCCAGAGCGAGGAGCTGCTGGATCGTCTCGTCGATGATGGTGATGAAACGCGCCGCCGCCTGGAACTGCCGCTGGTAGGCGAGCATGTTGATCGACTCCTCGTCGATCGAGACGCCGCTCATCGCCTGGATCTGGGCGTCGAGGCTCTCGCGCACGAGCTCGGTGCTCGATGCGCGGTTGTTGGCGGCCTCGGCGCGAACGCCGAGATCGGTCGTCGAGGACGTCCAGAAGCCTCGGATGCTGAGTCCGCCGAGCGCCTCGATCGGCTGGGTGGCGAGGGCGGCGATCGCGAGCGCGCCGCCGTTCGAGCCGGGCACGTGATCGCGGGCGACGGCGAGCAGGCGGGGGTCGTTGAGGATCTGCGAGTTGATCTCGATCGTGCCCGCGTCGTAGCCGCCGAAGATGCTGTTGATTCCGAGCGCGGCGAGGACGCCGGTCGTGTCTTCGGCGAAGCTCAGCTCGTACCCGGCCGTGGTGTCGAGTCGCAGGGTGTTGTCGGCCGTGATCGACGCCGCCGCTGTCCCCGGGGGGAGCGCCGCGTTGACCGCGTCGCGCAGCTGGGTGAGCGTGGTGGTCGCCGGGTCGAGCGCGACGACGACCGTGGTCCGCAGCCCTGTCGCGAGGCTCTTGACGTGGATCTCGAACGCGCCGTTGCGCATGTCGAACGGAAGCTCGGTGTCGTTCAGCGGGATGGTGGCGTTCGTGATTCGGTTCAGGCCGGTGACGCTCGTGATGCCGATCTCGCCCTGGCTCTGCGAGTGCACCTTGTTGACCTGGAACACGAGCTCGCGCGCGAGGGTGTCGAGGCTGTCGATCGCGGGCTGCACCGTCGCGTCGCGCTGGCGCAGGAGCGCCCCGATCTCGCCTCCGTCCGGCGCCATGAGCGTGCCGTCGTTCTTGATCCGCAGGCGGCTGATCCGCTCGCCGTCGACGACTTCGGCCGTGAGCTTGACGCCGCGGGAAAGCCCGCTCTGCACCAGCGGCTGCGAGTCGACGACGACGTCGATCATTCCGTTCGGCTGCTCGAGGGTGCTGATCGGAAGGAACTTCGCCACGTCGTTGATGAGCGCGTCGCGCCGGTCGCGCAGTTCGTTGGCGGGGCCGACGCTGCCGCCGAGCTCGTTGCGGGCGATCTGGATGTTGAGGTCCGCGATCTGGGTCAGCATCTCGTCCGCAGCGCGCACCGCCGACTCGAGCGTTCGGTCGATCTCGGTGCGGACCTCGATGTGGTCCTTGCGGAGATCGCGGATCGACCCGGCGAGGCCGCTCGCCTGCTGGACGACGACCGAGCGCAGCGCCTCGTCGTTGGGGTTGTTGGCGAGCTCGCTGAAGCTCGTGAAGAACGCGTTGAGACGGTTCGACAGATTCGCGTCGCCGAGCTCGTTGCGCACGCTCTCGACCGCGAGCAGGAAGCGCTGGTCGACCGATGCCCCGCGTTCGTCGCTCAGCGCCGAGCGCAGGCGCCCCTGCAGCGCGGTGTCCACGGTGCGGCTGATGCGCTGGACCTGCAGGCCCGTTCCGATCCACTGGTTGTTGCCCCACGCCTGCGGAATCGTCGTCGCGAAGCGCACGGTCTGGCGGCTGAATCCGGGCGTCGACGCGTTCGCCATGTTGTTGCCCGCGACCTGCATCGCCGTCTGGCTGGCGAGGATCGACGAGCGGCCGACGTTCAGTGCACCGTTGAGGCTCATGGGAGTGCTTTCGTTCGAGACGGGCGGTCTGGGCGACGCGATCAGCTGCGGATGTCGAGGCTCGAGATCGCGCCGCCGCCCGCGGTGGCGATCTGGCCGCCGCTCGAGTAGATGTTGGCGTGGGCGAGGACGGAGTGGACCGACTGGACGATGCCGGCGATGTGCGCGGAGAGCCGCTCGGCGGCCTGACGGACGACCGAGCTCTCGCGGCGCACCTCGAGGACGAGCGCCCGCAGGTCTTCGCGGAGCGCGATGATGCGGGCACCGACCTGCGACGGGAGCTTCTCGCCGATCGCGGCCAGCGACGCGTCGGGAGCGAGGCCGAGCTTCGCAGCGAGCGCCTTCGCCTCGCCGAGACGCAGCTGGTCGAGTTCCTCGATCTGCGCGACGATCCGCCGCTCGGGCTCGTCGATCTTCGAGAATCCCGCGAAGTCGCCCGCACGCAGCGCGGCGCGTCGCGCCTTCGAGTGGCCGAGCAGCTGCTGGTAGAGCGCCTTCGTCTTCTCAAGCACGGCGATCAGCCGCTCGGGGCTCCCGCGGAACTCGGCCGCCGCCGGCGCGCGGACAGGCGCCTGAGCCCGCGCCGGCGGCACGGTCTCCGGCCGCACCGCCGACTTGATCGCCGGGTGCTGCTTCACGGGTGACGGGGTCCGCTGCGGCGCCCCGACCTGCACGTTCGGCATCGGCGGCTGCGGCGGACGGCCCGTCGGGGCGCTTTGCGGTCGGGGGGGCTGCTTCATCGCGTCTGTCCTTTCGGCGCGTAGGTCGGGCTTGACTGCGCATCGCTGCGCTGGCGGATCGCGCGCTCAAAGCGGTCGGCGACCACGCCGACCACGGGGAAGTCCTTCGACGCCACCACCCGGTCGGCGAGCATGCCGTCGAGGAGCGGCCGGAACCGCTTCTCAGCGACGCCGGGCTTGAACATCTCGGCCGCCATGTTTCCCTCGCGGAGCTCCGCGAAGATCGGCTTCACGAGGCCTTCGGCGACCAGCGTGCGCGCGGCCTCGAGCGCGAGCCCGCGCGGGTCGCCGCCGCGCGCGGATGCGGCGAGGCGGGCGTCGGGCGCGAGGATCGTGCGGTTGGCGCCCATCGACGGCGAGATGGCCGAGAGCGCGCTCATAGCTTGATGATCTCCGCCTTGAGCGCGCCCTGGCGCGACAGGCTCTCGATGATCGAGACCTGGGTCTCGAACGGCACGTCGAGCTCGTTGAACGCGTCGAGAAGCGTTTTGAGCCGCATGCTCGGCCCCCTGCCCTCGTTGGACGCGATGCCCGTCCACGCCACGGTGTCCGAGACCGGCTGGTCGGCGGTCGGCACGATGGGCGGCGTCAGCGTGGTGATCCGCAGGTTCGAGCTCGTGACCGCGGCGGGCCTGAACTCCACCCGCTCGTCGACGGTGATCACCTTGTTGGCCGTGTCGATCACGATGCGCGCAGGCGTGCGGATCAGGTCGCCGGGCACCGAGAAGGTGAGCAGGCGCGCCACGAAGTCGTTCGCCTCCTGGGTGGTGTCCGACGGGATGCGCACGCGGATCGTCTGCGCGTCCTCGACCCTCGCCGCGTCTGAGTAGCCCGAGAGCGCCAGCTCCTCGTTGATGAGGTCGGCGATGCTCGCGGCGGTCGGATAGCCCGCGTACTGCGGGTGGAGGATGAGCGAGACGCTGTCGCCGTCGAATGGGCTCATGAGGACGTCGCGCACCATGCGGGCGCCGCCGCGCACGACGCCGGTGGTCGCCGTGTCGGGATCGACCTCGACCGCCCCCTCGGCGACCGCGTAGGGAACCCACTGGGTGCGGTCCGCGGGAACCACGGGACTCTTGAGGAAGCTGGTGAGGAGCATCCCGCCCTTGAGGCTCGATGCGGTGCCGATGCAGCCGACCGTGACGTCGAGGCGGTCGTCGAGGCGCACGCCGTTTCGCGGGATCTCGACGGTGACGATCACGAGCGCGATCGACTTCATCTTCGCCAGGCTCTTGAAGTCGGAGCGGATGTTGCCGAGGTTCGACAGGAGCTGGGCGAACGGCTGACCCGTGACCGGCGAGTCCTTGAGGGCGTCGCCGGTCTTGTTGAGACCGTAGACGAGCCCGATGCCGACGAAGCGGTCGCCCTCGAGCCCGCGGAGGCGGACGTACTCCTGGAGTTCTCCTGCGTGGGCCTTGGGGGCCGCAAGCAGCGCCACGAGGGCGAAGAGGACGGCGAACAGCACGCCGACGAGGACCGGGCGCGCAGAAACAGCGCGGCCCGATGGCCGTTCCACGGCCTGCGGACGCGCTGGGTCGGCAAAGGTTGCTGCGTTCATGCCTGAGACGCGTGTCATGGGGGCGGACCTCCTGTCCAACCGACCCCGAGGCAACCCGCGTGCCCGACGGGGTTCCCGAGAGACCGCGGTTGGATGGCGTCACCCGACTCGACCGATACTTTGGCGATGCCCCCCCGCCTCGTCACCTTCGCGGCCTGCCTCGGCGCGTTTCTCGTCACGCTGTTCGTCGTCAGCTCGTGGACGATCCCGGGAGAAGGCAACCGCTTCGTGGCGGCGCTCTGGATCGCCTTCCGTGAAGGCGGGACCGCCGCGATCTGGTGGGTCTCCGCGACCGGCCTCGGCCTCTGGCTCGTGCGGCTCGTCCTGCGGCCGACCGTGCAGGCGATCGGTGCGTCCGCACGTGGCGAGGGAACCGCCGCCGCGCGCACGAGCGTCGACGACCTCGTCCTCGGGATCGCGGCGGGCGCAGCGGCGATGCTCACCCTGGCGAGCGCGCTCGGCTCGGCAGGACTGCTCACGGCCGCGGGTGGAATCGTCAACTGGGGCCTCGCCGGCGTCGGGGTCTTCCTGCTCGTCCGCACCCTGCGCGACCGTCCGCTCGGGCCGCTCCTGCCCACGGGAGACCGGTGGAACTCGCTCATCGCTCCGTCGCTCGCATCGGCGCTGATCGCCCTCTACGCCGCGGCCGCCGCGAGCGCTCCCGGCTGGCTCTGGTCGAGCGAGTTCGGCGGATTCGACGCGCTCAGCTACCACCTCGAGCTTCCGAAGGAGTGGCTGATGGGCGGGCAGGCCGTGGGGCCGGTCGAGGGCAACGTCTACTCGGCGCTGCCGTCGTTCGTCGAGGCCGCGTTCATGCAGCTGATGCTGATGCGGGCTCGGATCGTCGAAGGTGCGTTCGCCTGCCAGTTCTGGGCGCTGTTCGCCGCGGTCGCGACAGCCGCCTCGGTGGCGCGGCTCGCACGCTGCGTCGTCGGCGGCGAGAGCGCGCCGGTCGCGTTCCTGCTGGTGCTGTCGCTTCCGTGGCTTCTGGTCACGGGAACGCTCGCCTACAACGACGTGGTCCCCTGCCTATTCCTTGCGGCGGCGTGGGGCTTCATCGCGTCGACGAAGCGTGACGGCCGGACGCTCGACGCGCGCGGCGCTGCGTTTCTCGCGCTCCTTGCGGCGGCCGCGGTCGGGGCCAAGCCGACGGCGTTTCTCTTCGTGGCGCTGCCGCTTCTCGCGATCGTCGTCATGCAGCACGGGGTGCGCACGCTGCGCTTCGCTCCGCTCGTCGTCGCGGTGGCGCTCGCCGTGCTGTCGCCATGGCTCGTACGAAACCAGCTCGCCTACGGGAATCCACTCTTTCCCTTCGCGCACACGGTCCTCGGCAACGGGCCTTGGACCGAGGAGCAGTTCGCGATCTTCGCGAAGGGCCACGGTCCGGAGATCGCGTTCGTCGACCGGCTTCCGCTCGTGGTGTCGCAGTGGCTTGCGCACGGCATCGGCCCCGCACCCGGCGAGAACGAGCCGTGGTTTCCACAGTGGGGGCTTCTGCCCATCGCGGGGCTCGCCGGGCTCCTGCTCGAGGTGCGCAGAAGCGCAGCGGCGCGCGCGGCGCTGGTGGCGATCGCGATCGCGCTCCTCTGCTGGCTGTTCGCCACGCACCTCAAGAGCCGCTTCCTGCTTCCGACCGCCGTTCCTCTTGCGCTCGGGGGCGCAATGCTCCTTTCGCGCGTGGCGCGCGCCGCACAGCCGGCCGCCGCGCCGCTTCTCCCCGTGCCGATCCTCGCGCTGATCCTCGTGCCGGTCCTCGCGCTTCCGCTCGTCGTCTACTGGCGCGAGCCGGCGAAGCCGCTTCCCGCTGCCGAAGGCGACGCACCGCAGCGGCTGCAGGCCCCCGCCGTCTTCATCGGCGACACCACCTTCATGCCGGGCGACCGCTTCGCAAGCGAGTTCGAGCGGGCGACGCCCGAGCAGCGCGCACAGCTCGCGCCGCAGGCTTCCGTCGCGTACTTCGTCAACCACAGGCTCCCGCCCGAGGCGCGCATCCTCGCCGTCGGCCACTCGACGCCGTTCTATCTGCGGCGCGCCATCGCCTGGAACACGGTGTGGGACCGCGGCGCGCTCGACCGGGTGGCGGAACAGTCGCCCGGAACGCCGCACGCATGGGCCGCGAAGCTGCGCGAACTTGGGTTCACCCACGTCATCGTCAATCCCAACATGCTGGTCGTCTGGACGAGGAGCGGATGGATCAACCCGCTGCTCGAGCCGAAGCGCTGGCTGACGGCGTTCCTGCAGTCCAATCCCCATGTCCGCACGAGCGAGGGCTGCTTCATCGTCGACCTGACGGCGTCGGCGGCTGCGCCCCCGTCGGAAGCGGCTCCGGCTCCGACGGAAGGTCGACCGCCTTCGGCTTCGTGACGGGCTGCGTGCGCTCGAACTCGGCGCGCAGCCCTCGGATCGCCTCCTCGCGCGCCGCCGCGATCGCCTTGGCGCGCGAGTCGCGCTCGAAGATGTAGGCTCCGCCGAGGACGAGCGCGAGCATCGCGGCGAACACGGTCGCGAGGAAGAGGATGCGGTTCGTGCGCTCGACGCTGCGCACTCGCTCGGCGAGGCTCCTGTCGAGGGGAGATCGCTCGGCGGGCGCGGACGGCTTCTCGACAGCGGCCGGCTCCCGCGGGACTGCCGGGGCGACCGGAGCCGCCGGAGCGGATTCGTCGATCCTCTCGAAAGGAGGAGGCGTCACGCGGACGGTCGTCGAACCCGGCGGCGGAACCGGCGCGGTGCGCACGAAGTAGATGCCGCCCTCGCGAACGAAGGCTGTGGCGACGAGCGCATGCGGGTCGAGCGCTGCGGCCGGAGGCGCGAACGACTCGATCGCGGGCAGACCAAGATGGTTGCGGTCCCTCCAGTCGAGGGGATCCGCTCCGCACGCGCCGCATTCGGGCTTGTCGGCAAGGACGGGCCCTTGGCACGCGTGACACCGGCCGAAGAGATGCGCGAGTCCGGCTGCGCGGCGCGCGACGGTCCAGAACTGCCGCGTCGACGGACCGCGCACGATCGAGTCGCGGCCGATCTCGCCGGCGCGGATGGCTGCGACGATCGTCGCGTGGGAGCGGCCCACGAAGTGCGGGCGCTTCGAATCGCGCACGAACCAGGCGCCCATCTCGTTCTGGGTGGCCGCGAGGCTCCACGCGTCGAAGCGGCCGCCACACGCGGTGCATCCCGTGGCGAAGCGCTGTCTGAGGCCGCAGTACGGGCAGAGGATGATCGACTCGTCCGACATCGACTCGGGCAGGATAGGCTCGGCGGGCGAAGCCCCGCCGCTCAGTCGCTCGGCGGGCGAAGCCCCGCCGCTCAGTCGCTCGGCGGGCGAAGCCCCGCCGCTCAGTCGCTCGGCGGGCGCCCCCCCGTCGCGGTACCCTCTTCGGCCATGAGGGCCGCTTCCGTACACTCTCCCCTGCGACGCCGCCGCCTGCTCGCCGGGGCCCTGCTCCTCGTGGCCGCCGCGTGCCCGGGATGCGCGTCGCGCGGTACTCCGATCGGCACGACGCCCGCTGCGGCGGATTCGGCCGACGCCCCCGCTGCCGATCGACCCCGCGTGGCGGAGCGGACGCTCGTCGCCATCGTCGATGGGCGCCGTGCGATCGAGCCGGGCGCCCTTGCGGCGAGCCTCGTCGAGATCGCGGGCCAGACGGCGCTTCGCGAGGAGATCGTCGACACGCGCCTCGCGCGCCGTCTCGAGGCGGCGGGGATCTCGATCGATGCGGCGCGCATCGAGCGCGAGGAGCGCCTTCTTCTTGAGACGCTTTCAGACGACTCTTCGCGCGCGGTCGAGCTCCTCGGCGAGATCCGCGCGCGGCAGGGACTCGGACCCGTGCGCTTCGCGGCGCTCCTCAGGCGCAACGCAGGGCTGCGCGCGCTGGTCGAGAACGAGGTCGCGATCGACGACGCTGGCCTTGCCAACATGTTCGACATGCTGCACGGTCCGAAGCGCGTCGCGCGTATCGCCGTGCTGGCATCGCTCGGCGATGCGCAGCGGTTCGCGGCCGACGCCGCGGCGGACGGAGGCGGCGCGGGGCGCTTCGCCGAACTCGCGGTCGAGCGCTCGCTTGACGAGAGCGCCGCGCGCGGCGGGCTTCTGGCCCCGCTCGCGCGGCGCGACCCGAGCTATCCCGAGTCGCTCCGCGCCGCGATCTACGCGACCGAGGTCGGCGCCGTCTCGCCGCCGGTCCTCGACGGCGCGCGCTTCTACGTGGTGCTTGTCACCGACGCAAGGCCTGCGGACGGCACGACCCCTGCGGACGCGCGTGCGCGCTGCGAGCGGATGCTGCGCCTCTCGCGGGAGCGACTCTTGATGGACGCCCTCGCGCGCGAACTCGCGAGCCTCGAAGGCGTGACCGTCTTCGACCGCGCGTACGACGCGCGGCGTTGAGCGATGTTCGCGAAGGCGGAGCGCTCGGCTTGCGCGTTCGAGTCACGTCAGGTCTTCAGCCCGCCGATGCGGCCTGCCGCGATCGGCAGCAGGAGCGCGACCGGCAGGAACACGCCGACCGCGGGCGGAAGAAGCGGCAGGTCGACCGTCATCACGAAGAAGCTTCCAAGAAGTCCCGGCACCGCGACCGCCGCGCAGAGGACGCTCGGCCGCAGCATCTTCTGCGGCTCGCGCACGAGGAAGAACGGCAGCGCGATCGCGAGCATGAGGAGGTTCACGCACGCGCCCGCGAAGCGCTGCCCGACGAGGCGCGTCGCGTCCGACTCGCTGATACCCCCCTCCGCAGCGAGTTCCGCGACCTTCTGCGCCGAAAGCAGCTGCGCGAAACCACGGAAATAGCGCGCGCGGATCGCATCGGGCGAGATGTCGGTCGCCACGAAGTCGATCGGCTCGGAGCGGTCGATGCGGGCGTCGCTCGCCTCGCCGCGGCCGGGCGCGCTGCGTCCGGTGACGAGTCCGTCCTCGAGCCTCCATCCGGTGCGCTCGTCGTCCCAGGTTGCGCGCGCGGCCTCGATGCGCCGCACCGCCGCGCCGTCCTCGCTCCGCTCGATCACCAGCAGTCCGCTCGCGACGTCGGCGAGCGGGTCGAAGCTGCGCGCCATCAGCAGGTTTCCCCGTCCGTCGAGCATCAGCTTCACCGCGAAGTCGTTGGCCGACTGCTGCAGGATCGCGGACTCGTCGCGCGCAAGCCGCGTCGCAAGCCTCGGGAGCACCACTTCGCCGTTCACAAGCTGGAGCAGGTTGAGGAACACCGCCACCATGCCGATCGAGAGCGCGACGCGCCAGAGGCTGATCCCCGCCGCGAGCATGGCGACGAGCTCCCTCGTGCGCACCATCTGGACCAGCGTGAAGCCTGCCGCGGCGACCGAGCCGAGCCCGACCAGATACGCGTAGAACTGGAACACGCGCGGCGCGTTGAAGTCGACGAGCGCGACCGGAAGCGCCGTCCACATGCTGCCGAAGCGCCCCGCCTCCACCGCCTCCCGCGCCGCGTTCGTGAAGGCGTCGAGATTCAGGATCGTCTGGATCGAGACGCCGAACAGGAACATCACCGAGAAGATCAGGATGAAGTTCGCGAGGAAGCGGGTGGCGATGTAGCGGTCGAGGATGCCCATCGGTGCAAGGACTCAGTTTCGCGCGATCTGCCGGTACGCCATCACGATCATCGCCGCGAGGACGAGGTTTCCGCTCGAGGCGACGAAGATGCCCGTCACGGTCGTGGCTTCCTTCAGCATCTGCTCGCCGCCCGAGATCAGGAGGATGTCGGCGATCGCCGGAAGGAACGAGAGGAGATAGACCTGCAGCGGGTTCGTCCCGCGCAGCCGGATCGCAAGCACAGCGCCGAGCACGATCATGAGCGGCGCGCACAGCGACTGGTTGATGCGCTGCACGATGCGCGCCACGATGTCGGCGCGCACGAGGCGGATCGACTCCGACGTCGCGCTCGCGGCCGCCACCGCCTCGGCGCGAGCCGCCGCGCGCGGGGAGCCCGGCGCGGCTTCGGGCAGCGCGCCCGTCTCCTCGACGAGCGCGGAGATCGGCGCCGCCGCGCGGTCCTTGCCGGTGCACCCGCCCGGCTCGAGCCCCACGATGCGCGCGGGCCAGCGGCCTCCGCCGCCGAAGCCGCGAAGATCCGCCACCGTGTCGGCCCGCGCGAGAAGCTCGAAACGCACCCCTTCGTCGCGCACGCGGTCGTCGGCGGCGAGCGTCGCCTCGGCGACCGACGCGCGACGCGACGCGATGCCCCGCTCGAGCTCGACGAGTTCGAGCGTCTCGCCCGTCTTCGGCAAGAGCTTCGTGCCCTCGAGGCGCGCGTTGCGGATCTCGTAGGTGCGCCGGCCTCCCGCGTCGACGAGGCGCAACGCCCCGGCCGACGCAAGACCGTCCTCGACGCACGTCCAGCGCTCCACCGACTGGAGCGCGCGTTCGGTCCGCGCGCGCGCGTCGGCGACCTCGTGATAGCGCTCGACGTCGCTCCAGACCCCGAGGAGCCCCTGGAAGTCGAGATGCTTGGGCCGCAGCCTCACGCCGCGGCCGAGGTCGATCGCGTCCGGCTCCGCCTGCGGCACGTAGACGAGCGCGTCCTCGCCCTCGCGAAACGCGGTCGCGTTGTGGAAGAGCAGCTTGATGTAGACGCTGTCGTTCTCACGGTAGACGTCGACCGTCGCGAATTCGGCGGTGAACTCGGTCAGCGGACGGCCATCGGGGCCGAGCTCGACCGCCGCGACGCCCGCGAGCCCGAGACGGGTCTCGGGAGCACCTGGCCCGTCCGGCACGTCGAGGAGCTTGGCTTCGTCGGCGTAGAGCTGGGTGCTCGTCCCCGGGAGGGCGAGCGCCTCGCCACGGTCGACCGACGATATGAAGAGGCGGGTCGGGTCCTTGGTCTTGAAGCGGTCCATCGACGTCCAGAGGCGCGGCACGCCCGAGTCGACGAGGAGCGCCATCAGCACGAAGAGCGCAAGCCCGAGGCCGACCGCCGGCATGAGCACCTTGCGGTACGAAAGCCCGGCAGCGGACATGGCGAGCACCTCGTTCTCGGCCGTGAGGCGCGAATAGACGATGGTGCCCGCGAACGCGCCTGCGAACGGCAGCGCGAACTGGAGCATCGGCACCGACGCGAGCATCACGAACTGAAGCAGGTCCTCGGGCCCGAACAGATTCTGCATGATCGGACGGATCGCGGCCCCGAACGCGATGATCGTGACGAGCACGCTCGCCGTCAGGAGCATGATGCGGAGGAGGTCCGCGACGATGTGCCGGAAGAGGATGCGCGACATCGGGGCGAGGCATCGTCGCGGTTCTCGGGCGATCCCGCAAGCACGGCGCGGGCCGCGGAATCCGTGCAAACCGCGCGCGCGTCGCGACTCCTCCACCCCGCACGATCCGCACAGCCCCGCCAACTCGACAATTCGTGGAGCCGGTCGGGGCAAGCCAACGAGAAATCTGAACTCCGCTGGGCCGCTCTTTGCAAGATGCCGACGACCCCTCTGACGAGTTTCGAGGTTGACGCATGCACCACACCGAACCGCCTCCTCCGGGGGGATGGCGAGCCGAGGGAAACCGCCCTCGCCGCGGATTCACCATGGTCGAGGTGCTGATGGCCGTGCTTCTCCTCGGGCTCGTCTCCGCAGCCATCGCGAGCTTCCTCATGGCGGTCGGCGCCCGCGCCGGCCCGAACCAGAGACTCTCAGACCCCGCGCTCGAGGCCATCGTCGCCGTGCGCCGCCTCGGAGCGATCGCTCCTGGCATCCGCTGCGTGCTCGCCACGGAAAGCGATCGCGCCCTCGTCTGGCTCTCCGACGACATTCCCAACTTCGCGGTCGAAGCTCGCGAGATCGGACTCGTCCGCTTCGACGCCGAGAACGGCGAGCTCCTGCTCGAGATGATCGCGCCCGACGCGCTTCGCGACGACCCGACGCTCGATGCCGAGTACGAGCAGGGATCCTACGGAGGCGTCTTCGCCGACTTCGATGAACTTCGCTCCGAGGGCGTGCTCGTCCAGCGGGTGCTCGCGGAAGGCGTCCAGACGGTGCGGTTCGAGGCTCCCCGCGACGCGCCCAACACGGCGCAGGCCCGCTTCCGCTCGAACGAATACGAGACGCTCGCCGTCATCGCTCCGATCCCACTCGAGGTGCCGCTCCGATGACGTCGCGCCTCGCCCGGGCCTTCACGCTGGTCGAGCTTCTGCTCGTCGTGCTCGTGCTTGCGGTCATGGCGTCGCTCGTCGTACCGACCCTCGCCAACGCGTTGGCGCCGATCGCCGAGCATGTCTCCGCGCTGCTCGAGTCGGATCTCAGGCGGGCCCGCCTCCACTCGATGGGAACGCTCCGGCCGAGCGTCCTCGTCGTCGGCGCAGACCGAGACCGCTGGTGGCTGCAGCCCGCGGGACCAATCTCCGAGGACCGCGCGCTCGAGGGTTCGCTTCGGGTGCTGGGCCAGGGAAACCTCGCGCCGTTCACGGGTCACCGACTCGAAGTGGCGTTCGCAGGCGCCGACGCACCCGAAGGCAACGTGGTGGCCGCGACCTTCGACCTCGAGGGAAACCGAGACGCACGCGAGATCGGATTCGCGCTGCGCCCGACGGACGCCGAGGAACCGATCGCACGCTGGACCGCCCGGCCGGAACGGACACGGCTCGCCGCGCGGGGAACGGGGGAACCATGAGCACGCATCGCAGATCGCCGGTCTCTCGCGGGGTCGCTGTGATCCTCGCCCTCGTCGCCGTCGCGATCGCCATCCTGATCGGCCTCGCCGTCAGCTCGATGCGCGACCCGAGCATCGTCGCCAGCGACCAGATCGTCCGGCTCACCCAGTCGCGCCTTGCCTCGAGGAGTTCGCTCGACATCGCGGTATACGTCATCGAGAACCACACCAACGTCCTCGACAGCAGCGGCATCGACCCCGAGCGACTCCTCTACGAGGTCAAGCAGGTGGGCAGTTCCATGCTGTCAGCCACCGTGCAGGACGCCACCACGGGGCTGAGCCCGACGCGGTCGACCCTGGCCGTGCGTGTCACCGCGACCGCGCAGGAGGCGCGCACCGCCGCCAACCCCGTTCCGAACGCGCCAGAGGCCCTCGTCCAGTCGATCGCGGCCATCCAGTCCGTGCCATGGCCCGACGTGGTCGCACGGGCGGACATCGACCTCTCGGAGTTCGCGCTGCTTGCGGCGTCCCCGCTTCCGGCTGTCGTCTACGCGAGCCCGGGTTCCGGCGGGACGGGATCGCCGCAACCGAAGCTGACGATCGCCAAGAACGCCGAGATCTCGGTCTGGCGCAACGCTCCGCTCGCGTCGCTCGGCGACCCGCTCGTGATCGGCTCGACGCGGCGCGATCCGAACGACGTGACGGTCGATCCGAGGGCGCGGCTGACGGGTGTGCAGAGAATCACCGCGGGCGCGTTTCCCGCGTCGCAGGAGCAGGCGGAGGCGCAGCTGGCCGATGGCACGCGCACCCTGCCCGAGGACATCCACGTACCCCGGCTCGCAATGCCCCATGCGTTCCAGGCGGACGACGAGTATCAGCCCGTCGACCCCACGAGCGGCAGCCT
>JBIKWD010000022.1:0-23850 GCA_044356505.1 Phycisphaerales bacterium
GGTGCCAGCACCAGAGGGAGCGGCCGCAGCCGCGACCGCTCAAGATCTGAGCGGCTGCTGCTTGCGGCAGCAGCCTTTGGCGGTGCGAGCACCAGAGGGAGCGGCCGCAGCCGCGACCGCTCAAGATCTGAGCGGCTGCTGCTTGCGGCAGCAGCCTTTGGCGGTGCCAGCACCAGAGGGAGCGGCCGCAGCCGCGACCGCTCAAGACACGAGCCGCTTCAATCCCGCCGCCGCGTCATTCGCAAGCGGCGCGGGCGACACCGGCGAACCGACGGCCTTCTTCATCCAGAGGTCGGGCGTCAGGCAGCCGAGGCTCGTGATGCGCTTCGTCTCGGCGGCAAGGTCCTTGCCGCGCATGTACGAGCGGATCTGGTGGCTCATCATGTGGCCGAGCGTGTAGTCGGGCAGATACAACGGGTGCGCGATCATGTGCTGGTACGCGGCGAGGATGTTGTAGGGATCCGGCCCGAAATCGCGCTCGTAGTGCGACTTCCAGAGGTCCTGCGCGATGCGCAGCACTTCGGCGCGCAGCTCGGACGCGGTCGCCTTCGGGTTCGCGTACAGCCAGCGCCACGCGCGCAGCTCGAGGAGCGACGGGCCCGCGATCTGGCACGCGGCAAGCATCGTCGCCACCGAATCGACCGCGAACTGGCGCTCGGCCTCGGCGGCGCTTTCGACCCCGATCACGCGCTTCGCGAGCGACTGGTAGAGGAACGCGAAGGCCTCGGTGCACGCGGTGTTCGGTACGCCACGCAGCGACGGGCGCTCGACGAAGTAGGTCGAGCACAGCTGCTCGAGGTTGTGGCCGAGCTCGTGCATCGCCGTGTCGAAGCCGTCCCAGCCGATCTCCTTCTTGAGGCTCGAGGTGCGCAGCCACGCGCCGTAGCCCGTGAGCTCGGGCCGCATCGCGTGGCCCGCGCCTTTGCAGACCTCGACGCGGATATGGGTGCCGAGGAAGTCCGCGTCCGCCGCGCTGAAGCCGAGCTCGCGCAGCACGGTCGGCAGCTTCTTCTCGAAGTCCTTCACGTCGCTGAAGCGCGCCTTCACGGCGGCGTTCATCTCGCCAGCGGGCTTCGCCTCGACGATGTCCTCGAAGTAGATGTCGAACGCCTCGAGCGGGCGGCCGAGCTTCTTCGCCATGAACGCGGCGATGTCCTTGCGCACGGGCGACTCGAGGAGGTCGACCATCAGCTTCTCGACCTCGCTCTCGGGCATCTCGCGCTCGAGGGCGAACTTGCGCGCGATCGCGGTCGGCTCGTCGGGGAAGAGCGGGTCGAACTCCTGCGCCATGCGGAAGTTCTTGATCCAGTGCTCGTAGCGCACGAGGCCGAGCAGTTCGCCCGCGTCGCCGCCAGCCACCGTGTTCCTCTCGGGATTCCAGTCGCGCTTCTCTTCGCCCTTCATCACCCGCGCGGGAATCGTGCCGTCGATGTGCCGCGCCATCACCCACGACAGCGCGCGCTGCTTGTGGACGCCGTCCGGGTCGCCGTAGCCCGCCTTGATCTCCTCGCGGACGAGCCAGTGCGCGATCAGCTTGCGGTCGGCCTCGAACCAGCGCTTGCCGTTCGCGTCGACGAGCCCGCCGACCGGCACATGGAAGTCGGCGACGAACTTGCCCGCCTCGAACGAGACCTTGCGGGCGCGATCCGAGAGTTCCGCGGGGATGCGCGGCCCGAACTGGTGCGCCACGCGCGCGGCGACCCATTGGTCGCTCGACCAAGAGGGCCCGTCGCGCAGCATCTCGTCGAGCTTCGGCCGCGCGAAGTTCAACAGCGCGAGGTGCGCGAGCTTCTGGCGGTAGAGCTGCTCCGAGAGATCGGGCGACGGATCGAACTGCGCGAGGATGTCGTCGACGCCTTCGAACTCGTCGCCGCGGAGATCGTGATGGCGGCGCAGCGTGCGGCGCATCTCGTAGAGGTGGCCGGTGATCTGCTCGAGCGCGCCTTCGATGCGCGCAAGGAGCCGCGTGCGCTCCGCGGTGTCGGCGACGAAGTGCCTGAGGCAGAATGCCTCGAAGGCGGCGGCGTCGCCGTCGGCTGCGCTCCAGCGGGCCACGACGCGCGCGACGCCCGCGGTCGCGGCGGCTCGCTGCGCCTCGCCATGCTTCGCGACGATGGCTGCGACGGCGCGCGCGGAGGCGTCGCCGAGGGCGATCTTCGCGGCGCTTGAGGTCGGAGCGGACTGGGACGACTCGGCCGTGGCGGGGGTCATGAACGCAAGAGTAGTGGACGCGGGGCGACGCGCGAAAGTGGTCAGAAAAAGAGATCAGATTATGGACTTCAAACAGGTCAGAACTTATAGTCAGATCATGGTTCGCGAGATTCCTACAGCCGAGGCCAAGGCCAACTTCTCCGCCGTCCTTCGCATGGTCGAGCGTGGCGACACCATCTACATCACGCGGCACGGGCGGCGGATCGCGGTCCTGCAGAACGTGCCCGAGGACACCGTGCAGGCGCGGCGGGCGGCGGCGCTTGAGCGGATGGAGAAGCGCCGCCTGCAGCTGCCGCGGCAGGTTTCATTCGAAGAGATGATGTCGTGGATCCGGGAAGGAAGGAAGTGAGTTCGTGCGCGCCAAGCAAGACACGGTCATCGATGCGTCGTTCGTTGTTCCCCTCATCGCCGACGCCCTCGGGCCAAGCACGCGGGTGGCGCATGCACGCGCCGCCCTTCGTGAGGCAGGCGCACTCGTGGCGCCCTCGTTGATCGTGTTCGAGCTGATCAATGCGATCCGCGTCGGCGTGCGAGCGAAGCTGATGACCGAGGCGGAGGCGGGGGAGTCTCTTGTGGACGCCTTCGACCTCTGCATTCACATCGAACCCGCGCCGGACATCGCCGTGTCGCTTCGCATCGCCGAACTCGCGGAGGCGCACCGCCTGAGCGCCTCCGACGCAAGCTACCTCGAGCTCGCGATCCGCACGAAGGCCCTTCTCGCGACCTTCGATGCGTCGCTCATCAAGGCTGCGAAGGCAGAGGGGGTGGCGCTCGCCTCTCCCGGTGCGAACTGACTCAGGCGCGGACGTGCGCGGGACGTGCGCGGGACGTGCGCGGGACATGCGCGGGACATGCGCGGGACATGCGCGGGACTTGTGCGCGTTCGGCGGAGCCGCGACAATCCCCCCATGCGTCTCGCCGCCATCGCCGCGCTTCTCCTTCCCGTTCTCGCTTCCTGCGCCTCGCAGGACGTCGTCGACCGCTTCGACCGCATCAAGCCCGGGATGTCGAAGGACGAGGTCGTCGAGATGCTGGGGAAGCCCAGTTCGGGCCGGCTCCTCACCCAGGCGCGCGACGGCATCGAGGGCGAGCGGCTGCAGTGGGGCGACGGGCTCTCGAGCCTTGCGTCGAGCGCGGCGTTCGAGGGCGATCCCGAGCGCGCCTACAGCGTCGTCTTCGACAAGGACGGCAAGGTGATCCGCGCCGTGCCTCCCACGTGGGTCGACGCCCAGCGCGAGGAGGCGCGGATCATGCGCGACCGTCGCGAGCACCGCGTCGGGCAGTATTGACCCCGCTCACGCGCCGATCGCGGCGACCACGGCCTGCGCCCACAGCTCGTACGCCCGGGGCGTGAGATGGAGGAAGTCGGGCATGAGGTCCTTCGAGATGGTTCCATCGGGCGACACGAACGCGTCGCCGACCGGATGGATGGCAAACCTCGACCCCTTCCGCGCCACCCACGCGCGCATGGCCTGGTTGACCTGCACGATGTCCCCGCGCATCGCGTTGAAGCGCTCGCCGCGCGGGAAGATCTCGACGACGTGGACCGTCGCCTTCGGACACTGCGCCGCGAGGAGTTCCGCGACCGCCTGCACGCCCGCGAGCGTCTCGACCGCGGTGCTCGTGCCGTGGCCGAGGTTGTTCGTCCCGATCAGAAGGAAGACATGCTCGGCCTCGAGGCGCGTGAGCGGAGCCTCGGCGAGGCGGTAGAGCACGTTCTCGGTGCGGTCGCCCGAGTTTCCGAGGTTGATCGCGCCGAGCGGCGCGATGTGCTTCTCCCACGCGGCCTTGCCCGGGTCCTCCCATGACTGCGTGATCGAGTCGCCGACGAACACCACCTTCGCGGGCCTCTCTTCCTTCGCGCGGCGGATCAGTTCCTTCTCGCGCGCGATCGCCCACTCGTCCGTGCGCGCCGCGGGCACGACCGAACTTGGCGGGCGCGCTGCGTCCTGGGCGGGCTCGCCGGCGACACCGAAGCCGCCGATGCACAGCGTGATGGCGGCGAGGGCGACAATCGCGACGGCGGGGGAGAGCGTCATGCGCGCACGGTCGCGGCTTGCGCGGCGTCCGTCAAGCAAACGCCCCCGCCGCGAGGCAGGGGCGCTTGGAGTTGGTTCCGTTGGATCGCCGCGATCAGACGCCCGCGGCCATCTTTTCGGCCTTCTTGCGGGCATCGGCGAGCGTGCCGACGTACATGAAGGAGCTCTCGGGCAGGTCGTCGCCTTCGCCGGCGCAGATGCGCTCGAAGCTGTCGATCGAGTCTGCGAGCGGGCAGGTGACGCCGGGGATGCCGGTGAAGACCTCGCCGACATAGAACGGCTGCGAGAGGAAGCGCTCGATCTTGCGCGCGCGGGCGACGGTCAGCTTGTCCTCTTCCGAAAGCTCGTCGACGCCGAGGATCGCGATGATGTCCTGCAGGTCCTTGTAGCGCTGCAGGATGCCCTGCACGCGGCGCGCCACCTTGTAGTGACGCTCGCCGAGGACCTGCGGATCGAGGATGCGCGAGGTCGACGAAAGCGGATCGACGGCGGGGTAGATGCCCTTCTCGGCGATCTTGCGCTCGAGCACGATGAACGCGTCGAGGTGGCTGAAGGTCGTCGCGGGCGCCGGGTCGGTGAGGTCGTCTGCGGGAACGTAGATCGCCTGCACCGAGGTGATGGCGCCCTGACGGGTCGAGGTGATGCGCTCCTGGAGCGCACCCATCTCGGTCGCGAGGTTTGGCTGGTAGCCGACGGCGCTCGGCATGCGGCCGAGGAGCGCCGACACTTCCGAGCCGGCCTGGGTGAAGCGGAACACATTGTCGACGAAGAGCAGCGTCTCCTTGCCCGACGCATCGCGGAACTCTTCCGCCATGGTCAGCGCCGAGAGGGCGACGCGCAGACGCGCGCCCGGCGGCTCGTTCATCTGGCCGAAGACCATCGCCACCTTGTCGAGCACATGCATCTTCTTGCCGCTCGCGTCGGTGTACTCGGCCTCCTGCATCTCGAGCCAGAGGTCGTTGCCCTCGCGGGTGCGCTCGCCGACGCCTGCGAACACCGAGTAGCCACCGAAGTTACGCGCGACGCGCGCGATCATCTCCTGGATGACGACGGTCTTGCCGACGCCTGCACCGCCGAAGAGACCGATCTTGCCACCGCGGACGAACGGGCAGAGGAGGTCGATGACCTTGATGCCCGTCTCGAGGATCTCGGTCTTCGGGTTGAGCTCGATGAACGCGGGGGGCTCGCGGTGGATCGGCGCCGTCTTCTGGGCGGCGACGGGGCCGCGCTCATCGACGGGCTGCCCGAGGAGGTTGAACACGCGGCCGAGGACGCCTTCGCCGACGGGCACGCGCACCGGAGCGCCGGTGTCGACGCATGGGTCGCCGCGCTTGATGCCGTCGGTCGAGGCGAGCGCGACGCAGCGGACCTGTCCGCCGCCGAGGTGCTTGGCGACCTCGCCGACGAGGGTCATCTTCTGACCGCGCGTCTCGAAGTTGATGTGGACGGCGTTGTAGATCTCAGGCAGGTCCGACTCGGGGAACTGCGCGTCGAACGTCGATCCGATGACCTGAATGACGGTGCCGGTGCTGGCCATGTGGGCTCCAAAGGCGGAAACTACGGACAGAAAGATTCGTACGGAAAGCTGCTTGCGCGCCGCCTTGCGGACGGCGTCCCGACTCGTTCGGGAAGCTTGCATGGACGAGTCACGCACCCCGAACGGAGTTCGTGACGGATTTCACAGGGGACGGAGAGGATACAGGGACGACGCCCCGACTGCAAAGGGCTTGCGGGGGCCGAAACAGGGCGTATCGCAGGGATTTGGGCCGTCAGCCGCGGGCGTCGATCGAACGTCCGACCGCCAGGGACGTCGCGACCTCGACGCGGTCGGCCGACCGGGTGTACATCGCGTAGGCGCCGCTCGCGCCCGGCTGTCGTGCGGACGCAGAGCGGGGGTTCGGCTCGTCGAAGCCTTGGCCGCGCGACACGGGCGAATCGACCTGCCCGGCGACCAGCTGCTCGATCTGCTCGGGGATCTTAGGCGCGGCCGGCGAGAGGGTCAGACGGTCCTGCCGAGCCTGCGGCGCGGATCCGCGACCGTTCGGGTCACGGGTCGGCGGAAACGGCGGCTGGATGATCCCGTTCGGCCCGATCGAGCCTGGCCCTGTCGAGCCTGGCCCTGTCGAGCCTTGTCCGGCCTGCGGCGCAGCGGTCGGCGAACCAGTTCGCGCGGGCGCGCGGGCACCGTAGGCCTGCGCGACGCGTCCTGCGTGCGCTTGGAAGTTGAGCGGTCCGAGCGAGTCCATTCGCGGAAGGGAATATACGCGGAGGCGGGTTTGTTTTGCCTGCCGGCGGGTCTGTCGGGTCAGATCGCGGGATCAGGAGGCGCAGATCTTGCGCGCTCGGCCGCTTCGCGGCGGCGCTCCCCGTCGGAATGGCGCACGTCGCCGCCGGCCTCCGGCCGGCGGGTGCCACGTGCTTGCGAACCTGGCAGAACCATCCGAACCGTCGACAGCGCGGTGCGCAGCGCCGGTCCCGTGACAAGCACCAAAGGTCGCGGCCGCAGCCACGACCGCTCAAACACCCTGCGGCCGCTCGCGGAATCCCGCTACCGCGACTCGCTCATCATCTCGATCGACGGGGCGAGGCCGCGGCGTTCGACGTCCTGCTGGATCTCGACCCACGCCCGCGGATCGTCGGACGCCTCGGCGATGCGCGCGGTGACCTCGCGGGCGAGCGCGACGGTCTGCTGCTCGTCGGGCGGCAGTTTCTCGGCGACTTCCTCGAGGCGGTCGACCAGCTCGTCGTAGCGAACCGTCTCGCGCAGCTCGGTGCGCCGTGCTTCGTCCGCGAACGCCGTTCGGCGGGCGTTGTCGAGGATGAGGCTCGTCGCGTAGAGCGCCTGGCGGTCTTCGTCGGTGAGCGCTGCAAGACGGACGGCGCGTTGGTCGGGCGCGCGCACCGGTCCGATGGCGCGCGGCGCGGCGTCGCCGCCGCGCACGAATGTGCCGGGGCCCGCGGGTGCGAGCGACTCCGGGGTTTCCCTCGAGTTCCAGAGCCACCAGCCGCCTGCGGCCGCGACCGCGACCGCGGCTGCTGCGGCGAGGCGCGGAACCCAGGTTCGGCGGTGCTCGTGGCCGATCGCGGCGAGCACGCGCGACTCGAACGCAGCGATGTCTGTCGGCGACGACGCGAGCGCCTCGGACGCTTCCGCGACGTCCTCGGCGAGCTTGGCGCGAAGCTGTCCGTCGAGGGACTCCGCGCGCTCGACCAGCGTCCGGCAGCTGCCGCACGACACGAGATGCGCGTCGGCGCGGAGGCGCTCCTCGCGCGTCAGCTCGTCGTCGAGGTACGCCGAGAGCGACGCCTTGAGCGCGTCGCACTCGATCGGACCGGCGGGAAGTTCGGGGCGGAAGTCGTTCATGGTCGCTCTCGATCTGCTAGCGGCGCACGGCGGAGCGCGGCCCGTCGCGGTAGGTGTTGATGTCGAACTCGCTTGGCCGCTCGCCTCCGCCCGCCTCGCCGAGCTCGTCGAGGAGCGCGAGGCGCGCGCGGTTGAGGCGGCTCATCACGGTGCCGATCGGAACGCCGAGGTGCGCAGCGATCGCTTCGTAGGAAAGGCCCTCGTTCACGCGCAGCATGATCATCGCGCGCTTGTCGGGGTCGAGGCGCTCGAGCGCGCCCGCGATGCGCGAGAGGTCCTCGCGGCGCTCGAGTTCGCTGCCCGGCCGTTCCGCGCGCACGTCGTGCGCGGTGCCCGACTCGTCGATCAGCGTCCACGTGCGCTTCTTGCGGCGGATGACGCTGATCGAGAGGTTCGTCACCGTCGAGCGCATCCAGCTCGAGATGGCGACCTCGCCCGCGTCGGGCGGAGATTTCCAGAGGCGCACGAAAGCCTCCTGGACGATCTCCTCGGCGCGGTGCCGGTCGCGGCAGATGCCGTAGGACAGCTGCACGAGCCCCGGGGTGAGGCGCTCGATCCAGTGCTTGAGGACACGCTCCGAGAAGGGCTGGCCCATCGGTGTTTCGTCGCTCCTGCCGCGTGAGGGGAGTCCTTCGCGGTGGCGCATGGACGCTACGCGATTCAAGGACATTCCGTCGCGCGCACCGAGCGGCTGCGATTCGAGGCGGCGGTTCTCGGACCTCAGATCGACGCGAGCGCACCGTCGAGCGGGCTGCCGCAGGTCGCGCGAAGGACGACGGTGCCCGCGTCGAAGTCGACCTCTCCGGGTTCGACCGACGCAGGGCGGAGGATGGTCCGGCCGAGCGGGGCGTCGACGTGGCAGGAGGGCATGCGCCAGAGCGCGGAGCCCTCGACCGTCATCCAGACTTCCGCGACGCCGGTCGGCTCGATGGGGAGCGCTGCCGCCCGCGTCGCCTCGATCCACTCGATGCGGAAGAAGGGGGTTCGGACGAGGCGCTTCGTGATGAAGCCATGCGCTTCGATCGCGGGAGCGTCCTCGCCGCGGACGACGCCGGCGACGCCGTGGTTCTGCGCGGCGCCGAAGCGGAGGCACGCGCGCGCCTCGTCGAGGTGGAGCGGGCGGGCGGGGTCGTTGCGGTTCCAGTCCCACACCCTGAACGTGGTGTCGCTCGGCGTCTGGATTTCGGCGACCACGATGCCGGCGCCGAGCGCGTGGCAGGTGCCGCTCGGAAGGTAGACGCAGTCGCCGCGCCGGACCTCGATCGCCTCGAGGAGGTCGACCACCGTTCCCGCTGCGAGCGCCTGGTCGTAGTCGGCGCGCGTGACATCGGCTCGGAAGCCGCGGTAGAGGACCGCGCCGGGCGCGGCGTCGAGCACGACCCATGCTTCCGTCTTGAGATGCGCCGACGGATGCCGGCGGACGAACGCCTCGTCCGGGTGGACCTGCACCGAGAGGTTCTCCGCTGCGTCGAGGTACTTCACGAGGAGCGGAAAGCCGCCGTCAGGCGCCGGCGTCGTGACGCCGAGCAGCTCGTCGCGATGCGCAAGGCGAAGCTCGCGCAGCCTGATGCCGCCGAACCGCCCGCCGTCGACGATGGATTGGCCGTCGGGAACCGAGTCGGGAAGGTCGGCGATCTCCCAGCTCTCGCCGATGCGCGCACCGTTCCCGACCTGCTTTCCGAGGGCGCCGAGGCGCGTCGAGCCCCACGCGCGGGCCTTCAGGATGGGATGGAACGCAATCGGTGGGAGCATGGATCGCTCCACGCGGCGCGTGGCTCAGATCGCCATGCCGGTGATCTTCGCCTCGAACACGAGTTTGCCGCGCACGAAGCCCTGCGTCTTCGAGATGAAGCGGCGCGGGCTTGCGTCGATCTCCTCGACGACGATCACGAACGTATCGCCCGGCACGACCTGCCCGCGGAAGCAGGTGTCGTCGCAGCGGAGGAAGCCGAGGAACCCGAGCGCCGGCCACTGCTTGCGGAAGAGCCAGCTCGCGGCCTGCGCGGTCGACTCGATCATGAGGACGCCGGGGTACAGCGGGCGTCCCTTGATGTGGTGCTCGCACCAGAACTCGTCGGGGCGGACGTTCTTGACCGCGACGCAGCGCTTGTAGATCTCGTTCGCCCAGACGATGCGATCGACCTGCCGCATGGGCCCTGTCTGGGGCAGGAAGGCATCGAGACCGGCGCTGTCGCAGACGGTCTGGTCGAGGTCGATGCCGGAGATGTCGAAGAGCGGAGGGCTTGCCACGGCTCACTGGCGAGGCTCAGGCCTCGCCCTCCTCCGTGCCGCGCATCTCAAGGACCTTGGCGCGGATCTCCTGCGCGGTCTCCTTGATCTCCTGCATCGCCTTGCGGACGCGGGTGCCGGCAGCCTTGTTGCCGCCGTTGGCCTTCTTCATGTCGTCCTCGACTTCACGGACGAGGGCGCAGAGCTTTTCGTAGAGTTCCATGGCGATCTCCAATATCTGTGGACGGGGCCGATGGGACGCATCGGTCGGCCCAGACACCCCGCCCGCGGGGCTAGCGTAACGCCAACGGGGGGCGAAGTGTCTTCACGACCCCGAGAACCGCCTTGAATTGGGGGTGCGCGGCGTCCCCGAGCAGTTCGTACGAGGCGGCGAGCACCCCCGTCGGAACCGCTCCCGCCTTCTCGAGGCGGCGGAGGGCCGGGGCGATCTGGTCGACCTGCCCCGCCGAGATGGCGTCGAGGAGGAGGTAGGGCTGGCGGCCCGTCGCAAGGAGGTCGAGCACGGTCTGCGCCACGCAGACGTGCGCCTCGACGCCGGCGATCAGCACGTCGTCGCAACGCTTGGCGGAGAGGAGCGCGTCGACCTCGGGGGTGAGGGCGCTGAAGCGGGTCTTCTCGAAGACGCGTGCATGGCCGCCGGCCGCCGCGAGGATGTCGGGGGCGCTGTGGCCGAGGCCCTTCGTGTACTGCTCGGTGACCACGGCCGGAAGTCCGAGCGTCTCGGCGAGGCGGAGCGCCGCGGCGCAGTTCGCGACCACGCGTTCCGCGTCGAAGATCGTCGGAAGGAGCCTCTCCTGCACGTCGATGACGAGGAGCGCTGCGCGGTCGGGCGTTGGTCGTGGAATGGGCATGGGCTTCGTCAGACGCGGAGTTCGGCCTTGGTTGCGAGCGCCGCGGCGTAGCGGGCGCGGATCGGCTCGATCACGGTGGCGATGAAGCGGTCGGTCTGCTCGGGCGCGCGGCCGATGTGGCGCGCGGGGTCGAGCGCGCCGTCGAGGTCGACCTTCGAGAAGAACGGATCCTTGCGGAGGCGCGCCATGAGGTCGTTCGGCTTGCCGTGCTTCTTCACTTCCTCGGCCGCGGCCATCGAGTGGACGCGGATCGCTTCGTGCGCCTCCTGGCGGTCCGCGCCGGTGCGGGTCGCCTCGAGCATGATGCCTTCGCTCGCCATGAAGGGGAGTTCGGCGGCGAGGTTCGCGGCGACGGTCGCCTCCCACACGACGAGGCCCTCGGCCACATTCGCCATGATGTCGAGCGCGCCGTCAAGCGCGAGGAACGCCTCGGGCAGCACGAGGCGGCGGTTCGAGCTGTCGTCGAGCGTGCGCTCGAGCCACTGCGTCGCGTGGGTCTGGAGCGGGTCGTTCACGAGGCCCATCACGAAGCGCGCGAGGCCGCACGCGCGTTCGCAGCGCATGGGATTGCGCTTGTAGGCCATCGCGGAGGAGCCGATCTGGTCCTTTTCGAAGGGTTCCTCGATCTCCTTCTTGTTCGCGAGCAGGCGGATGTCGGTCGCGCACTTGTGGATGGCGCTCGCGGCGACGGCGAGCGCCGCGACGACCTGCGCGTCGACGAGGCGCGGATAGGTCTGCCCGCAGACGGCGAGCATGCGGTCCTTCGGCCAGCCGAGCTTCGCGGCGAAGCGGGCCTCGAGGTCGTCGACCTTGGCGCCATTGCCGTCGAGGAGCCCGAGGTACGACGCCTGCGTGCCCGTCGCGCCGCGCAGGCCGCGCAGACGCAGCGACGCGCGCGCGAACTCGACGGTCTCGAGCGCGATCGCGAGATCCTGCGCCCAGAGCGTGGCGCGCTTGCCGACCGTCGTGGGCTGCGCCGGCTGGAAGTGGGTGAATCCGAGGGTCGGCAGCGCGCGGTGCTTCGCGGCGAACGAGCCGAGGCGGTCGATCGCGCGCGCGAGCTTGCCCGCGACGAGGTCGAGCGCGTCGCGCAGAAGAAGCGTGTCTGCGTTGCAGACGACGTCCTGGCTCGTCGCGCCGAAGTGGATGATGGCGCGCGCCTCGGGGGCGGCGTCGCCGAGCGTGTGGACGTGCGCCATCACGTCGTGGCGGAGGCGCGACTCGTGCCCGGCGGCGGCCTTGAAGTCGATGTCGTCGAGATGGGCGCGGATCGCGTCGACCTGCGCGCGGGTGACGGGCATGCCGAGTTCGTGCTGGCTTTCGGCGAGCGCGAGCCAGATGCGGCGCCACAGGCCGAACTTGCGGCGTTCGGACCAGATCGCTCGCATCTCGCGGCTTGCGTTGCGCGTCTCGAGCGGGGAGCGGTAGCTGTCGTGCTGGCTCTCGTCGTGATTCACGGTGAACTCGCTTGGTCCATGTTGGCCTCGCCGGGCGATGGCGTCGGCGCCTTCCCGGCGCCGACCTTCGGCTCGGTGCCGGCGCGCATGCGCGCGATGTTGGCGCGGTGCTTCCACACCACGAACGCGGCGATCGCGACGCTCGCCGCGAGGAAGGGCACGGCGGCGCGCGCGCCGTCGATGCCGTTGGCTGCGACCGCCGCGACGAGCACCGAGCAGGGGACCGACATCGCCGCGATCATCGACGCGAGGCTCACGATGCGGAACACGGCGAGGACGACGCCCCAGAGCACGATCGCGAGTAGCGCAGGCAGCGTCAGGACGGGCCACATCGCGGCGAGCGCGCCGAAACCCGTCGCCACGCCCTTGCCGCCCTTGAAGCCGATCCACGGAGAGAGCGTGTGGCCGAGGATCGCTGCGAGCGCCGTCGCGAGCCAGCACCACGCGGTCGCGGTCGTGACGCCGCCGGCCTTCGCGCCGAGGGCGCCGAGCAGCCAGCCCGCGGCGAGGACGGGAATCGCGCCCTTGAGCGCGTCGATCGCGAAGCAGGCGATGCCCCACGCGCGTCCGAGCGTGCGGCCGAGGTTCGTGGCGCCGTAGTTCCTGCTGCCGACCGAGCCGAGGTCGACGCCGCGCGAGCGCGCGAGGAGATGCGCGGTCGGGAAGCTTCCGACGAGGTACGCGGCAACGGGCAGCGCCGCCCACAGGAGGGGCGACGGGTCGCCGGAGGATGTGGCGGCCGACGAAGCCAGCGACGGATCCATGGGTCGCGATGATACGGAATGCGGGCGCGCTGCGCGTCCGCGGGCCTACTCGCCCCGCCAGAGCGGAGCGCCGTGCTTCGCGACGTGCCAGCGCCCGGTCGAGCGGCGCACTTCGGCTGCGATCGCGAGCAGGATCGGCATGGGTACGGCTCCCGAGAGTTCGAGGCGGTCGTCGAAGAGCTCGACCGTGGGGATGGCGACCCCTTGGATTTCGGCTGTTTCCTCGGCGCAGGCGCCGATGAGCGCGGCGAGCGCCGGGTCTGCGAGCGCTGTCGGCGAGGCGGCGTGGAGCGTGACGCGGGCGTGCACCGTTCGCTTCGCCTGCCGCTCACGAGCGGTCGAAGAGGAGGATCGTCGCCGTCACGAGCTGGAGGAGCGTCGCGCCCGCGATCCAGCGCAGGAAGGCCTCGCTGTCCGCGAGGTTGAGGAACGCGACGGCCGCGACGAGGATCGTGAGGAGCTGGAGGCCCATCGCGGCGAGCCGGATCGCGCCGGTCTCGGAGCGGCGCAGACGCAGCGCGCGGACTTCCTCGGTGAGTTCGTTGAGCGCGCGGCGGAGACGCTCGCCGTCGCGGTCGCGGCGGAGCTTGCGGGTGGTCGCGCGGCCGCGGCGGATGCGGGCGACCGGCGCTGCGCCGCTCGCGACGGCGCTCGCGACGATCGCGTCGTCGCGGTGACGGAGGACGAGATCGACAGCCTCTGCGACCGTCGCCGCCGTGAAGTCGGGCGCCGCCTCGGCGATGCGCGCGCGGTCGCGCGAGACGAGCACGGTGCGAAGGCCCGCGGCGCGGCCGGCCTCGATGTCGCGCGGCGCGTCGCCGATGATCCACGAGCGGTCCGCGTCGAGCTCCATGTCCTGCACGGCCTGCTGGATCATGCCGGGCTTCGGCTTTCGCCACGGGTGCTCGCGCGCGTAGCCGGCGACGGTTCCCTGCGGGTGGAACGGGCAGTAGTAGAAGCGCTCGACGGTTCGCTTGAGGCCGCTCGACGCGTCGAGCAGCTCGCTCAGCTTGCGGTGGTAGGCGTCGACGTCCGCTTCGGTGAAGCGGCCGTGCGCGACGCCGCCCTGGTTGGTGGCGACCACGAGGCGGAAGCCGGCGTCCCGCAGCCGGCGCAGCGCCGGAGCGACGCCGTCGACGAGCTGGATGGAGGCTGCGTTTCCGGCGCGTTCGTCGTCGGGAACGAGCGTGCCATCGCGGTCGAGGAAGATTGCTGGGTCGAGCGGCATTCGGATTCGCTGGGTCGTTGCGTCAACCCACTATACGGTGGGCGACCGAAGCGCGAGCGCGTGCTCCGCGAGGCGTTTCGGGCGCTTTCACACCAGCGCCGACGGAATGGGCTTCGGCGTGATCGAGCCGGCGCCGTCGCCGAAGCTGGTGCCGATGGCGCGCGCGGCTGCGATCAGCGGGTGATCGATCGGAACGAGCCGCTGCTTGCCGACGGTCTCGAAGAGATCGATGTCGGAGAAGAGGTTGTTCTCGCGGACGACCATGCGGTTCCGCTTGCCGCTCGCGAGGACGGCCATCGCGTGGAACCCGAAGTTCGTCGCGAGGATGCGGTCGGACGCGATCGGCGCGCCGCCGCGCTGGATGTGGCCGAGCACGGTGGTCCGCGTCTCGACGCCGGTGAGATCCGAGATCTCGGTCGCCACGAGATTGCCGATGCCGCCGAAACGCACGGGATCGGGACTCGTCGGGTCGTAGCGGCTGATGACCTGCTTGCCGCTTTGCGGCCGCGCGCCCTCGGCGACGACGACGATCGCGAAGCCGGTGTCGCGCATGCGGCGGTCGATGTCGTCGGCGATCTTGCGGAGGTCGAAGGGAATCTCGGGGAGAAGGATGACGTCCGAGCCGCTCGCGACGCCCGCGGTGAGCGCGATCCAGCCGGCGTTGCGGCCCATGACCTCGCAGACCATCGCGCGGTGATGGCTGTCGGCCGTCGAGTTGAGGCGGTCGAGCGCGTCGGTCGCGGTGGCGACGGCGGTGAGGAAGCCGAAGGTGATCTCGGTGCCGACGAGGTCGTTGTCGATCGTCTTCGGGACGCCGATCACGTTGACGCCCGCTTCCGCGATCGGCGCGGCGCACGCCATCGTGCCGTCGCCGCCGATCACGATGAGCGCGTCGAGGCGCTCGCGGCGGATCGTGGTGAGGCACTGGTCGGTCACGTCCTTCCAGATCGGTTCGCCCGTCTCGGTGCGGCCCACGCAGTAGCGCGACGGGTTGGCCTTGTTGTTCGAGCCGAGGATGGTGCCGCCGCGGGTGAGGATGCCGTTCACATCCTTCTGGGTCAGCTGCCGCACGCGGTGCTCGATGAGGCCCTGGAAGCCGTCCTCGATGCCGACGACCTCGATGCCGTACTGGAGGATCGCTGTCTTCGCGACCGCGCGGATGACGGCGTTGAGTCCGGGGCAGTCGCCGCCGCCGGTGAGGATGCCGAGTCGCTTGAGTGAGGGAGGCATGATCGGGTGGGTTTGGTGTCGCGGGCCTGAACGAGGCCCAAGTCGAATAGCGTAGCGCAAAGCGGCGGGAAACGACGGCCTTCGCTAGGATTGCCGCCTATGTCCGAGACGACCCCGCAGGAACCCGCTCCGCTTTCCGAATCCGAGATCATCGCGTCGCGTCGCGCGAAGCTGAAGCGCTTCCGCGACGAACTCGGCTTCGAGCCCTACGGGCGGCGGGAGGACGGACTGCTGTCGCTCGCCGACGCGCGGACGCGGTTCAGCGAGGAGGCGCATGTCGCCTACGAGACCGCCGCGAAGGAAGCGAAGGCGGCGGGTGGTGCGCCCGCACGCGATGGCCGCGAGTCCGTGAAGATCGCGGGCCGCGTGGTGCAGCACCGCGACATGGGGAAGCTCGTGTTCCTGTTCCTCCGCGACGCGACGGGCGACCTGCAGGTGAGCGTGTCGAAGGCGTCGGTGTCGCCGCAGGCGTTCGAGCTTGCGAAGCACGTCGACTACGGCGACATCCTCGTCGCGGAAGGCCCGATCGGACGCACGAACAAGGGCGAGGTGTGCGTGTGGGCGACCGGGCTTTCGCTCGGCACGAAGTCGCTCGCGCCGCCGCCCGCGAAGTGGCACGGACTGTCGGATCCCGAACTGCGGTACCGCCGCCGCTACGTCGACATGTACGCGAACCCCGAGACCGCGAAGGTCTTCGCGATGCGCGCGCGCATCGTGTCGCGTATCCGCCGCTTCATGGACGCGCGCGGCTACCTCGAGGTCGAGACGCCGGTCCTGCAGCCGATCGCGGGCGGCGCCGCCGCGCGGCCGTTCACGACGCATCACAACGCGCTCGACATGCCGCTCTTCATGCGGATCGCGCCCGAGCTCTACCTCAAGCGCTGCCTCGTCGGCGGACTGCGCAAGGTCTACGAGATCAACCGCAACTTCCGCAACGAGGGCATCGACCGGAGCCACAACCCCGAGTTCACAGCGATGGAGGTCTACGAGGCCTTCGGCGACTACGGCACGATGATGGAGCTCACGGAGAGCCTCATCCACGAGCTTGCGGTGTCGATGGTCGAGGAGCGCGCGGCCGCCGGGTTGCGCGTCGAGGCGAATGGCCCGAACGGAGGCCCCGTGCTGCCGTGGGGCGACCTCGCGATCAACTACGCGAAGCCGTTCGTGCGCGTGACGTTCGAGGTACTCTTCCGCCGCGGCGCCGGCTGCGAGATGCGTGATTTCAAGGCCGTCCGCGCCAAGGCGCGCGAGCTTGGCCTCCATCACGAGGCGAAGCTCGACGACTGGCTCGTCGTGAACGAGGTCTTCGAGCACTGCGCGGAACCGCTCGTCGATCCGTGCCGGCCGACCTTCGTCACCGACTATCCGAGCGCGATCTCGCCGCTCACGCGGCCGCACCGCGACGATCCCGCGCTTTGCGGGCGGTGGGACATCTTCATCGGCGGCATGGAGATCGGGCCCGCGTACACCGAGCTCAACGACCCCGATATCCAGCTCGCGAAGTTCACCGAGCAGCTGAAGGGCGCCGACGACGAGGAGTCGACCTTCCGAACGCTCGACGAGGATTTCGTCGAGGCGCTGCGCGTCGGCATGCCGCCCGCGGGTGGGCTCGGGATCGGCATCGACCGGCTGGTGATGCTGCTCACCGACAGCGCGTCGATCCGCGATGTGATCCTGTTCCCGCTGCTGCGCTCGATGGGGGCGGGCGGCGGCCAGAACGCGGCCGAGCCTGAAGGCGGGGCGAAGGCGTGACGCGGCGTGCGGCCATCGCGCTCTTCGTCGCGGCGTTCGCGCTCCTGTGCGGCGCGCGCGGCGCGTGGGCGGGCTGGAAGACCGTCGAGGAGCGCTGGTGGGTGCAGGAACTCGGCGGCAAGCCGTGCGGCCGCATGGTCGAGCGCATCGAGGAGGGCGATGGCGACGACGCCGGCCGCGTGCGCACGAGCTCGCGGGTCGAGCTGCGGTTCCGCCGCGCAGGGCAGGAGACGCGCGTCGAGCTCGAGACCGTGTTCGTCGAGACGGTTGCCGGCGAACCCGTCGAGGCGAGCGTCGCACAGGGCGGTGGCGCGCCCGTGCGCTATCGCTTCGCGAGGGAAGAGGGCGCGTGGGTCGCGAGCGTGGATCGTGGCGCGGCGGGCGGCGGCGAGCGAAGGAAGATCGAAGGCGAGTTCCTCACGCCGCGCGCGGCATCGGCGCTTGTCGCGGCGCGGCACAAGGCGGGTGCGGCGGAGATCGCCTTTCGCGCGATCGACGTGCAGTCGGGCCTCTCGGTCGCGGAGATCGTGATGACGCGCGGCAAGGCCGATGGCGGAGAGACGCGCTACGCGACGCGCAACAGCCTCGTGCCCGGAGTCGCGGGAACCGAGCTTCTCGGCGCCGACGGTCGCATGGTCGCGACGACGGTCGAGTTTCCGGGGCTCGGCGAGTTCCGGTCCCGGCTCGCGGACAGGCCGGCGGCGGACCGTGCCTACGACGCGGCGACCTTCGATCTTCTCGTCGGGACCTTCGTGAAGACCGCCGCGATCGCGCGATTCGACGGAGCGCCGCGGCTTGCGTTCACGGTGCGCGCCGATGCCGATGGCGGCGTCGATCTCCCGAGCGAAGGCGCGCAGGTCGCGCGGCGCATCGATGCCCGCACGCAGGAGGTCGAGGTCGACGTGATGCGCGGCAGCGCCGCGGCCGAAGGCGATGCGACCGACCAGCGCTGGCTGCGCGCGACCGAACTTCTCGACTTCGAGAGCGAGCCCGTGCGCGAGCTGCTTGCGAAGGCGAAGCTGCCGAAGGATGGCGACGCGTACCGCGACGCGGAGGCGCTGCGGAGGCTCGTGTTCCGCCACCTCCGCCGCAAGGATCTGGCGACGGCGTTCGGTTCCGCGAGCGAGGCGGCGCGCACGCAGGGGGGCGACTGCACCGAGCACGCAGTGCTGCTCGCGGCGCTCCTGCGTGCGAAGGGCATCCCGTCTCGTGTCGCGAGCGGTCTCGTCTACGTGCCCGACATGGGCGGGCAGGGGCCCGGCTTCGGCTGGCATCTCTGGACGCAGGCGCTCGTGCCGGCGCCCGATGGGAGCAGGAAGCCGGTCTGGATCGATCTCGACGCGACGGTCGGGGGCGGTGGCCGCGGCTACCACGCCGCGCACATCTTGGTCGCCACGAGCGATCTCGCCGGCGGAGCGACGGATCCCGCGTTCGCGCGCGCGGTCGGCATGCTCGGTGGAATCACGATCGAGCCGGGCACCGCGATCGGTGGCGCGAAGTGACGCACGCGGACGGAAACCATCTTTCGTTCGAGCCGCTGCCGCCGCTTCCCGCGCGCGATGCGGCGGGCCACAAGGGCACGTTCGGGTCGGTGCTCGTGATCGGCGGCTGCGCGCACGCGCCGCGCACGATGCTTGGCGGTGCGATGCTGGCGGCGCGCGCCGCGCTGCGCGCGGGCGCCGGGCGCGTGATCGCTGCGGTTCCCGCGCCGCTTGCGAGCGATGCGCTGGTGATCCTGCCTGAGGCCACGGTGGTCGCGCTGCCGTGCGAGGCGTCGGGCGAGCTGCATGCATCGGGCGCTGCGGAGGCGATCGACGGCGCGCTGCGCGAGGCGAGCGCGATCGTGGTCGGGCCTGCGCTTGGGCGCAGCGCGGCCGCCGAGCAGGCCGTGATGCGGCTCGTCTCGCTCGGCGAACAGCCCCTTGTGATCGACGCCGATGCGATCCGCGCGTTCGCGGCGCACCGCGATGCTGCGCGCGATCTGCGCGGAACGGTGGTCTTCACCCCGCATCCGGGCGAGGCGGGCGCGCTCGCCGAGTCGCTCGGCCTCGAGATCGACGCGGTCGAGCGCGCGACGCGGCCGGCCGCCGCGCTCGCGCTCGCGCAGCGTCTGGGCGCGGTCGTGGCGCTCAAGGGCCACGGCACGGTCACGAGCGACGGGCTGCGCGCGTGGCGCTGCGAGCACGGCGGCGCAGCGCTTGCGACTGGCGGAAGCGGCGATGTCCTCGCAGGCGTCGTCGGCGCGTTCCTCGCGCAGTTCGCTGGCCGGGGTGCGCGGGCCGCACCGTTGCCGCCGGGCGCGATCACGGCGCTTGCGGTCGAGGCGCATGCGCGCGCGGGCGACCTGTGGGCCTCGCGACATGGCGACGCAGGGGCGCTTGCGCGCGAGATCGCCGATCTCGTTCCCGATGCGATGCGGTCGATGCGCGCGTGACGGCGCCGCTTGTCGCTACAGTGCCCATGACATGTCGACAGAGCATCAGCGCATCGTGACCCTGGAAGACCGCACCTACGTCGAGGGCGTGTACTCCATCGTCAATCCCCAGCTCGCGCAGACGCGCAACAACAAGCCGTACCTCAAGTGCATCATCCGCGACGCAAGCGGCGAGATCTCGGGCCGGGCGTGGAGCTTCGAGGAGTCGCAGTTCGACGCGGTGACCGCGACGGGCTTCGTGTTCCTCCGCGGTTCGACGCAGGCCTACCAGGGGCAGGTGCAGCTGATCATCGAGCAGATCGAGGCGCGCGAGGTGTCGGTCGAGGAGATGCGGGCGCTTCTCCCGTCGACGACCAAGGACATCGACGCGATGTTCGGCCGCGTGTGCGAGCTTCTGCGCTCGATGGAGCACCCCGCGATGCTCGCGCTTGCGGAGCAGTACATGTCGGACGAGCGGCTCATGGAGGACTTCCGCGCGGCGCCCGCCGCGATGAGCGTGCACCACGGCTGGATCGGCGGCCTGCTCGAGCACACGCATCAGCTGATGGAGCTCGCGGACCGCATGCTGCCGCTCTATCCGGCGCTCAACCGCGACATCGTGCTCTTCTCGCTGTTCGCCCACGACCTCGGCAAGACCGTCGAGCTCGAGTGGGAGCGCGGCTTCAACTACACGAACGAAGGCCAGCTGATCGGCCACATCGTGCGCGGCGCCGTGTGGCTCCAGATCAAGGCTGCGCACGCGTCGAAGGTCGAGAAACTGCCGGGCGAGACGCTGCGCGTGCTGCAGCACATCCTGATCTCGCACCACGGGCTTCTCGAGAACGGCGCCGCAAAGCTGCCCGCGACCCCCGAGGCGATCTTCGTCGCGCAGCTCGACAACCTCGACGCGAAGAGCCAGGCCGCGATCACCGCCGCCAAGCGCGAATTCGCCGGCGGCGGCGAATGGACCGACAAGGTCTGGGCGCTCGAGACGAAGGTGTATCGGCCAGATCCGTTGGTTTGAGCGGCCGCCGCTTGCGGCGGCGGCCTTTGGCGACTTGGGAGCGTCAGCGAAGGTTGGAGACGCGTTAGCGCGAGCAAAGCCGCCGCTTCCGCTCCTCCGTGAACTCCCACCACGGCTTCGGTGGTCCGCCGTCCATGAAGCTCGTGACCGACATGAACACATCGATGACGCACGGATCGTGGCGCACGCCGGTCTTGCTGCACAGGCGCTCGTAGAGCTCAAACGGGCACTTGTCCGCGAGTTGCGCGGGCGCGCGGATGCCGAGGACGCGCAGATCCTCCGCCGACGCCTTGCCGATGTTCGGCAGGTCGGTGAGCTGCTGCACCTTTGAGCGGATGACTTTGGCGGGGCTCACGCGGCGAAGCCTATCGCGGATTCACCGGCTCACACCGCACCTCTGTCTTCACCGAGTTCGCGATGAAGCACTCGTCGTGCGCCTTGTGGTGCATGTCGGCGAGCTCCTCGCGCGTCGGCAGGCGTTCGCCGGAGAACAGCACTTCCGGCCGCAGCGTGACCGTCAGCATCGCCTCGCGCCCCTCGGCGTTCCTGCCCATCGTGCCGACCGCGGCGTCGAAGTAGCGGTCGACGCAGAACCGCCGTTTCGCGGCGATCGCGAGGAACCACAGCATGTGGCAGCTCGAGAGCGACGCGACGAACGCCTCCTCGGGGTCGACCGCCGACGCGTCCGACATCGGAAGCGGCACGACATGCGGCGACGACGAGCCGGGGACCTCGACGCCGCCGTCGAAGCGGAGCGTGTGGCGCCGGCTGTAGCGGTTGTCGGTGAAGGGTTGCTCGCCACGGAGCCAGAGGATTTCTGCTGTGTAGTGGGCCATGTGTTTCGTTCGGGCAGCGGGGCTCGAAGGCTCGGTCGCTACGGCTGCTCGTTCCAGTGGAAGTGATGGATGATGCGGTGCACGATGGGCGTGAAGAGGAGCGCCGCGCTGACGATGAAGATCAGTCCCGCGTACAGCGCGTAGAGCCCGGCGAACAGCTTGCCGGCCTCCGTCTTCGGCGGGTTCACGGGTCCCATGCCGCCGAGAAGCATCGCGGAGTTGAGGAACGCGTCCATCCACGGAAGCCGTTCGAACGAGGCGTAGCCAAGCATGCCCACGCCGAGCGACACGGCGAGCAGGAGCGCAACTGCGCCGACATGCACTCCGAGGCGTCGCGCGAAGTTTGCTCGCGGAATGGGGCGCTGGTGCTTGGATTCGTACATGTCGTGCGAGGTGGAGCCTGGCGGGCGAAGTGTGGAATCAGTTCTTCGGCGTCGCCAGACTCACCGAACGAGCTCGATGTCCGGCAGCACCCACGAGCGATCGAAGTAGGCCTGCGTCGGGCCGTACATCCGGAAGTAGGCGAACCAGCCCTTTCCGGGCAGGGTCTTGATCCAGTTGCTCTCGGGCTGACCGCTCGGCGCGGTGGGACCGAAGTAGAGGTCCACGCTGCCGTCGGGGTTCTTCACGATGTCGTCGCGCGACGAACGATCCGGCCGGGCGCCGGTGTCGACGAAGCAGCGCGTCTCGTTGTCGTACGCGGTGAACGACCAGAACTGGGCGACGGGCGCGTCCTTCGGAACCGTCAGGCGATAGGTCTTGCTGCCGTCGAGCCAGTTTCCTTCACGATCCTTCGCGCACTCGAGATAGAGCTGGCCGAACCCGACGATGCGCCCCATCATGCCTTCCGAGACGCCGACGGCTTCGTAGAACCACGAAGATCGCTCGTCGAGCTCGGTGTGATGCGGGGCTTCCTGATTTGTCTCCTTCAGGAAGAGCGAGATTTCCCACTGCTTGCCAGGCCAGACCTTCGATCCTTCGAAGCGCTTTTCGTAGGCGATCGTGCGGGCCATCACCTCGCCGGTTCGCGCGGCGTCGATGAGGATCCGCTTCTGCCGCTCGGTCGGAGCGAATGGCTTGCCCTTCTCGATTCCGAGCGGCTGGAGCATTCCCATCATCATGCGGTCGCGCTCCTGCACGGGCTCTTCGTTGATGATCTTGGCGAGGCCCTCCCAGTACGCGAGTCCCCGCGGCTGCATGCCGCTCCACGCGCGGCCGGCCGGCGAGACATGGCGCGTCGGGCTCGGATTTGCGCGTTGGCTGTAGGGATAGATCTTCAGCGCGGCGACGAGCGCCTTCGCCTTGGATGGATCGGGATCAAGCGCGCGGTGGCCGGACCAAATGTTCACCGTCGGCGAACGGAACACGAAGTAGCCTTCCGGCTTCATGTCGGGGTCGTCGGGGCCGAGGATCAGATACTTGCCGCCCGCACCCTTGTCCGGCCCAGTCTGGCCCGAGTCGGTGATGGGCCGCTGCCAGAAGTCCAGGAAGCCACCGGCGGTGGGGCCGGCGGGCACCTCGAACACGAGCGGGCCGGTCTCCTTCAGATTGGGAAACGCCATGACATACGGCGTCGTCGCGTTGGCGGTGAGGAGGCCGAGCTTGTCCTGGAAGGTGAGGTAGTCGACATAGTCGCACCTGCCGGCGCCGAACTTCACGAGGTGCTCGTTCTGCCACTGCTGCATGGCCATGAGCGGCAGCGCCCAGAGGTAGGCCTGGCAGGCGCGCTGGTAGTCGATGTCGTCGAAGATCTTGTCGACGGTGGCGGCGGTGGGGTAGCCGTTCTCGAGCTCGATCGTGCCGAGCCGCGATTCGACGCGACCCGTGGTTGGCAGATCCTGCGCGGGTGGAGTCGTGCACGCGACAAGGTTGAGGATCGCGGTGGCGCCGAGGATCGCGCCGTGATGGTGACCTGCCCCCCGAAAGCTGATCCATCCGCTATGAGAGTCCCGACCGGCCCCGGCTGGGCCCTGGAGACTCTCGATGAAACGGACACGACACACCCCTGAGCAGGTCATCAACAAGCTTCGCGAGGCCGACGCCATGCTCTCGTCGGGCCGCTCGATGGCGCAGGTGCTCCAGCACCTCGGCGTGAGCGAGCAGACCTTCCACCGCTGGCGCAACCAGTACGGCGGCATGAAGTCGGAGGAGGCGAGGAGGCTGAAGGAGCTCGAGGTCGAGAACGCGCGGCTCAAGCGGCTCGTCGCCGAGAAGGAGCTCGACATCTCGATCCTGAGGGAGGCGAACGAGTACCTGGGAAAACCGCAAGCCCCTCGCGGCGGAGGACGGTCGTGAGCCACGTGCAGGGGCGAGTCGGATGCTCGGAGCGGCGCGCCTGCGCGGTGCTCGGCCAGCACAGGTCGACGCAGCGGTACGAGCGGCGCGTGGCGGCCGACGAGTCGGCGCTCGTCGGGCGCATCGAGGAGATCGT
>JBIKWD010000178.1:0-6613 GCA_044356505.1 Phycisphaerales bacterium
AGGAGCCGCTGCAACTCAAGCGCGCCGCGGTCGAGGCGGTCGATGAACAGGGCGAACATCGCCCGCTCGTGCAGCGCGTGCTGGTCGACGATGACGACGCCGTCGGCGTCCTCCGTGACGATGAAGCCGCCGAGCAGCTGGATGTACGGAAACTCCCCCGCGAGGACGGGTTCGTCGGGCGCGGCGTCATGCGCCTTCGGCTCCGCGATGCCGCTCGCAAGCGCCGCGAAGGCGCTGAAGTCTGAGCCGGGCCGCGGAGCGCCGTCTGAAGTTCGCGACGCGAACCCGCTGCCGAAGAGCGGCGCGCGCGGCCCCGCGTACGGCTCGGCAGGCGCACGCAGCGCGTCGGGCACGAAGCTCGGCACGAGGTTCGCCGCGCGCAACGTGCGCTCGATCGACTTGCGCACCGCCGAATGCACGGCCGACTGCGAGCGGAACCGAACCTCGCTTTTCGCGGGGTGCACGTTCACGTCGACCTCGCGAGGGTCGAGCTCGAGGATGAGCGCCACCGTCGGCGTGCGGGCGGGATCGACAAGCCCGCGGTAGGCCTCGCGCACGGCGTGGAGCACCGTGCGGTCCATGATCGGCCGGCCGTTCAGATGGATGCGGATCGCGCGCGAGGACGGGCGCGCGATCCCCGGCCTTCCCGCGAATCCGCGCACGACGAGCCCGCCGAGTTCAGGGAAGCGCTCCTCGAACTCGAGAAGCTCGGGCTCGAGCTCGGCACCAAGGACATCGAGGGTGCGCTTCGCGGGCTCTGCCGTCGAGGGAAGGTCGAGGAGGCGCCGCCCGTTCGAGCGCAGTTCGAACGACACGGTCGGATGCGCGAGCGCGAGCGACTCGACCGTCTCGGTGACGCGCGCGGTCTCCGCTGCGTCCGACTTGAGGAACTTGCGCCGCGCGGGCACGTTGAAGAAGAGCGTGCGCACCTCGACCACGGTGCCGGGGCGGGCGGGCGCAGGGCGCACGGGACCGATGACGCCTCCCTCGACCGCGATCTCCGCGCCGCTTGCCGCGCCGCGCACGCACGACTGCATGCGGAAGCGCGACACGCTCGCGATCGACGCGAGCGCCTCGCCGCGGAAACCAAAGGTGTGGATCGCGGCGAGGTCGTCGCTCGTCGCGACCTTGCTCGTCGCATGCGCGGCGACCGCGAGCGGGAGTTCCGACTCGGGGATTCCCCCGCCGTCGTCGGTGATCCGCACGAGCTCGGCGCCGCCGCCCTCGATCTCGACCGAGACCGCGCGTGCGCCCGCGTCGATCGAGTTCTCGACGAGCTCCTTGACGACGCTCGCGGGGCGCTCGACGACCTCGCCCGCTGCGATCTGGTTCACGAGTTCGGGCGGAAGCACGCGGATCGGCATGTCACCACTCCCAGCCCGAGAGGATCGGATAACGCCGCCCGCGGCCAAAGGCGCGCGGCGACAGCTTGAGGATGACCGCGGCCTGGTCGCGCTTGAACTGCGCGCGGTCGAGCAGGCGCGCGATGCGCTCGACGGTTTCGCGCGGCGCACCCGACGCTGCGACCGCCTCGTCGAGCGAGCCCTCGCGGTCGACGAGGACGCGCAGCACCGCGTCAAGGAGGTCGTAGGGTGGCAGCGAGTCCTGGTCGGTCTGGTTCGGGCGCAGCTCGGCGCTCGGCGCCTTGTCGATGCTTGCGGCGGGGATCGGCGGACGCGCGAAGCCGTACTCGGCGAAGCGCGCGTTCAGCATGCGGGCCATCGCGTAGACCTCGGTCTTGTAGAGGTCGCCGATCGGCGCAAGCGCGCCGTTCATGTCGCCGTAGAGCGTCGCATAGCCGGTCGCGTACTCGCTCTTGTTGCCGGTCGTGAGGACGAGCGCGCCCGTCGCGTTCGACGCGAGCATGACGAGAAGCCCGCGGGCGCGCGACTGCAGGTTCTCGCCCGCGAGACCGTCGGTCGAGAAGGCGCCCGCGGCCGTCTGCTCGACGGCCTTGTGGAGCGGCTCGATCGCAAGCGTTTCCGTGCGGCCGAGGCCGAGCGCCTGCGCGGAGAGCAGCGCGTCGTCGATCGAGCCCTGCGAGGAGTAGCGCGAGGGCATCAGGATCGCCGTGACGTTCTCGGCACCGAGCGCCGCGGCGCCAAGCGCCGCGACGAGCGCGGAGTCGATGCCGCCCGAGAGACCGAGGATCGCCTTGGTGTTCTTCGTCGCCGCGAAGTAGTCGCGGATCCCGCACACGATCGCGCGGAATCGCTCCGCGTCGCGATCCATCCCATCACCCAGCACATCATTCACGCCAAAGGCGGATACCGCAGTATCCGCCGCTCCAATGACGGCGGATACCGCAGTATCCGCCGCGACAAACGACTCCTCGAAGCGCGCGCAAGCCGCGATCACGCGCCCATCCGGCGCGACCAATCGCGAACCGCCGTCGAACACAAGGTCGTCCTGCCCGCCGACCGCGTTCACGCTCGCGACGAACGCGCCCGACTCCCGCGCACGCTCGGCAAGCAGCGCGGCATGACGCGCGTCCTTTCCCGCGACGAACGGACTCGCGCTGAGGACCGCGATCACCGTCGCGCCCTGCGCCTTCGCTTCGGCGACGGGATCGCGCACGTAGCGCCGCTGGTTGCCGGCGTCGCCCGCCTTCCAGAGATCCTCGCACAAGAGCACCGCGACGCGCTCTCCCGCGTGCTCGATGACGGGGGTCGCGTCCGCCGGCTCGAAGTAGCGGTCTTCGTCGAACACGTCGTAGCTCGGAAGCAACTGCTTCGCGGCGAAACCCTCGATGCGACCGCCGCGCAGAAGCGCGACCGCGTTTCGGAACGGCCGCGTGGCCGCGGGCGTCGGAAGGCCCGCGAGGACGAGCATCGACGCCGGCACTTCGCGGGCGAGTTCCTCGGCCATGCGCAGGCACCGCTCGGCGACGCCCTTCCGCAGCAAGAGGTCGCGCGGCGGATAGCCGAGGAGCGAGAGTTCCGGACATACGACAAGCTGCGCACCGGACTCCTTCGCGATCCGCACCGCCTCGAGGTGCGCGCGCAGCGCATCGCGCGAACCGATCGGGGTGCGGAACTGGGCGAGGACGACTTTCACGCGGGCTCTTTCTCGGCTGAACCCGCGGAAACCTGCGCGGGACGCGGAGGATAGCCGCCCGAGCCGCGCATGCCGATGGCGGCGGCGATCGGGCAGAGAACGACCGTCGCCGCGGCAAGCGCGATCGTCCACGGCAGCTCCTCCGCCAAGCCCTCGTGAAGCGACGCGACGAACGCGGAGTAGCTCGTGTATCCGCCGCAGAATCCGACGACCATCGCGGCCTCGAGGCCCGACGGATCGCGCCCCTTCCGTTCCTCGCCGGCCGCAAGCGAGCGCACGAAGCCCGCAAGCAGCGAGCCCGAGACATTGACGACGAGGAGTGCCGGCGCGACCAGCGCCGGATCGGCGGCTGCGATCGGAAGGAACTCGGCCAGCACCTCGCGGAACAATCCGCCGAGCGCAGCGCCCGCCCCGACAAGAAGCGCCCGCGTGGCGCCGCTCACGACGCACCCCCGCCAAGCGCACGGCCTGCGAGAAACGCCGCGAACGACAGGACGAGCACCCCGGCGACGTGGAAGGCGATGAGCCCCCAGCGCCTCGCGCGCCACCATCCCACCGTCTCGACCGCGAGCGAACTCCACGTCGACAGTCCGCCCGCGAAGCCGGCGACGCAGAGGGCGGCCGCGACGGCCCCGCCGCCGGCGCACAGACCGGCCACGAGGCACGCGGTCACCTGAGCGGCGGCCAGGCCGAGGTCGGCGCGCGCGAGCCCGGCGCGGGCACCGCGAACGAACTGGTCGCGCACCACGGCCCCGAGAGCCGTGCCGAGCGGCGCGAGGAGCGCGGGCGCGAGGGTGGAGAGTTCGAGTGCGCCTGCAGCGATGGTCACGGCAGCATCTGAACAGACGCGCCCGAAGACCGCAACGGTGCAAAAAGACGCGCAGGAGCGTCCGATCGACGCTCCCGCGCGGGGGGTTCTCTTCGTTGTGCACTCTCGGCTGTCTACAGGTTCAGGGTCTTCAGTGCGTGCGCCGTGCCATCCGTCGGCGGTCTGTCAGATCGTCGCGATTCAGGCGACGATCGCGTGCGCGCTCTCGATCGCCTCGATCACCTGGCGAACCGTGAACGGCTTGCGCAGGATCGCGTCGTAGCCGCGGCCCACGAACTGGCTGACCTGGCCCTCGGTGAGGCGGCCGGACATGCCGATGATCTTCGTCATCTGCAGCTCCTCGCAGTTGCGGACGAACGCGCAGAACGCGCCCGACTCGTTCTCGGGCATGTGCACGTCGAGCAGCATGACGTGGGGGCGGAACTTCTCGCACTCGGCGCCCGCAGCAAACGCGCCGCCGGCGACCTTGACGTCGTAGCGGGTCTGCTCGGCGAGCACCTTGCGCAGCGTTTCCGCCGTCGCGGTGTCCGAATCGACGATCAGCACGCGGGGCGCGCCGCTCATCAACCCGTCCATCGGAATGTTGTGCTTCTTCATGAACTGCAGAAGGTTCGACACAGGAATGCGTCGGTCCTTCGAGCCCGGGATCCGGTAGCCCTGGAGCTGGCCCGAATCAAACCACTTGCTGACCGTGCGGCTCGCCACATTGCAGATGCGGGCGACCTCTCCCGTGGTCAGCACGTCCTTCTCGCTGAATTGATATCCGTCACGCATGGCACTTACTCCCTTGTTTGCACAATCGCTCCGACTCCTCGCCGGACGCGATGAACCCTGTGGCATTTGTGATCGGCGCATCGAACGTGGCAGTTCAGCCAACTGTGCGGAATGTGCGCGTCACGAGTCGAAATCTCCCCATTCGGGGTATCCGAGCAGTGAAACCTGCGCAGGCTGGGGATGGATGCGCGGTTTATCGCGGCCGCCGCTACCGCCGCGTCAGTGCGCCGCGGGGCGCTCGCGGTGCGGGCGAACGCGCTCATGCACGGCCACTCCGCGGGAACGCAGGGCTTCCTGCAGTTCGTCGGCATGGGCCGCGTCGCGGACCTCGACGACGCACGCGACCCGCACCCGCGAGATATCGGGACCGCCGAAGATGCGCTCGTGGCGGATGTCCTGCACGCTCGCGCCCGTCGCCGCGATCGCGGCGGCGAGGTCGGCGAGGCCGCCGGGACGGTCGCTGATGGTGGCGTTGAACTGGATCAGGCGGCCGTCCACCGCCAGCGAATGCTCAATCACGCGGGCGAGCACCAACGGATCGATGTTGCCGCCGCAGAGAAGGAGGACCACCTTCTTTCCCGCGAGATCCTTCAGTTCCTCGGTGAACAGGGCCGCGAGCGCCGACGCCCCCGCTCCCTCGACGACGCCGTGCTGCATTTCAACGAGGCGCAGGATCGCGAGCGAGATCTCCTCTTCGTCGACGGTCACCACGCGGTCGACGCGCGACCGCGCCAGTTCGAAGGCCCGCCTGCCCACCTCGGGGACGGCGAGGCCGTCGGCGAGGGTCGGCTCCATCGAGATCCGATGCGGCTCGCCGTCCGAGAGAGCCCGCATGAAGCTGGCCGCGCGCTTCGGCTCGACGCCGATGACGCGGACCTTGGGCCGAAGCGCCTTGATGGCGATGCCGACGCCCGCGATCAGTCCCCCGCCGCCGACCGGGACGATCACGGCGTCGAGATCGGGCACCTCCTCGAGGACCTCGAGCCCGACGGTTCCGGCGCCCGCGATGATCGCCGCGTCGTTGAAGCCGTGGACGTAGGTCAGGCCCTCCTTCCCGACGAGCTCGTCGGCGAGGTCCTTCGCCTCGGCGATGTTCGCGCCGTGGATCAGGACGCGCGCGCCGAGTTCGCGGCAGCGCGCCTGCTTGACGAGGGGAGCCACCTTGGGCATCACCACCGTGACGGGAATGCCGAGATCGCGGCCGTGCCACGCGAGCGCAAGGGCGTGGTTGCCCGCGCTCGCCGCGACGACGCCGCCCTTGCGGGCCTCGGGCGAAAGCTGGAGCAGCGCGTTGCGGGCGCCGCGCTCCTTGAAGCTGCCGGTGCGCTGCTGGTACTCGAGCTTGACGAACACCTCGCAGCCGGTCAGCCGCGAGAGCGCAGGCGAGTACGGACAGCCCGTGCGCTCGATGCCCGACGCGATCCGCTCGCGCGCGACGGCGATGTCCGCAAGCGACACGTCCTCGCGCGGACCCGCCGCGCTCATGCCGTGACCTTCTGCGCGGCACCCTCCGCGGGCTTCGCGGCCTTCGCCGCCGCTTCCTTCGCCACCTCGTCCGCCTTCAGCAGCCGCTCGACGTAGTGGATGTCGAACGTCGCGTTCGCGAAGTCCGCGTTGTCCATCAGCCGCCGATGCAGCGGAATGGTGGTTCGGACGGGCCCGATCTTGAACTCGCCGAGCGCGACCTTCATGCGCGCGATCGCGATGTCGCGCGTCGGGCCGTGGACGATGAGCTTCCCGATCATCGAGTCGTAGTTCGGCGGAATGCGGTATCCCGTGCGCGCGTGGCTGTCGAGGCGAACGCCGAGTCCGCCCGGCGGCACGAACGTCTCGATGAGGCCCGCCTGCGGCATGAAGCCGCGCTCGGGATCCTCCGCGTTGATGCGGCACTCGATCGCGTGGCCCGTCACCTTGATGTCCGCCTGCTTGACCGACAGCGGCTTCCCGGACGCG
>JBIKWD010000179.1:0-6529 GCA_044356505.1 Phycisphaerales bacterium
CGGAGCGGATGACTTGCGCAGCCGGAAACGTATCGTGTGGCACTATCCCCCTGCGCAGCAGGGGGTAGTGGCGGCCTCGCACGCACGGTGTGCGCACGGCCTGCAGTCTGAGGACGCTCAGCGCGTTCGATGCCGCCATCACCAAAGGTGATGCCACACCACACAGGTGGCGACGACGCACGCAACCTGCTCGCGCTTCGCTGCGCTTCACTTCGCTCCGCGCTCGGCGACGCAAGGTGCTTCGCGCTCGACAGCGTTCACACGCCTGCAAGCATTCCGCTGCGGTCGCGGGGGAGCGCGGCCTCGGTCGCGCGCCGCGCGTGCGGCGCGTCGAGCGGGCTCTTCACGCCGCACTCGGCGCACAGCAGACGGCTTGTGATCTCGCTCGCCAAGAAGATCACGGGCAGACCCGATCCCGGGTGCGTGCCGCCGCCGACGGTCCAGAGGTTTTCGAAGCCCTGCAGCTTGTGCTGCGGGCGCCAGTGGAGCATCTGGGTGATGTTGTGCGCGAGGTTGAAGGTCGCGCCGTGATTGATGTTCTGGGCGCGCCAGTCGTCGGGGGTGAAGCAGATCTCCGCCTTCACGCGGCGCGCGGCGTCGGGAATGCCCATCACGGTCGAGAGGCGGTGGAGCGTCTCTTCTCGCAGGCGCGGGCCGGCGGTCTTCCAGTCGATCGGTGCGCCGTCCTTCGCCGCCTTCGTGTTCGCGGTCGGCACCAGCACATAGAGCGCGCTGTCGCCCTTCGGCGCAAGCGTCGGGTCGATGCGGCTCGGGTTGCAGACGTAGAACGACGCGTCCTCGGAGAGACGCCCCTCGCCGATGTCCGCGAGGTTCTGGCGGTACTTCGTCGAGGTGTAGATCGTGTGGTGCGGAAGATCGACCTCGCCCTCCATGCCGAGATAGAGCATGAAGGTGCTGCAGGAGTAGCGCTTCGCGTCGAGCGCTGCATCCTGCTGGTCGGCGCGGCGGAGGTTCGCGGGGATGAGGTTCTTCATCGCCCAGGTCGCGTCTGCGTTGACGACGACATGGTCGAAGCGGCGCTCCTCGCCTTGGACGACGACGCCCGTCGCGCGCTTTCCGTCGAAGAGGATGCGCGACACGGGGCTCGCGGTCTCGATGCGCGCGCCGAGCCGCGTGCACGCTTCGGCCATCGCAGCGACGAGCGCGTTGCAGCCGCCGATCGGGTGCCACACGCCGTACTCGTACTCGATGAACGGCAGGATCGTGAACAGGCTCGGGCACTCGAACGGGCTCATGCCGAGGTACTTCGACTGGAAGCTCATCGCGAGGCGCGACTCCTCGCTCTTGAAGTACCGCGTGAGCTGCTGGTAGACCGACTCCCACGGACGCAGGACGGGCGCGACCTTCATCGTGTCGAGCGTCATCAGGTCCGCGAGGCCGCGGATCGGGCTCCGCAGGATCGGCTCCATGAGCGAAAGCTTCCTGCGGTTGTCGGCGATGAAGCGAAGGAACGCGTCGCCGTCGCCGGGCTCGACCGCGTTCAGGCGCGCGGCCATCTTCTGGAGGTCGCCGGTCGTGTCGATCTTGGTAGGCGTCGTGCCGCGTTCGTTGCCGATCAACAGGCGGTACATTGGGTCGAGCCGCTTCATCTCGACGAAGTCGCTCGTCGCCATGCCGACCGACCCGAAGATCTCCTCGAGCACGTACGGCATCATGAAGAAGGTCGGGCCGCAGTCGAACGAATAGGGGCCTGCCTCGAGGCGGCGCGTGCGGCCGCCGACGACGGGTTGCGACTCGAGGATGGTGACGTCGAGGCCGGCGCCCGCGAGGAGCATGGCGACCGAGAGCCCGCCGGGACCCGCGCCGATGACCGCGATCTTGGCCCGATCGGGGAGGGACGCGTGAGCGGGAGAACGGGCACTGGTCGCGATCATGGGCCTCGTTTCGGGCTTGGTGGCGGGGTGGATTCGGGCGGGTTCGTCGAAGTTCACGCGATTGCAAAATTCCCACAAAGCGGCGAATCTAGCAAGTGCACAAACGCGAACCGCGGGCGCGTCTTTCGCCGCCCGCCCTCATGCCGAAAGACCGCTCCTTCTGACCACTCCCCCTGACCAGTCGTTGATGCGCGCCGAGATCCCGACCCTCTCTGACCGCCTGACCTGGCTCCGTGCCTTCCGCGATGCCGTGCGCGAATCGCATCCGACGCTCTGCGCCTTGGCCTCCGAGGAGGTCGGCAAGCCGACGTTCGAGGCGATGGTCGCGGACATCATGCCGCTCGTCGCCAGCATGAACTGGCACCTCAGGCGCGCGAAGTCGATCCTGAAGCCGCGCCGCATCGGTGGCGGGGGGTTCTTCGGGTTCGGTCACTCCGTGAAGCGCGAGCGCCTGCCTGTCGGGCGCGTCCTCATCATCGCCACGTGGAACTACCCCGTGCAGCTCCTCGGCATCCAGCTGGTGCAGGCTGTCGTCGCCGGGAACGCCGTCGTCGTCAAGCCGTCCGAGCGCGCGCCGCGCACGCAGGCTTTGCTCGTCCGGCTGGCCCAGCAGGCGGCCGATGCGATTCCGTCGATGCGCGGTTCGATCGAGGTCCGCAGCGCGAGCCGCGAGGAAGGCCGGCGCGTCCTCGCAGAAGAGCACTTCGACCATGTCGTCTTCACGGGCTCGACCGCCGTCGGCCGCGCGATCGCCGAGGTCTGCGCGCCGCGCCTGATCCCGACCACGCTCGAACTCTCCGGCTCCGACACGGCCTTCGTGCTGGCCGACGCGGACGCCCGCGCCGCCGCGCGCGCCGTCTTCATGGGCTTTACCGCGAACGCAGGGCAGACCTGCATGGCGCCGCGGCGCGCGCTCGTGATGCGCGCGGCCTACGCCGCGTTCTGCGACGAACTCGCGCGGCTCGTGGCGGGTGCGAAGCGGGTGACGCTCGTCGACGCGGGCGCGGCCGAGGCGGCGCAGCGCGCCGCAGATGCCGCGATTTCCGCGGGCGGACGCTCGATCGCGGGCGCGCTCGAGCCTGTCTCCGGCCGAACCATGCGCCCGGTCGCCGTGCTTGACTGCCCGAGCGACAACGACCTGTTTGCGGGCCGCCACTTCGGCCCCGCGCTCGCCGTGCGCGCCGTCGACTCGCTCGACGAAGCCTTCGCGCTGCACGCTTCGGTGGGCCAGTACCTCGCGACGAGCATCTGGACGCGCCGTCCAAGCGTCGAACTCGCCGCGCGCGTCGAAGCGTGCGGCTCAAGCCTCGTCCACTTCAACTCCGTGCTGCTGCCGTCGGCGCACCCGGGCATTGCGATCACGGGCACAGGCGCGAGCGGCTGGGGCGGTTCGCGCGGCGAATCGGGCCTCGTGGCGCTGACGCGCGAGGTGTTCGTCACGCGCACCTCGGGCCTCGTGCCCGTGCCGCTCGACGAACCGAGCGCGAAGATCCAGCAGTCCCTCTCGAAGTTCATCGCGTGGCCGCGAGCACCGAAGCCGGCCGAGCGCGTCCCGTCGAACGAAGCACATCCAGCGAACACCACCGCGGCCCGTTCCGCCTCAGAGAAAGTCCACGCATGAAGAAGCGCGTCATCGTCATCGGAGGAGGCCTCGCGGGCCTCGCGGCCGCCACCGAACTCACCACGCAGCTCGGCGGCGACGGCGACGTCACCATCGTCGAGAAGAACCGCCACCTCGGCGGCAAGATGAACGTCCTCTCCGAGAAGGGCTACTCCTTCGACATGGGTCCGACGATCATCACCATGCCCGAGGTCGTGCGTGGCATCATCCGCCGCAGCGGCCGCCGCGTCGAGGACTACCTCGACCTCGTCCGCCTCGACCCGCAGTGGCGCTGCTTCTACGAGGACGGCACGGTGCTCGATCTCCGCGACAATCCCGAGGATTTCGCGCGCGACCTCGACCGGCAGTTCCCCGCGATGAAGCCGGGCAAGGGCTACCTCGAGTTCCTCGCCTACGCGCGGCGCATGTACCGCCTGAGCGAGAAGGTCTTCTTCTACAAGGATCTCGGCGGAATCGGCGACATGATGCGCAAGCCGCCGACCGAGCCCGGGCTCCTTGGCGACGTGCTGCGCATGCGCATGCACTCGACCGTCGCGAAGACCTCGCACCGCTCGGTCCACGAGCCGCATCTCCAGCAGCTCACCGAGCACTTCATGCAGTACGTCGGGTCGAGCCCGTTCCTTGCGCCCGCGATCCTGTCGCTGATCGCGAGCGCGCAGGGCGACTACGGCTGCTGGTACGCGCAGGGCGGCACGCGCATGGTGGCGCGCGCGCTCGAGCGTGTCTTCCGCGAGCAGGGCGGCGACGCCGTGCTCGGGAAGGGGGCGAGGCGCATCCTCCTCGAAGGCCGCCGCGTGAAGGGCGTCGAGCTCGACGATGGAACGGTTCTCGAGGCCGACGTCGTCGTCTCGAACTGCGACGTGCAGCGCACCTACTCCGATCTCGTCGCCACGCCCGCCGCGCGCGCCGAGCAGGCGAAGATCGCGTCGAAGTACGAGCCCGCCTGCTCGGGCGTCGTCCTCTACCTCGGCCTCGACCGGCGCTACGAGCACCTGCGCCACAACTGCTTCCTCTTCTCGAAGGACTCGCAGGCCGAGTTCGACGACATCTACAGGAAGGGCGACCCCGCGCGCGACCCGACGCTCTACCTGTGCGTGCCGAGCGCGACCGACCCGTCGCAGGCGCCCGAAGGCTGCGAGTCGCTCTACATCCTCGTCCACACGCCGTACCGCCGCGACCGCCACGACTGGGACTCCGAGGACGGGCTCTTCCCGAAGTACCGCCGCGTGATCCTCGACAAGCTGAAGCGCTTCGGCATGGAGGACGTCGAGAAGCACATCGTCGTCGAGCGTCGCCTGACGCCCGCTGGCATCGACCGCATGTACAACGCGACGGGCGGCGCGATCTACGGCCTCGCGTCGCACGGGCGGCTCCACGGCGGATTCAAGCCGAAGAACACGAGTCCCGTGGCCGACGGCCTCTACCTCGCGGGCGGCAGCGTGAACCCTGGGCCCGGCACGCCGATGGTGATGATGTCGGGCGTGACGGCGGCGTGGACCGCGTGCGAGGACCTCGGCATCGACGTCGACCGCAGCGCGACGAGCGTCGGCGACGGTTCGTCGGTCGGACGCGAGAAGCCTGCGGCGTCGCTGCTCGCAGGTGACTGGCCCGCGAAGGGCGCGGAGGCGAACGGGTGGACCGAACCCGCGATGGCGCGCTGATTCCTGCGACGCCGTCGCCGCGCGTTCGCAATGTCTTCGCGGCCATGGTCGCGGGGATGATGCGGCGGAAGTTCCACGCCGTGCGCGCGGCGCACGGGTCGCGCGGGATCCTCGCGTCGCTCGACTCGGGCGAGCGGCCCGCGCTCGTCGTGATGAACCACGTGTCGTGGTGGGATCCGATCCTCCTGATCGTGGCGTGGCGCGAATTCTTCGCGTCGCGGCCGCCGTACGGGCCGATCGACGCGAACGAACTCAGGCGCTTCAAGATCTTCAAGAAGGTCGGCCTCTTCGGCGTCGACCCGGACGACCCCGCGACGCTCGAGGCGATGCGCGCGTATCTCGTGGCCGAGGCGGCGCAGTCGCCGCGGCTTGCGCTCTGCGTGACGCCGCAGGGGAGGTTCTCCGACGTGCGCGACGAGATCGTGGTTCGGCCGGGTGCCGCCGCGATGGCGGCTGCGCTCAAGGTCGACCGCGCCGTATCGATCGCGGTCGAGTACGGGTTCTGGGTCGACCAGAAGCCCGAGGTGTTCGTGCGCGCAGAGCCGATTCACTGCGCGGAAGGCGGCACGATCGCGTGGCACAGGCGGATCGTGACCGCGATGCGCGCGAACCAGGAGGCGCTTGCCGCGCTCGTGCGCGCGCGGCAGTCGACCGCGTTCGAGCCGTTTGCGCCGTCGTTTGCGCCGAAGGTTTCGGGCACGAATCCCGTCTACGACATCTGGCTTCGCCTGACGGGCCGCGCGGGCGGCGAACTGGGCGAGGCGCGTGGAAATCGGGGGGCGAATGACGCTCGGTGAAGTCGCCGCGCTTCTTCAGAACCCGTGGCTGTGCGGTGCTTCGCTCGTCGCGGCGGCGCAGCCATTTCTCCTGAGCGTCGTGAACATGGCGCGCTACCGTCGCGCGCCCGCGCTCGACGCGGTCGCGGCCGAGACGCGCGCGCTCCGCGTCGCGGTGTGCATCCCCGCGCGCAACGAGAGGGCGAACATCGAGGCGTGCGTCCGCTCGGTGCTTGCGTCGCGCGAGGTCGATGTGCGCGCGTATGTCTACGACGACGAGTCGACCGACGGCACGGGCGAGATCGTGGCGCGGCTTGCGGCCGAGGACGCGCGCGTCGTCGTCGTACCGCGCCGGCCGCTTCCTGCGGGCTGGAACGGCAAGCAGCACGCGTGCTTCCGCATGGCCGAGCACGGCCTCGGCTACGACCCCGCGCTCGAGTGGTTCCTGTTCACCGACGCCGACGTGCGCTTCGAGCCCGATGCGGTGGCGCGCGCGCTTGGGTTCGCGCTCGCGTCGAAGTCCTCGCTCGTCTCGACGGTGCCGCGCGAGATCACGGGCACCATCGGCGAGATGCT
>JBIKWD010000180.1:0-6517 GCA_044356505.1 Phycisphaerales bacterium
ACCGCGCGCCACGCCAGCCGCACACGATCGCCCGCATCGGACTCGTCGACGGCTCCGATCATCTCGGCCAGATGACGGCGACCCGGCTCGGTCGGCGCGACCACGGTGCGGATGCTGAGCTGATGCTTGCCGCCTTCCACGGGGGTCAGTTCGATCGCGCGGTCGCTGCTCGTCTGGATGAGGTCTCGCACCAGATTGCGGTTGGTGACGAGCACCTCGGCTGCGATCGCCCACTGTCCCTCGCCACGCGGCCCACCGCGCACGCCTTCCCATGAGCGGAAGTGCTCGGGATCGACGACCCGCAGGAACACATCGGTTCCGCGGGAGCAGTCGGCGTGGCCCTCGGACGGGCGGCGCGTCGCGCTCCAGTAGCCAGCGACGGGAAGATTCGACGAGCCTGCGGGTACATCACCGTCGCCCCGCGGCGCGAGCTCCTCGGCCTCTGCCTGCCTCGGATGGTAGAGCGGCTCGAAGCGCACGCGCTCGTCGGGCGAGCCGATCCTGCTTGCGGTCACGTCGAGGACGGAGTGCACCTCGTATGCCGCCCGCCGCTGGCGATCGGGCTCGACAGGCTGGTCGAGCGATGTCCATCGATGCGGGAACTCCGCGGTCATCGGGAAGAGATTGACCGCCGGCACGCATCCAAGCTGGAAGAGGCTCGCCTGGACGCGCGCGTGCAGCGCGAGCGCCTCGCGCTTGAGGTAGATGACGATCGTCCACTCGCGCTTGCCGCCGCCCGGTGGAATCGGGGGCAGCAGCGGCCCGCCGCGCCCGTCGGACTTGATCTCGACGAAGAGGAACTTCTCGGGAAGCGCCGCCAGGTCGGCCATCAGCGAGTACGGTCGAAGCGCCTCGCCTCCGACAGGCCCCGGAACAAGCGGCGTGCTCCAGTGAGGGCCGAGCAGTTCGACGGCGCTCGCATCGAGGTAGCGCGGAACGCCGTCAGGACCCGCGACGGCGACGTGGTCGACGGCCTCGCCGAGCAGTTCGAACATCGAGAACGCCGTGCTGCTTCCCGGGCTGTGAAGATGAAGGAGAAGTCCGTCGGCCGATGCCTGGGCGCTGAGCGGCTCGAGCACGATCCGCAGTTCGTTGATCGCATCGGAACTCGCGCGTGGCTTCAGCGCACCGACGCGCAGCGCCGGCCCGAGCTGCGCCTCGCGCACGCGGACCCTTGGCAGCGAGAGCGGCCAGCGCGTGACGAAGCGCGGCTTGACGTCGCTCGGGCTCTGCACGCACTCGAGCGCCGTGCCCGCCGGGATCTCGACCGGCTCCTCGCCTGACGGGCGGTCGGTGGGAAACTGAAACTGCACGATCGACACCGATGGAAACGGCTGGACCTGCATCGGATTCGTGACCGCGAGCAGGCTCTCGGCGATCTCGGGATAGTCGTCGGCGAGGCGCTTCTCGACGCGCGCGGCGAGAAACGCGGTTCCCTGCAGCAACCGCTCGACCGACGGATCGCGAGACACGCCGTTCTCGTCGATCGCGAGCTCGCTTGCCAGGGCGTAGCGCTCGGCGAATGCACGCGCCTCGCGGCGCAGGGCCTGCAGCTGGTCGCTGTAGAAGTGGAGAAGTGGATCGTTCATGGGACTCTTTGGAAACAGACTCTTCGAACCTGACCTGACACGCGCGCCGTACACCAACCCTTCGATCGCCTTGCCATGCGCGTTCGAGGCGAACCGCGCGCCCGCACGCCGCCGCCGTCAATCATCCTTGCGCTTGAACCACACGCGGTGCTCCTCGATGCCCCAGCCCGCCTCGACCTCGACACGCGCGCCGCTCTGCCGCCACTCGGCCTGGATCCGCAGCAGGATCTGGTCGCTCCACTTCGTGCCGTCGTCGACCCTGCCGCTCGAGGCGTCGGCCACGCGCACGGTCACCTCGAGCACGCGGATCCTCGGTTCGAACGCCTCGATCGCACGCTCGACCTCGGTCGCGAGCGCGCTCTGATGCGCGTCGTTGGCGAGTCGCCAGTTCTCGACGGGAGGAATGCCGTAGTTCAGGACCGAGGCCCCGACTCCCGGCGCTTCGCGCGAGCCCGAGCGTTCCCATCGGTCGGGAAGCGGACGGCGACGGCTCTGCAGCAGCGACTCGAGCGCAGACGCGAGCGCTTCCGCCGGCGTCACGGGACTGGTGCGCGCGTCGGTCGACAGGCGCTGGAGAAGCGTCAGGCCGCGCCCGTCGAACGTCATGACGCGTCCTCCGTTCGCGCAGCGGCCGCATCGCCGCCCGCAAGCGCGACGGCCGACAGCGACACCGCGGCGATGGCCGCATCGCCGTGGAGGTAGACCCGCTGGCCGACGCCGATCCCGACGCCCGGAACAGGCTCGGACCACTCGGTCGCGCAGCCGGCGCGAAGGAGGCCGTCGACCGACGACTCGCTTCCCGGGTAGCGCGTGGGCATGAAGAGGAAGGCCACGTTTCCGCTCGTACCCGCATCGGCCGAAGGCGGACGCGCGGCGTCGCCGAGCGTCACCACCGCGCTGCGCCACGCGAGGTCGCGCAGCGTGCGCACGCGCCCAAACTCGATGCTGAGCACAGCCGACAGCGGAATCCAGTAGTACTTGCCCGAAGCGCTCAGCCCCTCGAGCGTCGTGCCGAAGCGCGAGTCCCAGTCGGCGAAGGGTGCGGCCGCGCCCCCGTCGGCGATCGCCATGTATCCGGTCTCGATCTCCGATGCCCCGCGAAGCATCTCGTGCGCGCGGGCCGCGTCACCCGCGCGGAGATGGGCGAGCGCCCCGAGCCGCAGCTTCATGCTTTCGGTGGGCGGAATCAGGAACTCGGGCGAACGGCCTTCTGCGAAGACCTGCTGGCGGTCGCACTCGGCGCGCAGCATCTGAAGGAGCGAGCCGACCTCGCGCTCCTGCGACGGATCGAATCGCAGCACCGCGCCGAGATGCGTCTCCGCGCGCTCGAACTCGCCTCGGATCATGAGGACGTCGGCGAGCACCGCGCGGGCGAGCGGGCACGATGGGTTGTCGCGCACGCCACCCTCGGCGAGCGCAAGCGCCTTGTCGAGGTCGCCTGCCTGGACGGCACCAAACACCGGATTCATGAACGCCCTCCACCGCCGCGGCGGCTCGCGTCGTTCACCGCCGCCACGAGATGCAGGTTGGCGGTTGATCCGCTGAACTGGCTGTGCGGCTGGAGCCAGATGTCGACGAGCATCTTGCCTAGGTTCTCCGGGTCGCTGCGGACGGCCGCCCGCACCCCGCGCAAGGGCCGCTTGAGGAGCAGTGCGGAGCCCGTGTCGGGATTGTCGACCTGATACTGCGAGAGCCACGCCTGCAGGTGCTCCTCGATCTGCCGCGCGGTGAACGTCGAGCCGATCAGCGTCTGCGAGTATCGGTGCACGAGATGTGCGACACGGCACGCGCAGAGCAGGTACTGCACCATCGCTCCCAGCCGCTCCGAGACCGCATCGCGACCCGACGAGATGGCGGTGATGTCGCGGAAGCTCGGGATCGAGTGGAACACGGTCCAGCCGCGGGTGGACGAGCCCGAGAGCACCGTCAGGCCGAGCGTTCCGAGGCGCTCCTCGGTGCGCTCGGAGTAGACGGCGTCCACGCTCGGCTTCACGGCGGTGGCGCCGGCGTCGGTCGCGAACTCCTCGCACGCAGGAGGCACGAACACCCCGCCTCCGTCGGGAGACCAGTCGTCCCCGCACTCGACGCCGCGCACGTAGGTGAACCAGCTCGAGAAGGCGAAGCTTCGGGCGATCACCGCAGCAAGCGGAAACGCAGCGCTTCCGAAGAGGTGGCGGTCGTCGACGCTCTCGCCACGGACCGCCGCCGCGGCGCCAAGTCGCTCGTTGGCAGGGCGCCAGCGCGCATGACGGAAGCCAAAGCCGCAGTCGACGTCGTGCGACGGACGGTGCGGCCCACGCAGGAGCACGCGCGGCATGGTGAAGACGAGGAACCGCGACTCGTCCGAGCGCCGCATCCTGTCGAGCCACGTCGCGCGCGCAAGCCGCGGGTGGCAGAGCCGTTCGGGCACCACGTGCGCCAGTTCGTCGAACGAGTCGAACGACAGGAACCCTGGCGAGATGCCCATTGCGACCGGCGCGAGGCACTCGCTGCCAAGCCAGGCGAAGTACTCGGCGAACTCGCGCGCGGCGACATCGTCGAAACCGGCGCGCGCGAGATCCTCGCCGCCAAACTCGAATCCGACCACGATCAGCCCGACGGGCTGCCCCGCCGGAAAGTCGATGCCCTTTCCGTAGAGATGGCGGAAGATCTGGGTCTTCCGCCGGCTCATGGCGCCCTGGATGTCCTGCAGGAGTTCGCGAGCAGTGAGATCAAGGACGCGCACCACGACGCGCGCACGAACGTTGCCCGCCCTCCTTCCCTCGGCGAGCGAGCCCGCCACGCTCGTGACGAGGAGGTGCATCTCGCGCCAGGACCGCTCGAGCCGCTGGAGCTCGGCATGGGCGACGATCGCGGAGAGCTGCAGGCTCAGCCGCTCGTCGAGCTCGATGAGCATGTGACGAAGGACCCGGCGCCCACGCTCGGAAAGCCGCCGGTTTCCGCCGTGCGAAGACGCAAGGATCGCCTCGCCCCGGCGTCCTCCGGACGAGGCTTCCGCGGGGGAGACTGGGCGTTCGATCCGCGTCAACTCGCTCGCCTCATGGGAGACGGGCACCCAGCGGGTGCCTGGGAAACATGCCGATGGAGCGCGCGCGGAGAGGCGGCCGCGGGTTTCCGCCACGCCCCCCGCGCGCAACTGCAGCGTCAGGCGGGCTTGGGCAACTTGCCGACGAGGTGGACGGAGCCGTGCAGCTGCTCGATCTGGAGATGCGGCTTCAGGAAGAAGTTCAGCAGCTTCTTGCCGCCGTCCTCGGGATCCGAGGCCACCTCGATCTTGATCTCGGCGAACGGCTTCATGCGCTTCTCGTGCTCGGTGGTCGCGTCGAGCGACACGAACTGCGAGACGGCCCAATCGACCAGCTCCTCCTGGATCTGTCGGTCAGACTTGGAGCTGCCGATCATCGTCTGCGCATGACGCGTGAGGCAGTGAATGAGCCGCCCCGTCGCGAGCACATAGGGAAGACGCGCACAGATGTTCGCATCGTTCGAGCGGTCAGGGTCTGTGAACTTCTTCGGCTTCTGCACGGTCTGCGCGCCGTAGAAGCAGCACTTGTCCTGCTGGTCGAGCTGCGCCATGCTCCAGAAGCCAAGCTCGCTGAGCTCGTTGTCGGCGCGGGTGCCGTTCTGGACCTCGGCGGGGCCCACCATGACCTGCGTGCCCTTCTTGGTCTTGTAGACGAAGTTCGGGAGCGAACCCGACAGACCGCCGTTCTTCTGGCCGCGGATCGCGACGGCGATCCCGTAGTTGTAGAACGCGTTCACGAGGTTCGCACCCGCAAGGTACGCCGCGTTCGACCAGCAGAGCTGCGACTGATCGACGCCCTCGAGCGAGCCATCGGCCGCGTACTCGAACTCGTTGAAGCCCTCGAGGCCGTCGGCCTTCTTCGTGACGCCCTGGTTGCCGTAGACATGGCGGCCAAGAAATCGCGGGACCGTCATCGCGACGAAGTTCGAGTTCGGCGACTCGCGGAAGGTGTTCCACGCCGCGTACTCGGCCTTGTTCGACTCGAAGATGCGGGTGAAGCGGTCGGCCTTGTCCAGTTCCTGGAAGTCGTCCATCTTGAACATCGCGGCCGATGCCGCGGTGAGGACGGGGCTGTGGGCGCCCTTGCCGATCGACGCGAGGGCATCGAGCATGGCGACGTCCTCGGGTGCATGGCTGAACTCGAAGTCGCACACCATCGCGGCCATCGGGGTGCCCGCGTACTTGCCGATGCGCGCCTCGAAGACCTTGCGCCAGAGCTGCGACTTGTCGAAGTTCATGGCCTTCGTCAGGTCGTCGGAGAGCTCCTTGCGCGTCACGTTCAGCACGTCGAAGCGGATCTTCGGATCATCGGGAGCCTCCTTGACCATGTGGTGGAGGCCCCGCCACGAGCCCTCGAGCTTGAGGAGTTCGGGCGCGTGCATCACATGGGCGAGCTGCCGGGAGATGCGCTTCTCGATCTCGACCTTCGCCTCGTTGAGCAGCTTGACAAGGCCGGCCTTGAGCGGCTTCTTGCCTTGCAGAATCGCATTGTCGACGAGCTTGGCGATGATCTCCGCCACCTCGGACTTCTCGCCGGGCAGCTGCTTGGCGCCCTTGAGCGCATCCTGGATGAGGTCCTTGAACTCGACCACGCGAGCGGAGAGTTCGGTCGCGGACGATGACTGGGTCTCTGCTTCGGACATTCGTCAATCCTCTTCAAGGCGCCGGGCGTCTCGGAGACGGCCCCGGCGCGGACTCACTGGAAACGCGACGGAACGGGTCAGGCGAAGAGCTTCTTCACGCGCTCGTCGCCGAAGAGAGCCTGGAGCGCGTCGTAGTCCTGCGGGCGCACTTCGGCGTTCGCGAGGATCTGCTCGATCATCTCGCGCTGGTCGAGAAGCGCCGCAAGGGCGGGCACCTGCTTGGCGATGTTGCGGGGCTCGAAGTCGGCCATCGAGCGGAT
>JBIKWD010000023.1:0-23192 GCA_044356505.1 Phycisphaerales bacterium
CTGGCGAGATACGCCTCGTGCAGACGGTCGATCGCGGTGGCCTCCTCGGGCGTCGGCGAGACATAGACCTTGAGCAGCCGCTCGAGCCGCTTGGTGGTGAGCGGCGAGGCGACGGCCTGCGACGCCTGCGCGTGCGCGACCGGCGCGGATGCAAGCGTGGCGGCGATCGCGACGACGGCAAGTGCGAACGGGCGCAGGACAAGGCGGGCGAGACTCTGCATGGTGGACCCCTGCGTGCAAGGCGATGTGGACGCGAACAGCCGGGCATCGTACTTCAGCGACCGATGCTTCAAGCCGGAGGGTCGGGGATTTCGGTTTCAGACGACGCAGGTTTCAGTCGTCGTCCCGGATGCCGCCGAACGGCATCTGCGTCGGGTTCGACGCTGCATCGGCGTCGGCGGGACCGAGCCCGCGCACGCGCGCGGCGAGCTCGTCGCCAAGGATCCTCCGCGCATCCGAGCGCGCCTTCTGCGTCACCTCGGTGCGCTGCAGGAGCAGCTTTCCCTCGAACGCGGCGATCGCCTCCATGCCCTGCTGCGACCCGCGCTCGGCGAGATCTAGGTTGGCCGGGCCGATCACGATCCTCTCGGAGAGCGAGTCGAAGACGGCTTCGTACTCGGCCTTGAGCGCCTCGAGGCGGGCAAGCTGCTCGGCGGTGATCCCCTCGAGGACGAGCGCGGCGTCGAGCGCCGCGTTCGCGCTGTCGGAAGGGTTGTAGAGATCGGGCCGCGCGAGCGAAAGGTACGCGCGCCGAAGGGCTGCCGAGACCTCGGCGCTCTCGCTCGCGTTCGTCGCGGCGTCGTCGCAGAGGGCGCCGTACTTGCGGGCGACTCGGTGCATGAGAACGGCTGAGGCGCTCTCGCGGGCAGGCAACGACTCTTCCGCGTAGTAGAACTCGCCGGCGGCTTGCGGCGTGGCCGCAAGCTGCAACCGGTTGCTCGCTTCGACCATGCTGCGTACGCCCGCGGGCAGCTTCTCCGCCAGCGCCACCCACGCGTCGCGGGATCCGTCGATGAATGCGCGTGCCGCCTCGGGCGAGACATCGGCGCGGGCGAGGATCGCGCTTGGCGGAGGGTTCTCGCGGTTGAACATGGAGCTGCTCGAACCGGCGAGGAAACGCACCCTCTCGAGCCGCAGCAACAGCACCTCGGCGCTGTCCATCCCAAGTCCGAGCGCGTTGGCGAGCTCCTGCCAGAGCACGGCTTCGGCGGCGAAGGATGCGTCGACGAAGCGAAGCCGCAGTTCGCACGCCTGCTTCGTGCGTTCCCGGTCGAACTGGAACCGCCCGTCGGCCCGCGGAACCCACATCGACTTCGTGACGGCGCTGAGTTCCGTGCCCAGCGACCTGACCTTCGGATCCCACTCCCGCGCGGTCCAGTCCTCGACCACGCTCTCGATCACGGCGAGGGAGGGCTCCGACACCCCGAGCGGCTCGAGAGTACGAGCGATCTTCGCCGCGGTCCATGCGGCGGGCAGCGAAGTGAAATACACCGCGCCCCCGATGGTATCGATCTCGACGACCGGCGCCGCGGCTGCACCGTCCGCGAGTCCGCCCGCGAGGTTCGGCATCAGGGTCACCGGACCCGCGCTCTCCGCGCCAACGGCTCCGACCACGGTCTGCTGCCGGGCGAAGACTGACTCGCTCTTCTCAGTGCCGATGATGGCGGCGATGGCGCGATAGGCCCGCTGGTCGGCCTCGCGCGCCTCTTCCGCGAGTGTCGCGACGGCGGCCTTCACCGCGGGGTCGACCGAGCCGGGATCCCTCATGGAGTCGACGAAGTACTGGCCGAGGTTGGTGTCGTACGAGAGCTTGGCCGCCTTCTCGAGGTTGTCGGCAACCTCGCGGTACCACGCCAGCTCGATCGGATCGAACGCTTCGCGCATCTCGGCGGTGATTCCGGGATGGCGGCGGAGCATGGCGAGGAGCGCGGGAAGATCACCGTGGAAGCCGCGCAGAAGGGCCGTCTCGCCAAGGGCGGCTTGGAGGTCCATGGTTCGCGTCGACCGGTGCGCGACGACGGCCCGCAAGCGGTGGACCGAGAGTTCCGGCAGGATCGTCGCGAGCTGCAGCACGGCCGCGCGGTTCGCCTCGGCGTTGAGGCGGACGGCGCGGCTTGCGTTCCTCGCATTCTCCTCCGCCCGTTGCTTGGGAAGCTCGACGAGCCGGCTCCTGGCCAGCGCCAGCGCCTCCTCGGCCGCGGCCGCGGCCTCGCCGCCCATGGCCCCCGCCTCCGCGGCGTCGAGATGGGCTTCCGTGGCCTGCATCGCGAGCTGATTCTGCTCCACGATGGCCTCGTACCACTGCTCGTGGGCCTTGCGGCACTCGCTCGCGAAGCTGCGGCTCTGCGCGAGCAGGCGCTGCTCCTGTGCGAGAAGGAACGCGTCGAAGTCCTTCCGCGCCGCCTCGGGCACCTCACGGATGAACTCGTCGCGGGCGAGGAGATCGGCGAGATCGACGAAGACGCCGCGGCCATCGACGTTCTGAAAGACGTGAGACGACGGGCCCGTGACGTTGCGCTGGCGCTCGCGCGACTCCCGGACGCGCTGCATGCCCGCGCGCCGCTCCTCGGCGAGCAGCGCGGTCGCCTCGTCGAAGAAGCCCTTCTCGATCTCCGCGATCTTCGCGTGCACCCGGTCGAGTTCGCGCAGCGCGTTCTCGAAGTCCTCGCGCGCCGGCAGCGCCCCGCCGAACAGGCCCGGCAACGACTCGAGCTCCGGCTTGATCTCGGCGCGGAACCTCGCGAGATACGTCTCGTGCAGCTCATCGATCGCCGCCTCCTCCGCGGGCGTCGGCGCGACATAGACCCTCAGCAGCCGTTCGAGCCGCTTGGTGGTCAGAGGCGGCGTGACAGGCTGCTGTGCGTGCGCGGCGGGCGCGGAGGCGAGCAGCGCCGCGACGACGGCGAAGACGAGTGCGAGCGGACGCAGCGCGAAGAAGACGAGTCTCTGCATGGTGAGCCTTCTACGCAAAGAGCGTCCGAAGTTGCAAGCCGTACAGTGCCCCTCTCGAAAAATCCAAAGGTTGCGCAAATCCGCGGGCATCGAAAAGAGACGCCGCCCCGGGCGGGGCGGACGTGTTCGATCTGAGTTGGAGCGTCCGATCGCGGGCCCCGCGGAGCCGATCAGTCGTCCTCGGGCAGGAAGGGATCGAAGCCCTGCATGGCGGTCGCCTTCGGCGGCGCGTACTCGTCGCGCACGAGCCCGCGCACGCGCGAGGCGAGCTCGTCGCCGAGGATGCGGCGCATGTCGGCGCGCGCCTTCTCGGTGTGCTCGTCGCGCTGGAAGCGCAGCCTCTGCCTCGCCTCGAGGCGTTCCTGCATCGCGCGCCAGGCCTCGGGATCGTACGAGTCGAACTCGCCCGCGCCGCTCGCGATCTTCTCCGAGAGCGCGTGGTAGACCGCCTCGTACTCCGCCATCAGCGCCTCCAGCCGGTCGCGCTGCGCGTCGGCGAGTCCTTCGAGCGCCAGGGCGGAATCAAGCTGGAAGATCGCGGAATCGACCGACGCGTAGACCTCGGGCCATGCGAGCGCAAGCCGCGCGCGCTTGATCTGGTCTCCGGTTTCCCCGCCGCCGACCTTGGCGGCGGCCTGGTCGCAGAGCTCGTCGTAGGCGCGGAAGTACGCCTTCGCGGCGGCGTCGTTTGCGGCCACGATCCGCTGGTACGCCTCCCAGCTTGCGTCCTGCTGTGCGAGCCGCATCGCGGCCTGCTGCCGTCGCGTGCGATCGAGTCCCTCGCGCGCCTCCTCCTGGAGCCTGTCGGCGAAGGCCTTCCATTCCTCTCGCGAACCCTCGAAGAACCTGCGCGCGACGTCCGGCGTCACGTCGGCGCGCTCGAGGATCGCCGCGGGCGACGCGACCTGTCGCGTGCCCTCGGGGCTGAAGCCCGGGCTCGACGCCGCGAAGGCTGCGCGCTCAAGGCGCAGGCAGAGCAGCTCGGCGCTGTCGGAGGCGAGGCCGAGAGCGGCCTGCAGCTCGCTCGAAAGGGCGAGGTCGGCCGCGAACACGGCGTCGACGAGCTGCTGGCGGAGTCCTTCGATGCTGGCGAACGACGCGGCATCGGGCTGGTTCTTGCCGTCCGCCGCGTCCGAGTAGAGCTTCGACGTCGCGTCGGACAACGCAGTGCCGATCGGCACGACCTTCGCGTCCCACTCGCGCGCGCGCCATCCCTCGACGACTCCCTCGAGCACCGCAAGCGACGCCTCGGGCAGGCCGAGGGGCTGGTACAGGCGCGCGAGCTCGCGCGCGGTCCACGCGCGCGGCGCGACGTTCACGTGCGCGACGCCGAGCACCGCAGGCACGTCGTGCCACGCTTCGGGCTCGGGGACCACGGCCTCGACCTGATGCGGAAAGATCATCTCGACTTCCTGCACGCCGCCCGCGGCGTCGGGCTTCATCGCGTTGCGCTTGCCGAACAGCTCGGCGCTCTTGTCCGGGCCGACCGCAGCCGCGATGGCCGCGTAGGCACGCTGCGCATCCTCGGCGCGAGCCACGGATTCGCGCTCGATCGCGGTGATCGTCGGATCGGGGCCCGCCCCGCCGACACCACCCATCATCATCTTGCCTACGTCGATCTGGCTGCAGAGCTCGGCGATGCGCTCGGTACGGTCCGCGCGATCACGGCGCCAGGAGAGCTCGATCGGGTCGAGGAGCGCACGCGCGTCGGCGGTCACGTCGGGATCGCGACGCAGCCGCGAGATCACCGCCGCGGGGTTCACGGACTGCGCTTCCTCGAAGCCTCCGAGCGAGAACCGCACGAGCGATCCCATCGAGCGGCGGGCGACCTCGGCGCGCAGCTTGTGATAGGCGTTCTCCGACAGCACCGACGCGAACTGGCGCACGGCCTGGCGATTGGCCTCGACCGTGGAAGCCACGATGCGGTTCGGCTCCGCACCGATCTCCCGCATGCGCTCCATCATGCGCTGCATCTGCTCCATCTGCACCTTCGCAAGGGCGGCCTGGTCGGTCACGCCCTCGGCCGCGGCGGTCGCCGCCTCCTGGGCTTCGATCGAGATGTCGAACACCGACTTGAGCGCGCCCAAGGTCTGTGCGTTGTAGAGACGGCTCTGCGCGAGAAGACGCTGCTCCTTCGAGCGAAGGAGCGTGTCGAACTGCTCGCGCGAGGCCTCGGGCACCTCGCGCAGGTACTCGCTGCGCGAGAGGACGTCCACGAGATCCACGAACGCCATGCCGCCGCCGAACATCATGGGCGCCATGCGCGCGACGCCCGAGAGGTTTCGCTGCCGCTCGCGCGCTTCGCGCACGCGCTGCATGCCGGCGCGACGCTGCTCCGCGACCAGTTCCGCAGCGCTGTTGAAGAAGGCGTTGTCGGCCTCGCCGATCTTGGCCTGGAGCCTCGAGAGGTCGCGCAGGAACTTCTCGTAGTCGGCCTTCGCCGGCATGCCGGTGGCGAAGCCCTTCGTGAGCCCGGAGATCTCGGGGTCGAGCTCCGCGCGGAAACGGGCGAGGTACGCCTCGTGCAGGCGGTCGATCGCGGCCGCCTCCTGCTCGGTTGGCGCGACGTACAGGCCGAGCAGCCGGCCGAGGCGCTTCGTGGTCAGAGGCGATGCAACCGCCTCCATTCCCTGCGCACAGGCCGGAGTCGCCGGCACGAGGAGCGCAGCAAGCGCCACCACCATCGAGAAGGCGAGCGTGGAGAGAGACCGAAGCGGATTTCGCGAGATTTTCTGCATGGTGGAGGACTCCGACGGGCCACAGGGCCACCATCGACGCTGCGCGACGGCGTCCGCGTCATGGTGGACCGTGGCTACGTATCAGTCGGATGGGCCGCCGGCCTTCGGCTCCCCCGCACAATCCGCGCAAACGGAACCGAATCAGTGCGCCGAGCCAAGGCCCGCGGCGCGGCGCCAGGTCGAGAGCTGCCCGAGGTGCATCATGTGGTGCCCGCCGCAGAGGAAGTTCACGGCGCTACCCACCGTCGGGAACATCTCCTTGAAGCGTCCCTCGGCGGGGTTCTCGCGGGCGAAGACCGCGTCGTCGACGGTCGGCAGCGCCGAAAGCACCGCGCGCCAGCCCTTGAAGAAGGTGTCGCAGATCACGTCCTTCGACGGATAGCGGCCGTCCTGCGCGACGCAGGGGGCGCCGTTCTTGAAGTGCTCGTCGCCGAAGGGCATCTCGATCTTGAGGTCGGCGCGCCCGAGCATCTCGAGGACGCGGTTCGAGTAGATCGCGAGGTGCCCGACGCAGAACGCGGGGTGGTTCATGTCCTTGGTGGGCATCTCGCAGAAACGCTCCGCGGGGATCGTCTTCACGAGATCCTCGGCATAGCGGAGCGTGAGGGCGAGGCTCGGGGCGATGAGGGCGCCGGTTCCGGCGGAGGTGGTTGCGGTGGTCATTCGCCGAGTGTATCCGACATCGACCACCCGGCAGGCCGCCCCGCATCCGCGCTACAGCCCGTGATCCTCGAGCAGCTTGCGCAGGCCCTCGACGCCGCCCGCGGCCTTGATCAGGTCGGCGAGCTCGCGGCGCTCGCGGCGCGAGCGGCTCTTCCGGCGACGGGGCCCCGAGGTCTCTTCGGGCGTCTCCTTGAGGACGCGCTCGTCGATCTCGCTGAAGCTGACGACGCCGTCGGTGCCTGCGCGCCGGATGACCGGATCGAACTGGTCCACGGTCCATGCGACGAGGGTCAGCATGCGCGACACCTGCGCGCTGGTGACGACGCCGTCCTCGAGCGGCACGTCGCAGACGACGCGGACCTCGCCGTCGGTCTCGTCGAGGACGTAGCTTGCGACGCGGACGCGCCAGTTGGCGGCGAGCATCGCCTCGCACATCGCGCCCTTGTTCGCGAAGGCGTTCACCGCGTAGACCTCGGGCACGCAGATGCGCAGCATCCGGCCCTCCTCCTGCAGCATCACGTGGAGGAGCATGCTCCGCTCGCCGTCGTGGGGGTCGACGTAGTGCTGCGTCGGCACCGCCACCACGACCTCGTTGTGCTCGCGCGAAGCGCGGAAATCGACCCCGATCTCGGCGATCCGTCCCACAAGTTCGGCAAAGGTCATGGCCATGCGCGCACCTCCTGTCGGGCCGTCCGGGCGCCATCGCGTCCGCGTCCCATGGCCCCGACAGTTCAAGTGTAGCTTCATCCTGCAGGCCGCCAACCGCGGCGGCCAAACTCCCGACACTCGGATGAAATCGGGGTCGACGCACGCAGGCGAGATTCCCGCCGTCCGCTCAGACTCCGAGGTAGCGCGACACCAGCGACCGGGCTCGCTCGGGATCGGTGGTGCCCGAGACGATCGCGAACGTGCCTGCGGCTCCCGAGAGAAGGGCGAGTTCGATCGGGGACCGCGACCCATCCGGCCAGGGCTCCGTCTTGATCGACGCCGTCACCACGTCCGTCGCGCCGTGGCGCTCGTGGTGCGCGACACCTGTCGCCGACAGCTTGGCCACCGCCCGCGCGATCGCGTTCGCCTCGAGCGGCGCACCGAGCGCGACCTCGACCGCGCCGCGGCCACAGAGGACCCGCCAACGCTGCAGCTGCGCGTCGCCATCCGCGAGGAACTCAAAGCGGCGCGCGGCGCAGCAGACGCAACCGCCGTCGCGCGCACCCACGAGCGAACTCGACGAGAACTCCATCGAGCCGAGGTCGAACCGCACCAGCGACGGAGGCACATGCGCGGCCCCCTCGGCCACAAGCCGGATCGCGAGCGCAGCCTCGATCGACGCGGTCACCGACGCAGCCGCCGCGAGGATGCCCGCGGTCTCGCAGGTCTCGACCTCGCCGGGGGCGGGCCCATCCGGTGCGAGGCAGCGGAGGCATGGCGTCGCGCGCGCGCGATCCCACCGCACGAGTCCGCCGCCATCGGCGCCGGTGACCGGCAGCAGCGCAGCGGCCATGCCGCGCATGGCGACCGCGCCGCCGTAGACGAGCGCGATCCCCCGCTCGACCGCGCAGTCGTTCAGGACGTAGCGCGTCTCGAAGTTGTCGAGACAGTCGACCACGAGATCGACCTCCGCGACGTACCGCCGCGCGTTTCCGCCGTGGATGTCGTCGACGAAGGCGCGCACGACCGTACCCGCGTTCACCTGCGCGAGCCGAGACTTCGCCGCCTCCGCCTTTGGAACGCCGCGACGGGCGTCGGCCTCGGTGAAGAGCGTCTGCCGCTGGAGGTTCGACAACTCGACCACGTCGCGGTCGACCACGACGAGCGTCCCGACCCCCGCGCGCGCGAGCTGCTCGCAGACCACGGTCCCGAGCGCGCCGCACCCGGCGACGAGCACGCGGGCGCTGGCAAGCCGCGACTGCCCCTCCGCACCGAAGCGCGGAAGCTGGATCTGGCGAAGAAACCGGTCGTGGGCTGCGTCCACGGTCCGAAGGGTAGTCGAACCGCGGTCGCTTCCGACGGTCCTTCGCCGTCGGTGCATGCGTGGCGCCGGCACCCTGCGCCGTCACAACGGCTTGATTCCGAAGGGAGCGTCCCTGATCCTCGGAAGCCGCGGCCGCGGACGCGCGGAGATTCCCGTCCAACCCACCGCGCTGCGCTCGAGTCCGCAGGCGCGGCGCCACGAGTCGATCACGTCCTGCGGTACGGCCGATTCGCTGCGTCCCACGCGAAGCCGGCCCTCGCCCGAGACCGCAAGCGAGTCGATGCGCGCGACACGGACGGGTTCGAGCGCGACGAGCACTTCGGAGAGCGCGTAGCAGGTCTGCCCCTCCGCGAGCGCCTTCCGCACCGAGCGGACCACCTCGTCGCCGCCGCGCGCCGCGCGCTCGGGGCCGACGGCTCCGTCGCGGGGACTCCATCCGGTGCGCGCGGCGTGCGTGCGGCGGGCGATCGCGACAAGCGCGCGGCCTTCCTCGCCGTCGGCGCGGGACGCGATGCCCGCGAGAAGCGCGTCGTACCGCGTCTTCCACGCGGTCGCCGCCGCCCGGGCCTCCTCGAACTCGGACACGACGCGCTCCGCCTCGACGCGCTGTCCGCGCGTGAGCTTTCCCGCGCGCTCGAGCTTCTGCACGCGCCGCGCCAGCGACGGATCGGCGGCGGGGTTCGTGGGCGGCAGCGGCGCGTGGACGAGAAGATCGCGAACGAGGTCCGCCGGCAGCCGCTCGTCAGGTGGAAGGACCGCAAGCAGCGCCTCGCGGGCCATCAGCTGGCACGCGCGCTCAAGGTCGAGGTCGGTCACGGGGTAGGCAAGCGGCGCCCTGATCCTCGCGGCCGTGCCGCCTCCGACGTCCGTCGGTCCGCTTGGACGCGCGCTCCCAAGCCGCAGCGCATCCCATGCTCCGCACGCACGCGCGGGCTGCGGGCGTGAGAGAAGCGCGATCGCGGTGGTACGGTCGATCTCCTCGGCGAGCCCCGGGGGCACGACCACGACAGGAGACACCCCGTCGCTCCATGCGGCAGCGACCAGCGCGTCGAACGCGCACTGTGCGAGCCCCTCCGCGATCCGCCCCAGCCGCGCCTCGGGGTTCCCGCCAAAGACGGCGGCGTCCGGTCGACCCATCGCGGTCGCCCGCCGGTCCATCCGTTCATGCGTTTGCTCATGCGTTTGTTCATGCGTTTGTTCATGCGTTTGTTCACGCGTCTGTTCACGCGTCCGTTCACGCGTCCGTTCACGCGTCCGTTCACGTTCCACTCCATGCGCCGCCGCGCTCCAAAGCGCTGCGGCCACCGCCACCGACGCCACGCCGGCGTGCGACAGCACCCGGCCCGCAGGCCGTGTCCGTTTCCAACCAGATCCCATGCAACACGCTCCTTTCCCGTTCGCGCGGCGCGACGCTACCACGCGCAACGACGCGCCCCCGAAAGTCCGCACCATTTTCAGGAACTAATTTCGCCGCCCTGCCGTCGACTCGATCAGCTCGCGCACGATGACGAGGAGCTCCGCGGGCGCGAAGGGCTTGGGCATGAAGCGCTGGTGCGGCGCGAGCTTGCCGCCGCGGATGACATCGAGATCGGTGTGTCCCGACATGAACACCGTCGGAATCGCTCCGTGCGCGGCCTCGATCTCGGCGGCGAGCTCGATGCCGGTCATCTGCGCCATCACCACGTCCGTCACGAGCAGGTCGAGCGCGTGCCCACGTTCGACACGCGAGAGCGCCTCGCCTGCGTCCGCGGCGGCGACCACCTGATAGCCCGCCCGCGACAGGAGCTGCTCGAGCAGCCGCCGCACCAGCGGTTCGTCCTCGACGAGCAGCACCCGCTCGCCCCGCCCGCCGTGCGCATCGCCGTTCCGGATCCCCGCGCTGCCGACGGCGGACTCGACCGCGAGCGGCAGCCGCACGCGGAACAGGGCTCCCTGCCCGAGCCGCGACTCGACCGCGACCGAACCATGGCACTGCTCGGCGAGGCCGTAGACTGTGGCGAGACCGAGGCCGCTGCCCTTGCCGACTTCCTTCGTCGTGAAGAACGGCTCGAAGATGCGCGCCTTGGTCGCGTCGTCCATGCCGATGCCCGTGTCGCGCACCTCGATCAGCGCGAAGCCCGGCTCGGCGGCGCCTTCCTTCGTGCGCGACGGACCTATCGAGATCTCGAGCACGCCTCCGCCGGGCATCGCGTCGCGCGCGTTGATCGCGAGGTTCATCACGATCTGGTGGATCGCGGACGGATCCGCCCAGACGCGGCCGACCTCGCCGTTCTGCACGACCGACAGCGTGATGCGCTCGCCGATGATCGGCCGCAGCAGTCCCTCGACCTCGCGCACCTCCTTCAGGAGATCGAGCGCCGCCGGCCGCATCACCTGCTGGCGGCTGAACGCGAGCAGCTGCCGCGTCAGCGCGGCGGCCCGGTCGGATGCCCTGCGGATCTCCTCGACCCAGCCGCGGACCGGATCGTTCGTTCCGAGCCGCGACAGCGCGAGCGCCGCGTAGCCCTGCACCGCCATGAGGATGTTGTTGAAGTCGTGCGCGATGCCGCCCGCGAGCCGTCCGACCGCCTCCATCTTCTGGCTCTGACGCAGCTGGGACTCGAGCTGGGTGCGAAGCTCGAGCTCGCGCTCCATCTCGCTGTTGCGCGCCTCGAGGGCGTCGGCGGTCGAGCGCAGCCGCGTCGTCAGCAGCTGCATGTCGGCGAGCGTCGACTCCTGCGACTGGAGGAGGATGAGGAAGTCGCCGCGCGAGTCGTGCGGCGGGAAGTCGGAGAGCTCGAGTCCGAAGCGCGAGAGGTCCTCGAGCCTGCTGATCCAAGGACTGCCGACGAACACGGCGCGCACGACGCCATCCTGCGCACGGTCGACCACGAACTGTCCGCGGAGCTTGAAGTCGCTGCGCCTGCGGAGGGATATCAGGAACACATCCTCCGGACGGCGCTCGACGTCCGCGAGCGACACGATCGCAGCGGGCTGCTCGACCTCGATCTCGTTGAAGAGGTTCGCTCCGACCGAAATCTCCGGCGCGACCGCGCTCCAGCGGCTGCCGACCGCGTCGATGCGGCCGGCGGCATCGACTTCGATGAAGAACGGAAACAGACGGCGCAGCAGCCGCGCGCTCTCCGAAACATGCGTCGGTCCGACGTCGGTCAACGTGCGCCCTCCGCCGACGTGATGACGAATGCGTGGCACGGACCTGTGCGGTCGATGCGGTCGGAGGTTTCGAGGCCGCGGGCGCCGACCTCGAGGGGCCGTTGCATCGCGGCGGACGGGCCATGCGGCGGTCGGGAGCGGGTGCGCTGCAGTGCGGCGCCGTCAGGCTTCCGCCGCAACAGGTCCCCGGCGGCCGTGTTGATGAGCCCGTGCATGGCGGACAGCGTAACGCACGGTGCGCGGCTGGAAATCAGGGAGGAAGGGAGGACCGGGGGCCGGACGACCGCGGAGCTCAGCCTTCGCGAACGGTGCTGGGGTCGCAGGACGTGCCGTGTGGCACGATCCCCCTGCGCAGCAGGGGGTCGTGGCGGCCGCGCACGCGCGGGGTGCCTTCAGACTGCAAGCGAGGCGCAGACGGCGGGTTCGATGCCGCCATCACCAGAGGTGATGCCACACGGCCCGCTTGGCGACCTTCTCACCAACCTGCTCGCGCTTCGCTTCGCTCCGCGCTCGGCCACGCACAACGCCACAAGCGCACAAAACGACATCGGGGCGGCCAAAGCCGCCCCGATGGAAAGATTCTGTCCGAGCACCAGAGGGAGCGGCCCCAGCCGCGACCGCTCGTTCAAGCACCAGAGGGAGCGGCCGCAGCCGCGACCGCTCAAACTCAACTTTGCCTGGTGACCTTCGGTCACCAGGCAAAGTGCGCAAACGCCTTGTTCGCATCCGCCATGCGGTGCGTGTTCTCCTTCGTCGTCACCGCGGCGCCTTCGTTCTTCGCGGCGTCCCACAGCTCCTTCGCGAGGCGGAGGTGCATGGGCTTGCCCTTCTCGGAGCGGGCGGCGTCGATGACCCAGCGGAACGACAGCGACTGCTGGCGACGGCGGTTCAGCTGCATCGGCACCTGGTAGTTCGCACCACCGACGCGCTTCGAGCGCACTTCGACGGCCGGACGGACGTTCTCAAGCGCGAGGTGGAAGAGCTCGATCGACGAACGCGGCATCGTCTCGCTCTTCTCCTTGTCGAGGCGGGCCTGGATCGCGTCGAGCGCGCCGTAGACGACGCGCTGCGCGGTCGACTTCTCGCCGCCGATCATGATGCAGTTGATGAACTTCGACAGGAGCTTGTCCTGGAAGCGGGGATCGGGCTTCAGCCACACATCGTCGGGACGCTTGAAATGACGGGCCATGATGAACTCCTCTGTGGCTGCTGGTCGCGGCCGGATGGCGTTGACCTCTCTTCACCGCGGATGGGAGGTGGACATTCCCGAAGGTTCGTATCCGCGATTACTCAGTCGTCCGGTTCCCGCGCGACGTCCCGTTCGAGATCGCCGCCGAGGGCCACTTCCGGACTATGTTCGATTCACATCGCTTCTTCGAATCACTTCTTCTTGGCGGCTGCAGCGGCCTTCTTCTTGACGCCGTACTGCGAGCGGCCCTTCTTGCGGCCATCGACGCCGAGGCAGTCGAGCGCGCCGCGCACCACGTGGTAGCGCACGCCGGGCAGGTCGCGCACGCGGCCGCCGCGCACGAGCACGATCGAGTGCTCCTGCAGGTTGTGGCCTTCGCCGCCGATGTACGCGGTCACTTCCTTGCCGTTGGTGAGACGCACGCGGCAGACCTTGCGAAGCGCGGAGTTCGGCTTCTTCGGGGTGACGGTGCGGACCTGAAGGCACACGCCGCGCCTTTGCGGGCATGCCATGAGGTCCTTGACCTTCGACTTGGAGGCCTGGACGACGCGGGGCTTACGGACGAGCTGATTGATCGTGGGCATCGGTGACTCTTGAAGTAGGATCGACAAGCGTAACGGCGCCGCCGCATGCATGCAAGGCGACCGAGGGCTGCACCGCTCGGAACCTGCGGAAACCCCGCGGATTTCGCGCCATCAACGAAACTGGTCGATAACCGCGACAGCAAGCCGGTCGCAGCGCTCGTTCTCCGGATGCCCGACGTGTCCGCGCACCCACTCGGCGGTGATGCGGTGGACGGCTCGCAGCCGGTCGAGCTCCTGCCAGAGCTCGACGTTCAGCACCGGCCCATCCTTGCGGCGCCAGCCCCGCTTCTTCCAGCCGTCGATCCACTCGTTGAGGCCCTTCACGAGGTACTGGGAGTCGCTGACGAGCCGCACGCGGCACGGGCGGTCGAGAAGTCGCAGCCCCTCGATCGCGCCGAGAAGCTCCATGCGATTGTTGGTCGTACGCTGCTCGCCTCCGGAGCCCTCGCGTTCCTCGCCGTCGACGCGCAGGATGAAGCCCCAGCCGCCCGGCCCCGGATTGCCAGAGCACGCGCCGTCGGTGAAGAGCTCGGCGTCGAACGCCGCCGCGCGTGAAGAAGAGGGGGACGCCCCGGAAGCTGGCTGCATGCATCGGAGCGTACCCGCTTCCAGCCGTGGCGAAGTTGCGCGCGGGAGTTATCCGACATTCCGATCCGCCGGTCCCGCACGCGGATGCCGTCAACGCCCAGCAACCTTGACACTTCGCGGGGTTTCCCTAGACTGTCTCTTCTCTCAGCACCTCGCCAAGGCCCTTCGGCTTCGGCACTTTCGAAACGAGATCGACCATGGTTCCTCCGTTCCGCTGCTCTCCCGGCCGTACCCGTCGCCGTCGCGCCCACCAGGCGATCAAGGCCTCGCACACCACGCTCTGCCCGAACTGCGGCGCAGCGAAGCGCTCGCACACCGCGTGCTCGAGCTGCGGCTACGTGCGCCCCGGCCTGCAGATCAAGGTCAACAAGGACAACAACGCGTAACACCCGAGCGGTGCGGGACGAGTCGCCGGGACGCTTCGCAGGCATACAGCCCGCGGCGCTCGAGACCGCCCCGATCCCGCGCGGAGTCGTTCGCACACGGATCAATCGCAACGGCGTGCCTTCGGGCGCGCCGTTGCTGCTTCCGCGCTCGATGGCGCGACGGCGATCGGCACGGAGCGGGAAGAATCCCGTAGACTGTGAAGGCTCCGTGTAGGCGGGGCGACGCACCTATCCGAATTCTTCCGTCCGCAGGAAACCCCACGCAATGCGAATCGGCATCGATGTCATGGGTGGCGACAACGCCCCCGACGAGATCCTCAAGGGCTGCTTTGCCGCGCTCTCGAAGGTCCCGGCGGAAGACACGCTCGTCCTCTTCGGCAAGGGCGACATCATCGAGGAGGCGATCAAGGACCGCGGCCTCTCGAAGGATGGCCCCGGCGCCAGGCTCGAGGTCGTGCACTGCAGCGAGGTGATCGAGATGCACGACCCGCCGGTCGAGGCGGTCCGCTCGAAGCGCGACAGCTCGATCTCGCGCGCGGCCGAGTACGCGGGCCCCAAGCACCCGAACCGCTGCGACGCCTGGATCAGCGCGGGGAACACCGGCGCGTGCGTCACCGCGAGCCAGATGTACATGCGCCGCCTGCCGAACGTCATCCGCCCCGGCATCGCGGTGACGGTTCCGACCTTCGCAGGCCCGATCGTCCTCATCGACGTCGGCGCCAACATCGAGCCGAAGCCCGTCCACCTCGCGCAGTACGGCGTGATGGGCGACGCCTATGCGCGCGGCATCCTCGGCATCAAGAACCCCCGCGTCGCCTTGATGAACGTCGGCGGCGAGGAGCAGAAGGGCACGAGCGAGATGAAGGTCGCCCGCGACCTTCTCCGCGGCGCCGAGAACCTCAACTTCATCGGCTACGTCGAAGGCCGCGGCGTGTTCGACGGCGATGCCGATGTCGTCATCACCGACGGCGTCGTCGGCAACGTCATGCTCAAGCTCGCGGAAGGCCTCTCGAAGGGCCTGTTCCAGGCGATCGCGCAGCAGGTCCTCGAGACCGACCCCGAGCTCGCCGTGCGCCTCGAGCCCGTCGTCAAGGCGATCTACGCCAAGCACGACTACCACGAGTACGGCGGCGCGCCGCTCCTCGGCGTCAACGGCACCTGCCTCATCTCGCACGGATCGAGCGTGTCGCGCACCATGATGAACGCCGTGCTCCGCGCGCGGCAGTTCGTCCTGAGCGGCATGAACGAGGTGATCAACGCGCGCCTCGAGACGATCCAAGAGCCCGCGCAATGAGCCCCCGGGCAACGATGGACTTCCCCGCATGATGGGACCACTTCCCAGCGGCGCCTGCGGCGTGCGCATCCTCGGCACCGGCTCTGCGGTGCCGGACCGTCGTCTCACCAACGACGACTTCGCGCGGATGATGGACACGAGCGACGAGTGGATCACGCAGCGCACGGGGATCAAGGAGCGCCGCGTGCTCGACCTCCGCACCGAGGGCTGCTCGACGCTGGCGCAGCGCGCGCTCGAGCGGGCGATCGAAGGCGCAGGGATCAAGGCCGAGGAGATCGACCTCGTCATCGTCGCGACCGTCACGATGGAGATGACCTGCCCGTCGGTCGCCTGCCGCATCGCCGCCGCGGTCGGCGCGAAGAACGCCGCCGCGTTCGACCTCGTGGCCGCGTGCAGCGGATTCGTCTACGGCCTCAACACCGCCGAGAGCATGATCCGCGCGGGCCGCGTCCGCACCGCCGCCGTGATCGGCGCCGAGGCGATGAGCTCGATCCTCGACTACACCGACCGCACGGTGTCGATCCTCTTCGGCGACGCGGCCGGCTGCGCGATCATCCGCGCCGACGCCGACGCAACCAAGGGCTGCATCTACCAGCACATGGGCGCCGACGGCTCGGGCCTGCACGCCCTCTACATCCCGCGCAACGAGCGCGACGTGCCCGCGGAGGACGCCGCGAACCCCGTGCGGCTCGGCTACCTGCGCATGAATGGCAAGGAAGTCTTCCGCTTCGCGGTGACGAAGTTCAAGGAAGTGATGGAGGACGCCTTCGCGAAGACGGGCCTCACGCCCGACGACGTGAGCCAGGTGATCTGCCACCAGTCGAACGTGCGCATCATCGACGCCGCGCGCGAGAAGCTGAACATCGACCCTTCGAAGATCTACGTGAACATCGACCGCTACGGCAACTCGAGCGCGGGCAGCGTGCCGCTGTGCCTCGACGAACTTTGGCGCGCAGGCAAGATCACGAAGGGCAAGCCCTTCATGATGGTCGCGTTCGGCGGCGGACTGACGTGGGCTTCCTCGGTGTGGAGCACCTAAACCTATGAGCACCATCGTCTATCTCTGCCCCGGACAAGGCGCGCAGGCCGTCGGCATGGCCAAGGCCTGGTGCGACGCAAGCCCGAAGGCGAAGGCCGTCCTCGACGAAGCCGACCGCATCTTCGGCGCCGGTCCAGACGGCCGCACGCTCTCCGACATCGCCTTCAACGGGCCGCAGGAGACGCTCAACCGCACCGACATCTCGCAGCCCGCGCTCTTCACGGCGGCGGTCGCGTGCCATCACGCGCTGCCCGACGAGCTTCGCGCTCGCTCGATCCGCGCCGTCGCGGGTCTCTCGCTCGGCGAGTACACGGCGCTCCACCTCGCGGGCGCGTTCACCTTCGAGGACGGCCTGCGGCTCGTGATGCGCCGCGGCCAGCTCATGCAGGAGGCCGCCGAGAGCTCGAAGGGCGGCATGGTCGCGCTTATCGGAGCCGACGAGGCGCAGGCGAACGACGTCTGCGCCCGGGCCACCGCGGAGGGCGGCGTCCTCGTCCCCGCCAACTTCAACGCCCCGGGCCAGATCGTGCTCTCAGGCTCGATCGAGGCCTGCGACCGCGCGGTCGCGGTCTCCGGGGATGTTGGCGTCAGGGCCACCAAACTGCAGGTCGCCGGCGCCTTCCACAGCCCGCTCATGCAGCCGGCGGCCGACCGCATGGGAGAGGTCCTCGCCAAGGTCGCCGTCTCCCCGCTCCGCGCCGAGGTCTGGTCGAACGTGACGGCCAGGCCGCACGACTCCTCCAACGCCGGGCTTCTTCGGCAACTTCTGGTGCAGCAGCTGGTTTCCCCTGTACGATGGAGCCAGAGCTGCGTAGGTCTTCTTGCCGCCATGGCGGCAGACGGCACGCGCAGTTCGGCCGCCTTCCATGAGCTCGCCCCCGGCAACGTGCTGAAGGGCCTCATGCGCCGGATCGACAAGACTTGCGAGGTCATCCCACATGACGCACCGTAAGAACAGCGCACGCATGCTCCTTCTCGCGACCGCGGCCGTGGTCGCGCTCGCCCCGGCCTTCATGGTCGGCTGCGAGCCCCCGCCGCCGCCGCCGGCTCCCATCGTCAAGGCCCCGCCGCCGCCGCCGCCACCGCCGCCGGCGCTTACTCCCGTCAGGGAGCTGATGGCGCAGTACGACATCGATCCACGCGTCAACCTTCCCGAGGAGCGCGCGCCTGGAACCGACGAGCAGCGCATCGCGGTCCTGAAGTTCTTCGACGCGTTCGCCCGCGGCAACGCCGAGGCGCTCCGCTCGATGCTCTCCGGACCCGACCAGCTTCAGCTCGACGGCATGGTGAAGGGCGACACGTTCAAGAACACCACCGCCTCCATCACCCGCATCGACGTCCAGTGCGGCCGTCAGGACTCCGACGACTGCGCGCTGGACGTCTTCCACGTCGGCAGCGCCTTCGAACCGCAGCTCTGGGTGTACACCGCGGGCGACACCGCCGAGTTCGACTCGGTCGCGACGCCGCCCGACATGATGGAGAAGCTCAGCGGCAACAACTGGATCGCGGCGTGGTACGAGGTGCTGAAGCTCGAGCTCGCCAAGGCGGACGAGCCCGATGTCGTCATCGAGCTCGTGCAGACCGACCGTGGCACCGAGGACGCCTCGAGCGACGAGAAGCCCGCGGAAGGCGCTCCCGGCGCTCCTCAAGGCGTGCCAGGCCGCCGTCTCCCGACCGGCCCGCCGATCGCTCCGCCGAGGGCGCCCGGCTTCGGCAAGTGATTTCCCGCTGATTTCCCCGCACATGACACAGGCCGCTGCCCGATGGGCGGCGGCCTGTCTCTTGCATCGCGACACGCGCCGACTCGGCCGGCGACGGCGCCTTCGCAGCGACCTTCCTGTACCATCCCGCCGCTGCCGAGCGCGGCACGGAGGTTAGAGTCATAGAGAAGCGCGTCGCCATCGTCACTGGAGCAAGCCGCGGCATCGGCCGCGCCATCGCGGAACGCCTCGCGAAGGACGGGCGCCACGTCGTCCTCGTCGCCCGCAGCGCCGACGGGCTCGCCGCCACGGACGCGGCGATCAAGGCCGCCGGCGGCTCCTGCGAGGTGCGCCCATGCGACATGGGCGATTCGGCCGCCGTGCAGGCGCTCGTCGACGGCGTCGCCGAGACCCATGGCCGACTCGACATCCTCGTCAACAACGCCGGCATCACCCGCGACACCCTCCTCCTGCGCATGACCGACGAGCAGTGGGACGAAGTCATCAACGTCAACCTGCGGTCGATCTTCATCGCGGTGCGCGCGTCGCTCCGCCCGATGATGCGCGGGAAGTTCGGACGCATCGTCAACATCGGCAGCGTCTCCGGCCTGAGCGGAAACCCGGGGCAGGCCAACTATGCGGCGGCGAAGGCCGCGCTCGTCGGCTTCACCAAGACCGTCGCCAAGGAGATGGGCGCGAAGGGCATCACCGCCAACGTGGTGGCGCCCGGCTTCATCGAGACCGACATGACCGAGGTGCTCGGCGACGCGGTCAAGACGGCCGTCCTGCCCAACATCCCCGTGCGCCGCTTCGGCAAGCCCGAGGAGATCGCCGCCGCGGTCGCGTACGCGACCAGCGACGAGGCCGGCTTCCTCACCGCGCAGACCATCGTGGTCGACGGCGGAATGGCCAGCTGACGGGCTCGGACCGCGCGCGGTCTCTGCCGCCCGAGCCTGCTTCGGAGGCCCGCCGAGCCCCGCCGAGCCCGCACGATCAACGTAGTTCCGCTATATTCCGCCCCCCGACTAGGAATCACCAGTCGGCAGACGGCTGCCCGGGTCTCGGGCCGCCTCTGATCGAGTCCACCGAAGGAGTCAGACCGTGACCGACGCCGAAATCGAGAAGAAGGTCATCGACATCGTCGCCCAGCACACCGATGCGGAGCCGGAGACGATCACGCGCGAGACCAGCTTCACCAACGACCTCAACGCCGACAGCCTCGACATCGTCGAGCTGCTGATGGAGTTCGAGGCCCAGTTTGGCACCAAGATCCCGGACGACCAGGCCGAGAAGATCCACACCGTCGGCCAGGCGATCGACTTCATCAAGGCCAACCGCCCTCAGGGCTGAGCCCTCGGCTTCCATGGCTGAACAGCTCTCCGAATCCGAGGTCGAAGCGAAGGTCATCGAGGCCGTCGCCGAGCATCTTGGCGTTGCCAAGGAGGAAGTCACTCGCGACAGCGAGTTTGACAAGATCTGCGACAGCCTCGACAAGGCCGAGCTCATGATGGAGTTCGAGGACGCGTTCGAGATCTCCATCACCGACGAGGCCGCGACGAAGATCTCGACCGTCGCGGATGCCGTGCAGTTCATCAGGCAGGCGCTCGACGGGGGTGCGGCGGGCGGCGGCAAGGGCGTCTGACGACCCGCGGCCGCGGCGCCGGCCTGCCCCCTGCAACCTCTGTCTCGCGGCACGATTCGGCCGGGCATGAGGTGAGGCATGAGGTGAGGCATGAGGTGAGGCATGCAGGGAAGCATGTAGGAAAGCATGCTCGGAAGCATGTAAGCCAGCATGTAGGAAGGACCATCCCCGATGAGAACCGTCACTCTTCGCCGAGTCGTCGTCACTGGAATCGGGGCCGTGAGCAATCTCGGCCTTTCTGCGGCGGCGACGTGGGCGGGCATGAAGGAAGGCCGCTCCGGCATCTCGCCGCTGCGGACCTTCCCCCAGAACGAGGACTGGTCGGTCCGGTTCGCGGGCGAGATCCACGATTTCGACCCGAGCCCCGTCGTCGATGGCCGCGAGCAGAAGCGACTCGACCGCGTGGCGCTCCTGGCGATGGTGGCTGCCGACGAGGCGGTTCGGGACTCGGGCCTTGACCTCAGGAACGCGGCGGATCCCTATCGCAACGGCACGATCATCGGCTCGGGCATCGGCGGCGTCCTCACGATGGAGGAAGGCCACACGAAGCTCCTCCAGACCGGCCCCCGCCGCGTCAGCCCCTTCGTGGTGCCGCGCCTCATGGTGAACGCGGCGCCCGGCAACGTGTCGATCCAGTTCAACCTCCGCGGCCCGAGCACCGCGGTCGCGTCCGCATGCGCCTCGAGCGGACACGCCATGGGCATCGCGATGCAGGCGATCCAGCGCGGCGACTGCGACGTGATGGTCGCCGGCGGCACCGAAGCCGCCATCACCCCCCTGACTCTGTCGGCCTTCGCGTCGATGAAGGCGCTCTCGACCCGGAACGACGACCCGCCGCGGGCTTCGCGGCCGTTCGACCGGGACCGCGACGGCTTCGTCCTTTCGGAAGGCGCCGCGATCGTGGTCCTCGAGGAGCTCGAGCATGCCCGCCGCCGCGGCGCGCGGATCTACGCCGAGCTCGCCGGCTACGGCGCAACGGGCGACGCCTTCCACATCGCGGCCCCCGACGAACAGGGCTCGGGTGCGTTCAAGGCGATGCAGGTCGCGCTCGCGGACGCCGGCGTCGATGCCAGCGCGGTCGGCTACATCAACGCCCACGGAACCTCGACGCCGCTTGGCGACAAGGCCGAGGTCGGAGCGGTCAAGCGCCTCTTCGGCGATCACGCCTACAAGCTTGCGATGAGCTCGACCAAGTCGATGACCGGTCATGCGCTCGGCGCCGCCGGCGGCATCGAGACGATCCCGACGATCATGGCGATCCACGAGGGCGTGCTCGCCCCGACGATCAACCTCGACAGCCCCGACGAGGGCTTCGACCTCAACTTCGTGGCCAACACCGCGCAGGAACGGAAGGTCGATGTGGCCCTGAACAACACCTTCGGCTTCGGCGGCCACAACGTGTCGCTCGTCTTCCGACGGCTGGTCTGAACCGCGCGTCGGCGGCGACCGATCCGACGGAGGCCGTCATCTCGGCCGCTTCAGTCCGAAGCGCCAAAGAAAGCACCTGCGGGAAGGATTCTCCATCGCGGAGGAAATCCCCGTCGCCGCCACCAAAGGCGGGGGGGCGTCCTGACCGATAAGGGAACCATGGCCGATGACCTGAACCGCATCATGCGACTGGAGGTGCCGTTGATCGTGCAGATCGCGGAGCGCCGCATGATGCTTTCGGAAGTCACCTCCCTGACCCACGGCTCCATCATCGAACTGCCGAAGGCGATCGACGAGCCGCTCGACGTGCTCATCAACAACGCGATGATCGGTCACGGGCACGCGGTCAAGGTGAGCGAGAACTTCGGGATCCACATCACCCAGATCTCGAACCTGCGCGAGCGCGTGCAGGCGCTGGGTCCGGATCCCGATCCCGATCCCGAGCCTGCGCCCGAGGACGGCGCCGACCAGCCGGAGACGGCCCCGGCGGCGTGACCGCGATTGCAGCGCATCGTTTGAGCGACGCGGTCGATGCGCCGATGATGCGCGGCGGTTCCGAAGCCCTTCCGCCGTCGGAGCGCTTCGAAAGACGACGGAAGCCAGGCGAAGAAAGAGATCCCGCGCATGCCACGAAACATCCCTGTCGGTAACGGCGAGATGCTGGTCGCGTTCGACGACCAGTACCAGATGCGCGACCTCTACTGGCCGCACGTCGGGCAGCCGAACCACACCTGCGGCCACCTGCAGCGCTTCGGCATCTGGGCCGACGGACAGTTCGCGTGGATCGACGCGCCCGGCTGGATCCGCGAGCTCCGCTACAAGCCCGACACGCTCGTCACAGAGGTGAGGCTGCGGCACGAGCGGCTCGGGATCGAACTCGTCTGCAACGACGCGGTCGACTACTGGAGCCCGGTCTACTTCCGACGCGTCATCGTCACCGATCTCCTCGGCAGGCCGCGCGACGTGCGCGTCTTCTTCCACCACGACATCAGCGTCAACGAGTCGCCGGTCGGCGACACCGTGATGTTCGACCCGTCGTCGGGCGGACTCGTCCACTACAAGGACAACGTGTACTTCCTGCTGAACGGCTGCGCGAGCGGCCGCTTCGGCGTCGACCACTGGGCGACCGGCGCCAAGCGCATCGGCGACGCCGAGGGCACCTGGCGCGACGCCGAGGACGGCCTCCTTTCGCGGCACGCGATCGCGCAGGGTTCGGTCGACTCGACGGTCGGCTTCGGCGTGACGCTCGCCGCGTGGGGCTCGGGAAGCCTGCACTGCTGGCTCGCGGCGGGCCGTACGCACGAGGCGGTGCTCGCGCTCAACGAGAAGGTGCGTTCCAAGACTCCGCAGCGCATGATGGACCGCACCGAGGCGTACTGGCGCCTCTGGGCGCTGAAGGAGCCGCTCGATCTCTCGCCGCTTCCCGAGCGCCTGCGCGACATGTTCGTGCGCAGCCAGGTGATCACGCGCACGCAGATCGACAACAACGGCGCGATCATCGCGGCGAACGACTACGACATCACCCACTTCGCGGGCGACACCTACTCGTACATGTGGCCGCGCGACGGCGCGCTCGTGTCGCATGCGCTGGTCCTCACGGGCCACGGCGAGCTCTCGCGCAACTTCTTCCGCTTCTGCGAGAAGGTCATCACCAAGGAAGGCTACTTCCAGCACAAGTACAACCCGACGGGGACGCTCGCCTCGAGCTGGCATCCGTCGGTCCTCGACGGGCAGCGCGTGCTGCCTATCCAGCAGGACGAGACGTCGCTCGTGATCTGGGCGCTGCGCCGCCACTTCCAGGTGTTCCGCGACGTCGAGTTCATCAAGACGACCTACAACACGCTCGTCGTCGAGCCGGCGAACT
>JBIKWD010000181.1:0-6497 GCA_044356505.1 Phycisphaerales bacterium
TCGGGCGACCTCACCGCCCGCAACTCGAGCAGCCCGACCTCGATCGAACTCGCGAAGGTGAGGTTCCGTTCCCCGTAGCCGTGCTCGGACGCGCGCAGCGCCTCGGCGATCTCGGCGCAGGTCGCAAAGTCCTCCTCGGCGGAATCCGCGAGCGGCTTCCAGACCTCGAAGCTGGCGACCGGAATCGACGCCCGCAATGCATGGGCGCGGGCCCAGTGCGCAAGGGCGCGGGCAAGCTGCGCCACGTGATCCGCCTCGATCCTGGAGGTGTACTCGAGGACGGAAGAGGCGATCCCGATCGCCTGCGTCCGGTTTCCCTGCATGAACAGGATGTTCGCGATCTTGGAGTCGATCAGCAGCCGCCACGGAAGGTCGACGCCGTCGAGCTGCGATCCCGCGCGCAGGCAACGGAGCGCCTCGAGATACGAACCGCAAGCCTCGTGGGCATCGGACTCGATCACGCTGGCGGCCGCGCGGCGCGTCGGGGTGTCGGCGACGCTTCCGGCGCGGACCGCGAGGCGAATCGCTTCGAAGTAGTCGCGCTGAAGTCGCTTCTCGAGACTCGCGGTGTAGAGCGAGGAGAAGTCCTTGCCGGCGTCCGCACCGCTTCCGTCGCCACGCGAGCCGGTGTCGGGCTTCACGAGGTGCTCGACCACGGCCTCGATCGGCCAGTCAAGCGCCTTCGCAAGCGCGACCACAAGATCGATCTTCGGCATGCCGCTCTCCGGAACGAGCCGACCGGGCTGGCGGCCCAGCGCGATCGCGAGTTCCTTCACCGACCAGTTGCGGTAGGTTCGAGCGAGGGCCTGCAACTCCTCGAGCCGGACGCGTGCGAGCGCCTCGCGTGCGGCCTCCGTCGTGCTTGTTTCTTCCGTCATCTCGGGACTCCTTTCTTCGGGGTCGACCAGTCCACGGCGACGGGCGGCCCCTGTGCCTCGATCAACAACGTACCCTCTGCATTCGGTTGTCAAACGCGAAACTTCGCAGATTTTTCCGAAGAGCCGACGATGGCTCCTGGTCGCGCCCTCGGGAAGCGGGCGCAGAGGGTTTGGATCTCCCGTCGGTCACATTCGTCAATCAGCGCGTCCTCCGCCTCGCCCCGTCGTGCCCGATCGCACCACTCGTGAAGCAAAAGGCGCAGCCGGCGGCGCAGAATCGACATCGGTGCGGCGGAACCCCGCCGCGCGATCTCCTCATCGATGACAAGTTGCACTGACACAAAGAGCGACATCGAGGCCTTCCCGACGCGATCGGGCAATTCGTGCGCTTCGCGGATGCGCAGCGCCGCGACGCCCGCGAGGGATGCCGCCCAGGCCACCGCGTGGGGGCAGCCCGAATCGACCGCGTCGAGGACTTGACGGCGCATCCCCGCGAGAAGGTCGCACGCGCCTCGAAACTCCCGCGCCGGAGCGCGCAGGAGTTCAAGCGCAAGCCCGGCCGCGGCATGGCGAAACCGCCGAGCCGTGGCCACCGCGACTTCGTCGCCGGATGGGCCGAACGGAATGACCTCCTTCAGACCACGGCGGGGACTCGCGACTGGCTCGTCGTTCGACAGGCCTCTCCATGCATCGCCGAGGGCGGCCTCGACGTCGATGCAATCCCGAAGGTCGCGTGCCACCATGGCCAGTGCATCGGAACCGTCCGGGATCTCCAGGCTCCGCGTGCGTTCGCGCGCCTCGCGGACCTCGCCACGCGCGGCGGACGCACGCGCGATGCAGAGGACCGAAAGCGCGAGGTCGGCGGGGCTGCGCGCCGAACGCGCCACCGCTTCGGCGAGCGCCTCAAGCGATAGGTCGTCGTCCTCAATATCGGCGTGCGCGATTGCGGCGGCAAGATCGCCGGGACTCGACAGCTCGCAGCGCCCGGTTCCTGCTGCGTGACCGACGACCTCGGCGGCGCTCCCGGTCGCGATGCCGAGCACCTGCGCGATTCGCGCGATGTAGCCGAGGCTCGGCACGGCACGCATGTCGTTGAGGGACCTCGAGTCGATGCCGAGCGTCCGCGCAACGCGTGCCGGCTCATGCCCTGCGGCGGTCACGGCGAGATCGAAGAGCCGGCGTGTCCTCCAGCGCTGGAGGTCCACGGACTCCATGTCGCCTCGACTCGCGGCGGACAGGATGAGGCCCTCGACCGACCGCGCGGACGTGCCGACCGATGCCCCATCGTTGTGTTGTTCAGGTCCATGCGCGGCCATGACTCGCAGCATGCCTTCGCCCACCGCGCCAGCAAAGACATTCCAAAGGGAACGCGGTGAATTCAGTCGATCGTCACCGTGCGCACGCCGCGACCCTTTGGACCTTGTGTGTCACAAGTGTTTGACGTTTTTGAAGATAACTCGTCACGCCGCATGGGGACGAAATGGGCGATTCTCCCCCGTCGCGAGGATCGTGCCGAGGAATGTCCCCCAAGCCGTCGACGCGCAACCGACTCAGTATGCGAGGCAGTCCTCGATCGCACGGGTGACGCGGGAAGCGTCCGGCAGGTAGTCGAGCTCAAGCTTGTAGTAGGGCATCGTGGTGTCGAAGCCGGCCACGCGCTGGACGGGCGCCTCGAGCTGGAGGAAGCAGCGCTCCATGATGCGCGCCGAGATCTCGGCGCCGAAGCCGCAGGTGAGCGGCGCCTCGTGGACGACCACGCAGCGGCCGGTCTTCTTCACGCTCGCCTCGATCGCGTCGATGTCGAACGGATAGATGGTGCGCAGGTCGATCAGCTCGATCGACTTGCCCGACTTCTCGATCGCCTGCATGCACTGGATGACGCTCGCACCCCAGCTGACGATGGTGAGGTCGGTGCCTTCGCAGACCGTGCGCGCCTTTCCGATCGGCAGGGTGTACTCGTCCTCGGGCACTTCCTCGCGGAACGCGCGGTAGATGCGCTTCGGCTCGAAGTAGAGGACGGGGTCCGGATCGCGCAGCGCGGAGACCAGGAGCCCCTTCGCGTCGTAGGGCGAGCTCGGCATCACGACCTTGAGGCCGGGGGTGTGCGCGTAGATCGCCTCGGGCGAATCGCTGTGGAGCTCGGGCGCGTGGATGCCGCCGCCGACCGGGATGCGGATCGTCATCGGCACGGTGAACGCGCCGCGGGTGCGGCTGCGCATGCGCGCGGCGTGCGAGCAGATCTGGTCGTACGCCGGGCCGAGGAAGCCTTCGAACTGGATCTCGGGGACGGGGTGCAGGCCGCCCATCGCGAGACCGATCGAGAGGCCGATGATGCCCGACTCCGCGAGCGGCGTGTCGAACACGCGCTTCTCGCCGAAGCGCTTCTGCAGGCCTTCGGTCACGCGGAAGACGCCGCCGTTGACGCCGATGTCCTCGCCGAGAAGCACGATGTTCTCGTTCTTCTCCATCTCCTGGATGAGCGCGAGGTTGATGGCCTGGACAAGATTGAGATTCGCCATGGAAGTGTCCGGATCTGTCGGGTGCGTTCGGTCGTCTGCTCGGGAAACCTGCGCTCAGGATGCGCTTAGTGATGCGAGGCCTGTGCTTCCGCCGCCATCTGGCGCGCGCGTTCCTGCGCCTCGGGAGGGAGCTGCGATGGATCCTGGCCGAGCGAGTGGGTCTGCATGGTGTCGCGCTGCGCGGCGAGGTCGGCAGGGATCTCGGCGTACATCGAGTCGAAGAAGTCGACGCGGTGCGGCGCCGCGATGCCTTCGGCGCGCGCGACGGCCTCCGCGTTCTCGGCTTCGATCTTCTCGGCGAGCGTCGCCTCCTTCTTGTCGTCCCACAGCTTGCGGGCGACCATGTAGTTGCGCAGTCGGATGATCGGATCGCGCGCCTTCCACGCCTCGACCTCGGCCTTGTCGCGGTAGCGCGAAGCGTCGTCTGCGGTCGTGTGGTCGCCGAGGCGGTAGGTCACCATCTCGACGAAGCACGGGAGGCCCGCCTGGCGGGTGTACTCGACCGACTTCTTCATGGTGTAGACCGTGGCGAAGAGGTCGTTGCCGTCGCACTGCATGCAGGGCATGCCGTAGGCGATGCCGCGCTGAGCGAAGGTGGGCGCGGCGCTGTTGATCTTGGACGGGGTCGAGATCGCCCAGAAGTTGTTCTGACAGACGAAGACGACCGGGATCTTGAGGTTCGAGGCGAAGTTGCAGGCCTCGTGGAAGTCGCCTTCGCTGGAGGCGCCGTCGCCGAAGAAGGTGCAGGCGATGCGGTCCTCACCCCCTCCGGCCTTGCCCTGGTAGCGCGCGGCCATCGTCAGGCCCGCGGCGTGAAGCATCTGCGTTCCGAGCGGCACGTAGATCGGCGTGACCCAGTGCGGCTTCGGCATGGCGTTGCCACGCTCGTCGCCCATCCAGTGGAGGAGGATCGCCTCCTTCGGGACGCCGCGCCAGAAGAGGCCGCAGTTCTCGCGGTAGCAGGTCACCATCCAGTCGTCCTTGCGCAGGACATAGGCCGCGCCGAGGCTGGTCGCCTCCTGACCCATGTTCTGCGGGTAGGTGCCCATGCGGCCAGAGCGCTGGAGGCGGAAGGCCACCTGGTCAAGCTGCCGGCACGACGACATCGCCTCGTAGAGCTTCACGAGGTCGGCGTCTGGGATCAGGCCTTTCCCGAGCTTCTCGTCGAAGTTGCCCTTCTCGTCGAGAATCGAGATGCGTTCGATCTTGGCTTCGTAGGCGGTGGTGATGGGCATGGTGAGCTCGGAAGAAGACGGACGCAGCAGCTAGCCGACAGCGACTCGGGGTGTGGCGCTGGCTTTGGTCTCAGATGACGGGTTTCGAGCGGTAAACGAAACTCGAAGTCCGACTGATGACAACCTGCCCGACGGACCCCCATCGGAGTCGACGAGTGTAGCAGCGCCCCCCATCCTCCCGCCCCTAGGCAGAGCGCCGAGGCAGGCTGCCGGAGAACGCGAAGTTCATCGAGGGATCGCGCGCCCCGCCCTGAGAGTCCGAGTAGTGGGGCGACCCCTTGCTCTACGTGAAGCCCTACTCGATGAGGATCACCCACGATGGCTCCCGGAGCGCGCGGGCGAGCCGCCGATCGGACGTAAGAAGCGGCAACCGACGGTCCAAGGCAACCGCAACATACACGGCGTCATAGGCACCAACCCTCTGCAGCACGAGGTCTGCGACGAGCCGATGTGGCGTCGACTCCCATGCCACCCGCTCGAATGGCATCTTGGAGACCGTTGCAAGCCCGTGCACGACATCGCGGTGTTCATCGAGCCGCTTGCCGAGCGACGAGGTGACCTCGCCGAAGAACACCTCGGGCACCACGAAGCTCCCGGCATCCGATCCGAGCACGGCCTCGAGCACTTGGTCGGCCCGCGCCGAGCGCTGGTCGGGAAGCAGCCACTTTGCCGCCACCGAGGCGTCGACAACGCCTTTCGAGATCCAGGTTGCGTTCGCAATCACGACCGACCCTCCGCTGCATCGAGGACCTGCTGTGTGCGCTCGGCCCGAAGCCGGCTGATGAGATCCGCCGCCGACTCGACGGGAATCGGTTCGCCGCGGTCCCGTTTCGCGGCATCGCTTCGCGCGATCGCATCGCGAACCTTCTGGATGCCTGCGAGAATCTCGGCGCCGAGCCGTGCCCGTTCGTCGCGATCAAACTCGTCGAGCGACCTCTTGTCTCCCTCCATTCGATACCTCCTGAACTCTTCATATGGAATGACCGCCGCGACTGGTCTGCCCCGGCGCAGGATCAGCGTGTAGCCCCCGTGCCGCCGTACGCGGTCGACCTCGGTGCCGAGCGCCGCGCGCAACGCCGCGAGCGGAAGGGCGCGGGCGCCGGGCGGGATCTCGTCGCGCGATGCGCGCTTTGGCTTGACTGACTTCGGACGCTTCGCGGCGGGCTTGCCGCGCCGAGGAGAGGGCGTGGGCGTGGGCGTCTTCGTCTTCGTCTTCGTCTTCGTCTTTGCCTGCGATCTCCGTTGCTTCTTCGCCGCCATAGGTGGTGCTCCTGAACTGTACAACGCGAAGTGTACACTTCAACTCTGGGGACTTCGCGCGCGTCGGCGCATTTCCACGAAGATTTTGGTTCGGCGCGCGAAGGTCGCGACGGCGGCGTTCGGGAGTCGAGCACCTGCTTCGCAGGCTGGACGCGTTGCGCGCGTTCGCGGCCGCCACTACCCCTGCTTCGCAGGGGGATAGTGCCACACGGCACGACTCGCGACTCCGGCATTGGGCGCTCCGACTTCGCTGCGCTCCGTCGTCGTGGAAGCGTCGCGACGCACCCCAGCACCAGAGCGAGCGTCGCACATCGCCAGCAGCACCAGAGCGAGCGGCCGCAGCCGCGCGAGCGTCGCGCACCACCAGCAGCACCAGAGCGAGCGGCCGCAGCCGCGCGAGCGTCGCGCACCACCAGCAGCACCAGAGCGAGCGGCCGCAGCCGCGAGCGCTCAAACCACGACGAGCGCGGAGCGAAGCGAAGCGCGAGCAGGTTGCGTGCGCCGTCGCCACCTGTGTCGTGTGGCATCACTTTGACTGATGGCGGAATCGGACGCGCGAACGGCGCGACGACTGCCGTCGGACGACGCATGTCCAGATGGCAGGC
>JBIKWD010000024.1:0-22810 GCA_044356505.1 Phycisphaerales bacterium
CTCCGCACTCCTCCGTCGCTTCAGCGCCCGCCCGGCGCGCGCGCTCTTGACGCTCCTCGCCCTTTCCGCCGCTGCGACGGCCATGGCCGGTTGCGCCACGAAGCCGGTGCAGCCGATCTCGCTCAAGTCGCCCTACGAAAGCGAGCGCGTCTGGGCGGTCGTGCCGTTTGCGAACGAAAGCGGCGTCTCCGCGGTCGACGGAAACATGGTCGCGGACCGGTTCGTGTCCGAGATCGAGCAGGTCGACGGACTCCGCTGCCTGCCGCTCAACCGCACGCTGGCGGTGATGCAGCAGCTCGGGATGAGCGGGGTGCGCGACATCCGCCAGGTCTACACCCTCATGCGCGCCATGCAGGTCGACGGCCTCGTCATCGGCACGGTGACAGACTGGGATCCCTACAAGCCCTTGCGCTTCGGCGCCGCGGTCGAGGTGATCTCGGCGGCGACCGACGCGGCCGCGCGGCCGCTCGATCTCAAGGACATCACCATGCCGACCGCGGACGGCCGGATGGATGCCGGCGGGGCGATGGTGGCGGTCTCGCAGGCTTCCCGGCTCTTCGACGGGCGCAACAACGAGACCCTCGCGGAACTCGACCGCTACGGGGCCGGGCGGTCCGATGCCTCGACCGCCCTCGGAAGCCGCGTCTACGAGCAGCGGATCGACCTGTTCGCCCGCTTCGGGGCGTACGTCCTCGTGCGCGACCTTCTCGAGCAGGAGGCCGCTCGGCTCGGGGTCGCGCTCCCCGGCGGCAGGGCGGAAGAGAAGCCCGAAGGGTGAATCACGGGCTGAGTCGCGCCGCGCCGCCTACGCTTCCGCGGCCTCGCGCGATTGCTGCGCCTTGCGAGAACCCGGTCCCAGATGGGGGAATCTTCCGTAAGTCCTGTATTCACATGGATCTACGGGCTTCGCGGCTACGAATGGTCCGAGAGTCGTCTGTCTTGTGTCGAGTAAAAATCGTGAACTGCGGAAGCGATCAGGCCGATAGCCCTTCCGTCGCTGGGCCTTCTCGGGCCTCGCGTGAGGTGGATGGTCCGAAAGGTGAGTGAACGGGCGGTCTCGGCGGTCGATGCGTGAGCGTCGGTCTGGTTCCGAAACCGGCGTTCAGCGTCCGTCGGAACAGAACAGCCGAGTCCGCAGAAGCGACGTCGGCATCACCAGTCAGGAGCCTGCCCGCGAGGGCCGGCGAGTTCGAGAGAGGCACCCGCCATGAACGACAACCTTCCCATCGTCGAGCGCTTCCTGTCGTACCTGATCGATGAGCGCGCCTTCAGCCCCTACACCTCGCGGTGCTATGGGCTGGATCTCCGCCAGTTCGTCGAGTTCCTCGAGGGCGACCTCAAGCTGAAGGTCGACATGAAGGCCGAGCAGTCGGCGCTCGACGCGTCGATCGCCAAGAAGACCGTGCCCGCGTCGATCACCGCCACGATCCTGTCGTGCGATGTCGAGCGGATCCGTGGCTTCCTGGGCAAGCTCGCCGAGCAGAACTACTCGCCCGCCACGATGGCGCGCAAGATCGCGACGCTCCGCAGCTTCCACAAGTGGCTCGAGAAGCGGGGCTTCACCGCGTCGAACCCGATGACCCTGATCCGCACGCCGAAGCAGGCGCGCCGGCTTCCCAAGGCGATCACGGTCGACGAGGTCGAGCGGCTGCTTTCCGCGCCGGACGACAACGACCTGCTCGGCGCGCGCGACCGCGCGATCCTCGAGACGCTCTACTCGACGGGCATCCGCGTGAGCGAAGTCGTTGCGATCAACCGCGGCGACCTCAACGAGTCGAACGAGTGCATCGTCATCAAGGGCAAGGGCCGCCGCGAGCGCCTGGTGCCGCTCGGCGCGCACGCGCTCAAGAGCCTACGCCACTACCTAGACATGCTCGACGCCGAGATGAAGGCCGCGGGGCTCACCTCGAGCACCGATGCGCCGCTCTTCGTCAACAAGCACGGTTCGCGCCTCTCGAGCCGCTCGGTGCGCCGCAAGGTCGCCAAGTACCTCGTGAAGGTCGGCCTCGACCCGGACATCAGCCCCCACACGATCCGCCACAGCTTCGCGACGCACCTCTTGAACAACGGTGCAGACCTCCGCGCCGTCCAGGAGCTGCTCGGCCACCAGTCGCTGTCGTCGACGCAGGTGTACACGCACCTCGCGCAGGGCAAGATGCGTGCGGACTACGACAAGTCGCATCCGCGGGCCGAGGCCAGCTGAAGTGATTTGAGCGGCGACTGCTGCGGCAGCCGCCTTTCGTGCAACGAAATGATCAAGCGACCTGCGGTGAACCCGCAGGTCGCTTGCGTTTCGCCGCCATGACGAGCGCCATGACGAGCGCCATGACGAGCGCCATGACGAGCGCGAAGCGCGAGCAGGTTGCCCGCGGGTCGACAGCCAACATGGGTGCCACCACTTCCAGTGGTGGTTTCGCCCGCGGATCGGCAGGGCGCGTGGGCCCGGGCAGCTCGACTCCGCACCACTGGAAGTGGTGGCACCCTTGAAGGGCTGTCGCAGTCACGCGGTTGAGCGCTCGCGCTGCGCGCTCGTCGCCGCCGAGGGCGCAGCCCGAGCAGCCGACGCGCGGTCCCGGACACGCCGACCCCGCACCACTGGAAGTGGTGGCACCCATGAAGGGCTGTCGCCGTCGCACGGTTCAGCGCTCGCGCCGCGCGCTCGTCGCCGCCGAGGGCGCAGTCCGAGCAACTCTCGACGACGGACATTGGTCGCTCGGGCTGTGCTCCGCTTCGCCTTCGGCCGACCGATCGGATGATCCACTGCGCCTTTCGTTCTGCTATCACGCGCACAGAGCGCTACCCGATGAACTTCCTCACCCCCGATGCATGGCGCGCGCGGTGCGCCCAGGTCGATGTCGCGGCAAGCCGCCGCGAGCGCACGCCGTGGGTCACGGTGCCCGTCAACGCGTCGGCGCTGCCGAACGCCCGGCTCCATGTGCTGGCCGACCTCGTCGTCGGCTTTGCCGCGGAGCCCGCGGTGGCGCAGGCGCATGGCTTCCTGCTCGTCTCAGAGTGGGGGATCTTCGATTCGTCCGACCGCCGCACGCTCTACCAGTGCCTGCGCGCGCGGCATGGGAACTTCGACAGCATCGAGACCTCGCCCGGGCACGAGTTCCTCGGTGAGGAACGCGCGGAGCTCGCCGCGGTGATCGAGTGCGCGGTGCTGAACGCGTGGGGCATCACGGTCGAGTTCGCAACCGCGCGGCGTGCGGTCGCGATCGACCATGACGGCAACATCGCGCTCTGGGACGAACGCGGCGAAGGCGCGGCCGAGGCCGCGGCAGAGGCGATGGCGCGACGGGCGCTCGGCACCGCCTGATGCCCCTCACTCCGCCTTCGTCTTCTTCCAGCCCCACGCCATGTGTTCCTCGCGGGCTGGGCAGTTGTCCTTCACCTTGGTGAAGCGCACGGTGTCGCGCACGACTTCGAAGGCGTAGGAGCCCGGGACTTCGGCGCAGGCGGCGGCGCCGCCGAGGTTCGTAAAGGTCGCGATGCCGCCGCTCGCGTCGAGGTTCCAGCGGCCGACCGCCGAGCGTGCGGGCGACTCGCCGCGCGCGGGCACGTCGATGCTGAAGAGGCCCGTCGGCTCGATCGACAGCGTCGCCGCGTCGAGGTCGCTCGTCCACGTGCCGAGGAACGGCGCCTTCTCGAGTGCGGCCGCGTCGACTTCGCCGGGCCGCGGCGTGCTGCTGCACCCACCGAGGAATACGGGGGAGAGAAACGCCGCCGATGCGGCCACCATGACGCGGATGGAGCGGTTCATGCAGTCCTCGTTGCTTCGGAAGGTGCGGGGGCGAGCCGGTTGACCCGCCGCGCGATCGCCTCGACGCGCGCGAGGCGCTCGTCGAGCTCGGCGCGCGTCGGCGCGACGACGCCGATGTGCGCGACCTTGCGGCCCGGGCGCGGGCTCTTGCCGTAGAGCTGGAGCGACGCGCCCGGGATCGCGAGCACTTCCTCGCGCGCGGGCAGGCCGCCGACCAGGTTCACCATCGCCGACAGCTCCGCCATGCCCGTGTCGCCGAGCGGAAGGCCCGCGACCGCGCGCATGTGGTTCTCGAACTGGCTCGTGCGCGCGCCGTGGATCGTCCAGTGGCCCGAGTTGTGGACGCGCGGCGCGACTTCGTTCGCGACGATCGTGCCGTCGGCGACGAACATCTCGAGCGCGAGCGTGCCGACATGCCCGAGCGCCTCGAGCACGCGCCGCGCGTGGCCTTCCGCCGCGCGCGCGAGTTCGTCGGACACCCGTGCGGGCGCGATCGAGCGGAACAGAATCCCCTGCGTGTGCAGGTTCTCGACGATCGGGTACGCCGCGATCTCGCCGTCGGCGCCGCGCGTCGCGACCACGCTCACCTCGCGGTCGAACGGCACGAACGCCTCGTAGATCGACGGCGCGTGGTCGAGCGAATCCCACGCGCGCGCGAGTTCGTCGGCCGAATGCACCACGCGCTGGCCCTTGCCGTCGTAGCCGAGCGTGCGCGTCTTGAGGACGCCGTGCGTGCCGACCGTCGCGAGCGCGAGTTCAAGTTCGGAACGCACGGAGATCGCGGCGAACGGCTGCACGGGTACGCCTGCCGCGCGCAGGAACTCCTTCTCGCGGATCCGGTCGCAGGTGAGTTCGAGCGAGCGGACGCCCGGATACACCGGCTTCCGCTCGGCGAGAAACGCGAGGCTCGCCGCGGGCACGTTCTCGAACTCGAAGGTGATTCTCTCGACCGACGCCGCGAACTCCGCGAGCGCCTCGCGGTCGCTCCACGCGGCGCAGACGTGCCGGCCCGCGACGTGCGCAGGCGCGTCGGGCGACGGGTCGTAGAAGACGCACTCGATCCCGAGCGGAATCGCCGAAAGCCCGAGCATCTGCCCGAGCTGTCCGCCGCCGAGGACGCCGATGCGCGTCGCGGTCACTTCGCCTTCGCCTTTCGCCTGCGCGCCTTGGCACTCGGCTTCGACGGTACGCCTTCGACGCCCGGGATCGGGTTCGCCAGCACCTTCGCCGTCTGGTTCGCGCGGAACGCGGCGAGCTTCGCGGCCACGCCCGCGTCGTGGTGCGAGAGGATGCTTGCCGCGAGGAGCGCCGCGTTCACTGCACCCGCGCGGCCGATCGCAAGCGTTCCGACGGGAATGCCCGCGGGCATCTGCGCGATCGAGAGGAGCGAGTCGAGGCCCTTGAGCGCCTTCGACTCGACGGGCACGCCGAGGACGGGGAGGTCGGTCTTCGACGCGCACATGCCGGGCAGGTGCGCCGCGCCGCCAGCGCCCGCGATGATGACCTTGATGCCGCGGCCGCGTGCCGCCGATGCGTACTCGAACAGGAGGTCGGGCGTCCGGTGCGCCGAGACGACCCGGCACTCGTGCGCGACTCCGAGGGACTCGAGCATCTCCGCCGCGTGCTGCATCGTCTCCCAGTCGGACTGGGACCCCATGATGATGCCCACGGCGGGGGTGGCGGCGGGGCCGCTGGAGGGTGCGGAGCGCTTCTGCGAGCGGGATCGGGCGCTTGGCATGCGGCGATGGTACGGAAAGCTGGGGTGGGCGTGGAGGAGGCCGCAGGGGGAGGGGCCGCCCGAGGTGCTACCATCGCCGCCCGCGGCGCGAGCCGCGTCCGCACCGATTTTCCCTGCGAGCACACCATGAGCGCCATCCGCCTCAACGGCCAGTACTGCCTCCTCCGCGACATCGAGAAGAAGGACTTCGCGGCCTTCGTCAACCTCGTCCTTCCCAGGATCACCGCCACCGAGCCGATCCCGCACACCGCGGCGAACGCGGTCGCTGCGCTGATCGCCGAGGGAAAGAGCGAGTCCGACCCCGTCGTGCAGGCCGGCCTCCAGTCCTGCGCGTCGCTCGGCATCAAGAACATGTGGATCGACGGCGCGAGCGCGAACGTGACCGAGGAGACGCCGACCGACGCGGCCGCGGGTCTCGAGACTGCGTTCGGCTTCGCCGCGGTGCAGTCGGGCCTCGCGCTCGCGGCCGCGATGTGCAACGCCTTCCGCCGCACCATCAGGGTGAACGACCAGCCTGTCGCGGTGGCGCGTCAGTCGCGCGAGCTGATGATGCAGATCGCGCAGCGCGTCAGCGCCCTCAAGCAGGTCAACGAGCCGGTCTTCGTGACGGCGGGCAGGCTTCTCGGCGGCATGATGAAGGAAGGCAAGGCGCTCGATGCGCCCGAGACGATGACCGTTCTCTGCATGCTGTCCGACCTCGGTGCGACGCACGTCCACATCGATGTCGAGAAGGGCGTCCTCGGGTTCGGCCCGTTCAGCCCGGCGAACGCCATGTCGAGCGCGATCCTGCAGGGACTCGACGCCGACAAGGTGAAGATGGTCCGCGATTCGATCGAGAAGCAGAACGAGCAGCTCCGCCGCGCGGTCGAGCAGCAGGCGGGCGGCCGCCCCGCAGGCCAGCCGCAGGCGCAGCGTCTCGCGGTGCCTTCCGTGATCGGCACGCGCCGGCGGCGCTGATCGGAGCATGCCAGGATGTCGATGCCGCAGCGAAGGTCCCGCGAGATTCCGTGCATCGCCGCGCTGCTCGCCGCAGCGGCGGCGGCACCGGCGGTCGCGTCGCGCGACGGCGGGACGCTCTTCCGCACGAGCCTGAGGGAAACCGCTTCCGCGCGGCTCGACCACGCGCTCGACCAGTTCGCGCAGCCGGCTGCGTGGATCGAGCTCGCGATCGGCATCGCTCTCGCCGCGCTCCTCTCTCTCGCGATCGCATTTCACCCGCGGGGCGTGCGCCGGCGCGGCGGTGTCGAGCCCGTCGCCGCGATCGGCGGGCGGCGTTCCCTCGTCTCCATCGGATTGACCGGGGCGGTGCTCGCTGCGCTCGTGCTCGTCGATCAGGCGATGGTGTTCATCGTCCTCGGGGCTCTGTTCGTCGGCGGGCTGCTCGTCTTCCGGAGCGCCTCCGCGAACCCGCATCTGGTCGGCCGCGCCGTCCTCGTCGCTGCGATCGGACTCGCGTGCGGGCTCTCGCAGTACCTCCTCGCGGTCGTCGTCACGGTCGCCGCGTGGGCCGCGATCTGGTGGATGGAGGCCCGGCGCGGCGGCGAGATCAAGGTCCGCATCCCCGCCGGGGCCGACCTCAGGAGGGCCGAGCTCGTGGCGACGCTCGAACTCCGCATGCTCGGATGCCGCGTCCGCGCGCTTCGCATCGGGCGTTCGGGCCGCGCGCTCACGATCACGTTCTCGATGCCGTCGGCGCTTGACGAGACCGCGCTGTGCCGCGCGCTCGAGGCGCGGCTCGGTGTCGAGGTCGGCTACAGCGAAGTCGAGATCAAGTCTTCCGGGTGAGCTGCGCGGACGCCGCCGTCGGGCGTCACTTCGCGTCGCCCGGCTGCTCGCTCTTCCAGCGCTCGATCAGCTTCGCCTTCTTCTCGGCGTTCAGCGAGCGAAACTGGTTCGCGTCGGCGAGCGACGCAAAGCCGATCACCTTGCCTTCATAGACGACGGGCGCAGCCGCGGCGGTGAGCGTCTCGCCGGTGAGCGGGCAGTCGGCGTTTGCGATTCCCTTCTGCGGAAGCACCTGCTCCTTGGCGAGCCGGGCGCGCTGGGTCGCCGAGAGCGACGCGAACTGCCGCGCGTTCTCGCGTCCCTTGCAGTAGACCGGATACGTCTCGAAGAAGGCGGACTCGTCCGCGTCGGTCACGGGCTCGCCCGTGACGGGGCAGAAGCGCTCCGTCTGCGCGATCGGCATGATCGTCTCGATCGTCGGAAGCGTGCTCTTGACGTTCGGCTGGCAACCGCCTGCGAGAAGCGCGGCGAGCGCGAGCGGGAGCAAGGTCGGCAGCGGACGGAGGATGGAGTCGGTGGTCATGCTGGTGCGCCTTTCGGAAGTCGTGTCTCTGCGGTGAAGGCCCTTCGGAGGGGTTCCGGAGGACCTGAACGGGGAAGGTGGTCGAGCCGCGGACCCGCCGCAAGAGCGTGGGCGCGGAGATCGCAGCCTCTTCATGCCGTCTGAACACAACGTGAACGCGGACGCGCCGCGGCGACGCGGAAATGCAGGGAAATCAGTTTGTCTTGCGTTCAGAAAAGGTGAAGCAAAGGACAGATCGCAAGGAAACCGCTCGTTTCATGCATTGGTTTGCAGCGTCTTGACCAGCGCTTCATGTAAAGAACTGGTAAGCGCGGCAAACGCTTCGCTTCGATCTCATCAAGGATGCGTGTCGTTCTAGTTTGCATGCCACGCGATCGCCGCGTGCGCCGGTCTCCGGCGTCCCACAGCAAGCATGCAAAGGAGCACGACACGATGACAACCGGACCAACACGATCGATCGGGGCCTGGATCGCGGGCGCGACCACGCTCTCGATCGCGGGAGGCGCGTTCGCCGCGGCGGACGCTTCCTCGGACATGGCGAGGCAGATCGCCGAACTCAAGGCCGCCAACGACGCGCTTGCGGCGAAGGTGACGAGGCTCGAGCAGGGCGCGAACGGCGAGGCGTGGCTCACCGAGCAGCGCGCGACCGAGATCCGCGCGATCGTCAGCGACGTCCTCGCCGACGCGGGCACCCGCGACAGCCTCCAGGCGTCGGGCGCGACCGCGGGCTGGAACAAGGACCAGGGCGGGTTCTTCCTCGCGTCGCCGAGCGGCGACTTCAAGCTGAACCTCAAGGGCCAGGTACAGGTCCGCTGGGCCTTCAACAGCCGCGACAACAGCGGCCTGACGGGCACGGTTCCGAAGGAGAGCAACTGGGGCTTCGAGAACCGCCGCACGAAGCTCACCTTCACGGGCTTCGTGGTCGACCCGAGCTGGACCTACGAGGTCAAGCTGGTCGCGAACCGCACCACCGGCACCGTGAGCGGCGCGACCTACAGCGCGAACAACATCGTCGGCTCGGTCGAGGACCTTTGGATCCAGAAGGACTTCGGAAACGGCATCACCGTGCGCGCCGGACAGTTCAAGACGCCGTTCCTCCGCGAGGAACTCGTGTCGAGCTCGTCGCAGCTGGCGGTCGAGCGCTCGCTCGTGAGCGATGTGTTCTCGACCAAGTTCGGCCAAGGCATCCAGGCCGAGTTCGGCGGACGGGCGGGCGAGCAGTGGCGCGCCACCGCGTTCTACGGCGACGGTCTCCGCGCGAACGCCTCGAGCGTTCCGAGCTCGGCGACTGGGAACGCGGGCGGCTATGCGGGCTCGTACACGACGAGCTTCAACCAGAACACGACCAACTGGGCCTTCGCGGGTCGCGTCGAGTACCTCGGCGCCGGCAACTGGCGACAGATGCGCGACTTCAACAGCTACATCGGCGACGACAAGGGCTGGATGATCGGCCTCGGCGCGATGGGCCAGAGCCTGCGGCCGACCAACGAGGGCACGCAGACGGCGTCCACGACCGACTCGATGTGGGGTGTCACGGCTGACTTCACGATGCACTTCGGCGGCGCCACGCTCTACGCGGCGGGCGTCTACCGCGATGTGCAGCTCGCGGGCAACGTCGCCACCCGCGGCGGCGGCACCAGCGACAGCATGGGCCAGTGGGGCGCGGTCGTCCAGGGCGGCTACTTCATCAATCCCGAGATCGAGCTGTTCGCGCGATACGAGGTCGGCAGCACCGACACCGACAAGTTCCGCGTAGCCGAGCCGGGCATCGAGCTCGAGTCGAACAGCATCGTGACCGTGGGCGTCAACTACCTCTTCGGAGGCAACAAGGACCTCAAGTGGTCCACCGACGTCGGGTTCGCGCTCGCGCCGATCGGCGACTTCAACAGCTCGGGCGCCGACTGGCTCACCGACGGCTCGTCGACGGCCGGCAGCGGCTTCACGAACGACGGCCAGTGGGTCGTCCGTTCGCAGATCCAGCTGACGTTCTGACCGGTCCGTCCGCGCGGGGATCCACGGCAGACCGACTCCTGCCTCCCCGCGACTGTCCGAAGGCGTCATCCACTTCAAGCCGCAGGCCGCCCGGTGTCTCCGCCGGGCGGCGCTGTTTTTCGCATCTCGCGCGCGGCCCGCACCCGCTAGCCTGTGCGCGTGCACGGACGCGGCGACGACCAGGAACATGCAGGGACCGACGCGGCGCAGCAGGCCGATCCGCCCGCATGGGCGCCGTTCCGTGCGCTCGGCGCCTACGCGGAGCTCGTGTGGCCTGCGATCGCGGGGCCTGCGCTCCTCGGCGGATACCTCTGCGCGAACGCGGAGTGGAACGTCGCGGCCTACGCGCTCTACGCCGTCGCCTACGTCGCCGGCGGATGGGAGGCGACGCGCGAGGGCGTGCGGCAGCTCCTGCGGGGGCGGCTCGACATCGACTTCCTGATGGTCGTCGGCGCTGTCGGCGCGGCGCTCGTCGGCGAGTTCGCCGAGGGCGCGCTCCTTCTCTTCCTGTTCTCGCTCGGGCACGGGCTCGAGTATCTCGCGCTGTCGCGCGCGAAGAGCGCGGTGAGCGCGCTCGCGAAGCTTGCGCCGAAGCGCGCGCGCGTGCGCGGCGCCGACGGCACCGAGCGGGAAGTCGCGGTCGAGGACCTCGCGGTCGGCGACCTGATCGTCGTGAAGCCCGGCGAACGGATCGCGGCCGACGGCGAGGTGCGCGAGGGCCGTTCCGGCGTCGACCAGAGCCCGATCACGGGCGAGAGCATGCCGGTCGACAAGGAGCCGGGCAGCGCCGCCTTTGCGGGGTCGCTGAACGGCGACGGCGCGCTCGTCGTCTGCGTGACGAAGCCTGCGTCCGACACGCTCGTCGCGCGCATGATTCGCCTCGTCGCCGAGGCGCAGGCGACGAAGTCGCTCGCCGAGCGCGCGGCGGAGCGCTTCACGCGCATCTATGTGCCGTGCGTCCTCGTGGTGACGGTGCTTGCGATCGTGGTGCCGCCGCTTGCGGGCTGGCTCTCGTGGAGCGAGGCGTTCCTTCGGGCGATGAGCATGCTGATCGGCGCGTCGCCGTGCGCGCTTGCGATCTCGACGCCGGCCGCCGTGCTTGCGGGCCTTGCGCGCGCGGCACGCGGCGGCGTCCTCGTGAAGGGCGGCATGCATCTCGAGGCGCTCGGCACGGTGCGCGTGGTCGCGATGGACAAGACCGGCACGATCACCCGCGGAAAGCCCGAGCTTTCAGCGCTGTCGCCGATGCCGGGCGTCGACGAGAACGAACTGCTGCGCGTGGCCGCGTCGGTCGAGCAGTCGTCGAGTCATCCGATCGCGAAGGCCGTGGTCGATGCGGCGATGGCGCGTGGCATCGTGGTGCCGCCGGTCGTCGACGCGATCGCGGTGAAGGGGAAGGGCGTCGAGGGCGTGGTCGACGGCGTGCGCGCGGGCGTCGGACGCGCGCGGCTCTTCGAGAACAACGCGCTTGTCGCGGATCCGCAGGCAGAGGTGCTCGCGCGCGCGATCGAGGCGCAGGCGATGACCGCGATGTCGGTGGTGCACGGCGCGCGCACGCTCGGCGCGATCGGCGTGAGCGACCGCCCGCGCACCGAGGCGGCCGACGCGATCCGCGCGCTGCGCGAGCTCGGCTGCGAGGTCGTGATGCTGACCGGCGACAACGCCGCGACCGGCGCGAAGGTCGGGGCCGACGTCGGCGTCAGCATGGTGAAGGCCGGGCTGATGCCCGAGCAGAAGATCGACGAGATCCGCGCATTGGTCGCGTCGCACGGCGCTGCAGCGATGGTCGGGGACGGCGTGAACGACGCGCCCGCGCTCGCGGCGGCGACGGTCGGCATCGCGATGGGCCACGGCGGCACCGACGTCGCGCTCGAGGCCGCGGATGTGGCGCTCATGGCCGACGATCTCACGCGGCTGCCGTTCGCGATCGAGCTTGGGCGCGCGACGCGCGCGATGATCCGGCAGAACGTGATCTTCTCGATGGGCGTGGTCGCGATCCTGATCCCGCTGACGCTCCTTGGAATCGTTCCGCTGCCGCTCGCGGTCGTCTGCCATGAAGGAAGCACGGTGCTGGTCGCGCTGCACGGGCTTCGGCTTCTCTCCCGTCGTGATCGATTTGCGCGGAAAGATCGCGTTCGGGACGCATGACTCTTGCATCGCGCGCGACCGCCCGTCACGATGACGCGCATGTCGCGAGTCGCCTCCTGCCGTGCGCGTGAAAGCGCCTTCCGCCTCGCCCTCGCCGTCGCCGCGGGTTTGGCGGGCAGCGCGGTCGCGGACGTGTCGCTCGACACGCCGTTTCAGGATCACGCGGTCCTGCAGCGGGACCGCGAGATCCGCGTCACGGGGCGCGCCGAGCCGGGCGAGGCGCTGGTGCTTTCCTTCGGAACGGCGCGCGTCGCCGGCGAAGCGGGTGCGGACGGCCGCTTCGCCCTGGTGCTTGCGCCGATGCCTGCGTCGCTCGAGGCGCGCGAGCTCGTGGTCGAGGGTGCGAGCGGCCGCGCCGCCGCGAAGGACATCCTCGTCGGCGAAGTGTGGTTCTGCTCGGGACAGTCGAACATGGAGTGGACGGTCGACGGCGCGGACGAGGCCGACCGCGCGAAGTCGCTCGCGGCGAAGATGCCGATCCGCTCGTACAAGGCGCCGCATGTCACCGCGAACAAGCCCGCAGCCAGCGTGCCGGGTCGGTGGCGCCTCGCCTCGGCCGAGACGGTCGGCGGCTTCACCGCGGTCGGCTGGTGGTTCGGCGTCGATCTTGCGCGCTCGTTCGATCTCGAGGTGCCGGTCGGCCTCGTCGACATCTCGTGGGGCGGAACGCGCATCGAGCCGTGGATTCCGCTAGACGTCATGGCGAAGTCCGACTTCAAGTCGACCGCCGACGACCTCGCCGCGCGCATCGCGAAGTTCGATGCCGATCCGGCCGCGGGCGGCAAGGCCCCCGGCACGCAGCCGCACGAGCCCGCCGCGATCTACAACGCGATGATGGCGCCGTGGATCGCGTATCCCGTGCGTGGCGCGATCTGGTACCAGGGCGAGTCGAACTCGGGCGAGCCCGACAACTACCGCAAGCTCCTGCCGCTCCTGATCCGCGCGTGGCGCGAGAAGTCGGGCAACGCCGACATGGCGTGGGGCGTCGTGCAGCTCGCGGCGTTCCAGCCGTTCGTCGAGAGCGAGCCGGCGCAGGGCGCGTGGGCGCTCCTGCGCGAGTCGCAGTTCCGCGGCGCGCAAGAGGCGGGCAACGCCGGCATGATCAGCGCGATCGACCTCGGCGACGCGGGCGACATCCACCCGCGCCGCAAGCGCGAGGTCGGCGAGCGGCTCGCGGGGTGGGCGCGCAGCACCGTGTACGGCGAGGCGTCGGTGGCGTGGCAGGGGCCGGAACTGATGGTCGCCGCGCGAGAGAACGGCTCGATGGTGCGCGTTCGCTTCGCGCACGCGAAGGGGCTGCGCGCGACGGGCGCGGAGCCGGGTGGCTTCGCGCTTGCAGGCGCCGACGGGAAGTTCGTGTGGGCGAAGGCCACGATCATGGACCAGGGCCGCGACGGCATCGTCCTCACCGCGCCCGGCGTCGCCGACCCCGTCGAGGTCGCATATGCGTGGCAGAACAATCCCGAGCGCGCGAACATCGTGAACGACGCGGGCCTTCCGATGATCCCGTTCCGTGCGAAGGTCGCGGCGGCGGGGAAGTAGCGATGGAGATGCGCATCGTCGCGGCTCTTTGCGCCGGGCTCTTCGCGTGCGTGCCTGCGCACGGCGAAGATGTGGATGTTCCCGCTTCGATCCGGCCGCTGCTCGAGGCGCACTGCGTCGCATGCCACGAGGGCTCGAAGCCGAAGGGCGGACTCGAGCTTGCAGGGCCGATCGCGGCGGGGAAGATCGACGAAAGCGTGCTGCGCGCGCTGCGCAAGCGGCTTGCGAAGCGCGACATGCCGCCCGCCGACGAGCCCGAGCGGCCGAGCCTCGACGAGTATCGCGCCGCGGTCTCCGCGATCGACGCGCTTCTGCCGCCGCTTGCGCGCGAGGTCGCTGCGGTGCGGCGCCTGAATCGCGTGCAGTATGCGAACGCCGTGCGGGATGTGCTGGGCACCGAGATCGATGTGCGCGACCTGCTGCCGCGCGACGAGATCGGCGAGGGGTTCGACACCACGGCCGACACGCTCGTGCTGCCGATGCTCGTGCTCGAGCGGTACTTCACCGCGGCCGAGGAGATCGCGCTGGCGCTGGTGCCGCCGGCCGGACCCGCCGCGCCGATCACGATCGCGCCCGAGCGGCTTGAGCGGCGAGGGCAGGGCCATGCGCGCGACGGCTTCGCGTGGCTCTGGACCAATGGCACGCTGACCGGAGCGTTCGAGGTCAAGCGCGCGGGGCGATATCGCGTCACGCTCGAGGCCGCCGCGCAGCAGGCGGGAAACGACGTCGCGCGGCTTGCGCTTCTCATCGACGGCAAGGTCGTCGGCGAACACGAGGTCGCGGCGACGCCCGACAAGCCGATGGCGATCACGTGGGAGGGAACGCTGGCCGCGGGCGAGCGTCGCGTGGGCGCGCGGTTTCTCAACGATTTCTACGACCCGAACGCCGCGGACCAGCGGCGGCGCGACCGCAATCTCGCGGTGGGCGCGATCCGCATCGAGGGCCCGCTCGATGCTCCGACCGCGACGCCGTTCATCACGCGCGCCGAGGCCGTCGCCGGCGAAGGCACCGTGTCGCGTCGGCTGGGCCGCGTTGCCGCCGCGTTCGGCGAGGAACTGTTCCGTCGGCCGCTCGGCGACGCCGAGCGCGACGCGCTCGTGCGAACGGCGCGCGAAGCGTCGGCGCCCGAGAAGGGAACGAGGGCGCGCGACATCGAGGCCGAGTGGCGCGACGGCCTGCGAGTTCTGGTCACGGCGCTGCTCGTCGATCCCCGATTTCTCCTGCGCGTCGAGAAGCCTGGAAAGAACGGCGAAGCGACGCGCGAGCTCGACGGCTACGAGGTCGCCTCGCGGCTTTCGTTCTTCCTCTGGTCGAGCGTGCCGGATGCTGCGCTGCGGCGCGCGGCGGCCGCCGGTGAACTCGGCTCGCCCGACGGTGTGGCACGCGAAGCACGCCGCATGCTCAAGGATCCGCGCGCGAAGAGCCTGTCGCAGCGCTTCGCCACCCAGTGGCTCGGGATCGATGGCCTCGAGTACCGGTCGATGGATCCGAAGGTCTATCCCGGGCTCGACGCGGCGCTCCTGTCGGCGATGCGAAGGGAAACGGAGCGGCTGTTCGATTCGGTGGTGCGCGGCGAGCGGCCCGTGCGCGCGCTTGTCACCGCGCGCGAGACCGAAGTCGATGCTGCGCTCGCAGGGCTCTACGGCATGGAGCCGCCGGCGGAGAGCGCCGTCGCGGTGCGTGCGATCGATGATGCGCGCGCGGGCGGCGTGCTCGGCCATGCGAGCGTGCTCGTCGCCACCAGCAATCCGACGCGCACGAGCCCCGTGAAGCGCGGCAAGTGGGTGCTCGAGGCGCTGCTCGACGAGGCGCCGCCGCCGCCGCCGCCCGGCGTGCCGCAACTGCCCGAGACGAAGGACGCGCGACACGGGCTCTCGGTGCGCGAGCTGATGGCCGAGCACCGCAACAATCCCGACTGCGCGTCGTGCCATGTGCGCATGGATGCGATCGGCCTCGCGTTCGAGCGGCTCGACGCGGACGGCCGCTTCCGCAGCGAGTTCGACGGTCTGCCGATCGACGACTCGACCGAGATGCCCGACGGCAGCGTGCTGCGCGGCGCGCGCGGCGTCGAGGCGATGCTCGCGGCGTCGACGAGTTTCGAGCGCTCGCTCGCGCGGCATCTCCTGGTCTACGCGCTCGGCCGCGGCACGGCCGATGCCGACGATGTGCTGGTCGACCGATTGGCCGCGGATCTCGCCGCCAAAGGCGACTTCGTCACGCTGGTCGAAGGAATCGTGACGGCTGACGCTTTCCGTATCCGCACCAACCTGCGCGATTCCGCGCGTCCGCCGTTGCCTTCGGCGGGTCCTGCCGTAGATTGAACCCGAGGCGCCCCGCATGCGTGAACCACTCATCGACCGTCGGACCGTGCTGCGTGGCGCCGGCGTCGTCATCGCGCTGCCGTGGCTCGAAGCGATGCTGCCGCGCGGGATCGCGTCGAGCGCGCTCGCGGCCACGACCGCCGCGGAGGCCGCGCCGCCATTGCGTGTGGCGTATCTCTTCTTCCCGAATGGCGTGAACGTCGAGGCGTGGCGACCGACGGCGGATGCGCGCGGGATGTGGGTGCCATCGCCGACGCTCGCGCCGCTTGCGGATTTCCGCGGCGACATCGATGTCTACACGGGGTTGCGCCACCGCCACGCCGAGGCGAACGGCGATGGCCCCGGCGACCACGCGCGCAGCGCCGCGTGCTTCCTGACGGGCATGCAGCCGAAGAAGACGGCGGGCGACGACATCCGCGCGGGCAAGAGCATCGACCAGGTGATCGCCGACGACCTCGCCGAGCAAGGCGTGCGCACGCGCCTCCGGTCGCTCGAACTCGGCAGCGAGCCGGCGATGACGGCCGGCAACTGCGACTCGGGCTACTCGTGCGCCTACAGCGCGAACATCTCGTGGAAGAGCGAGAGCCTTCCGAACGGCAAGGAGACCGATCCGCGCGCGGCGTTCGACCGCATCTTCGGAAAGCGCGGGCAGTCGCCCGAGGAAGCGGCGGCGCAGGCGCGCTCGCGGCGGTCGATCCTCGACGGCGCCGCCAAGGAAGCGCGCAGGCTCGGCATGTCGATCGGCGCCTCGGATCGCGCGCGGCTCGACGAGTATCTCGAGGGCGTGCGCGAACTCGAGGGGCGCTTGCGCGAGGATGCGCTCGCCGATCTCGATGTCGGCGACGCGGTACCCGACTTCGACGCGGGTCCGCGCGACATCGGGTCGCGCATCGATCTCCTGGGCGAGGTGCTGGCGCTCGCGTTCAAGACCGACTCGACGCGCGTCGCGACGCTGATGCTCGCGAACGAGGGCTCGAACCGCCCGTACCGCGAGGTTGGCGTGCCGGAAGGTCACCACGATGTGTCGCACCACGGCGGAAACGCTGGCAAGCTCAGCAGCTTCGCGGCGATCAACCGCTTCCAGACCGAGCGTTTCGCCGCGTTCCTGCGCGCCTTGTCGCGCGTCAAGGAGAACGGGAAGCCGCTGCTTGACTCGACGATCGTGCTGTATGGAAGCGCGATCAACGACGGCAACCGCCACAACCACGACGACCTGCCGATCCTCGTCGCCGGCGGCCGCGGGAAGCGCGGGCGAATCGTCGCAAGCGCGCCGGGCACGCCGCTTTGCAACCTGCATGTCGGCATCGCACGCGCCGCAGGCGTGAAGGTCGACCGCTTCGGCGACGCGAACGGCACGATCGAGGCCTGACACGGGTGCCCGCGGCGGGGCGCTGTGCCCGCGGCGGGGCGCTGTGCCCGCGGCCGCTACGGTTTCGCCGCGTCGAGCGTCGCCTTCCACTTCGCGGCGCGCGCGTCGTGGCCCTTGCCCGGCTCGGACTTGTCCCACGCCGTGTAGAGTTCGACGAGCGCGCCCACGGCCGCACGCGAGAGCGGATGTTCGGCGCCGAGGACGCTGCGGCGCTTCTCGAGCGACTCGTCGAGATAGGGCTGCGCCTCTGCGAATCGCCCCTGCCGCACGAGCAGGATGCCCATGTTGCCGATCGAGACGAGCGTGTGCGGGTGCTCGTCGCCGAGGACGCGGCGGCGTGCTTCGAGCGCCTCGCGGTAGTAGGGCTCTGCCTCGGCGAGCCTGCCCGCGTCCCGCAGCAGCGTGCCGAGGTTGCCGACCGAGATGAGCGTGTCGACATGCTCGCCGCCGAGCGTGCGTCGGCGGATCTCGAGGACTTCGCGCAGCCGCGGCTCCGCTTCGGCGAACTTCTGCAGGTCGAACAGCAGCAAGCCGAGGTTGTTCATGGAGATGAGCGTGTCGGGGTGCTCTTCTCCGAGCGCGCGTCGGCGGATCTCGACGGCCTCGAGGAGGTAGGGCTCCGCATCGGCGAGCCTTCCTTGCTCGAGGAGCATCGCGCCCATGTTGCTGATCGCGAGAAGCGTGTCGGGGTGCGCCTCGCCGAGCGTGCGCCGCGACTTCTCGAGGGCTTCGCGAAGATGGAGCTCGGCCTCTTCGGCCTTGCCCTCGCTGAAAAGGAGGAAGCTCATGTTGCCGATCGCGGTGATCGTCAGCGGATGCTCCTCGCCGAGCGCGCGCCGGGACTGCTCGACGGCCTCGCGGTAGAACGGCTCTGCCTCGGCGAGCCTGCCCTGCTCGGCGATGACGACGCCCATGTTGCCGATGGACCTGATCGTCTCGGGGTCCGACGCGCCGAGCACGCGGCGGAACTTCTCCAGAGCCTCGCGGTAGAAGGGCTCCGCCTCGGCGAGCGCGCCCTTCGCGCGAAGAAGGCTGCCCATGTTGCTGATCGCGATGATGGTCTCGGGGTGGTCGTCGCCGAGGATGCGCCGGGACTTCTCGAGCGCCTCGCGGTGGTAGGGCTCGGCGTCGTCAAGCCTGCCGAGCTCGCGCAGCAGGACGCTCATGTTGCTGATCGCGAGGACGGTGTCGGGATGCTCCTCGCCGAGCACGCGCCGTCGCGTCGTCAGCGCGGATTCCTGCAGCGGAACCGCGGCTTCGTTGAGCCCGATCCGCCGGTAGAGCTCGGCGAGCGCGTGCCTGAGCTGCGCATCGACGGCGGGCTGGTCGCCGAACCGCTCGCCGATCGTCTGGATCGCAGGCCTGAGGATCGTGCGGTCGATGAGCGCCGCCGCCACGTCGGTCGCGTTCACGCGGACAAGCTCCTGCGTGAACGCGCCGACGCGCGCCGTGCGGGCCTGCTCGGGCACGCCCGCCTTCTCGAGCGCCGCCGCGAAGCGCGCGCGCACATCGCCCATCAGGTCGACGCCTGCCTTCGTCGCGTCGATCTGGCCGAGCATCTGCGACTGGAAGTCGCTCACGCGCTTGAGTTCGTCGGCGCGCGCCTTCTCGGCCTTCTCGGCCTTCAGCGCCGCGTCCGCGCGTTCGTCGGCGCGCGCGCGCTGCTCGGCCTCGGATTCCTTCGCGTGGATCGCCTCGCTCCGCTGCCAGAGCGCGACGGAGAGGCCCGCCGCAAGCGCGACGAAGACGGCGGCGGCTGCGGTCACGGGCACCTTGTTGCGGCGCACGAACTTGCGGGCGAGATAGGTGCGGCTCTCGGGCGCCGCACGAAGCGGCCGCCCGTCGAGGTAGCGCCGCAGGTCGTCGGCGAGCGCCTGCGGGCTCTCGTAGCGGCGGTCGCGCTCCTTGCGCAGCGCCATCAGTGGGATCCAGTCGAGCTCGCGGCGAAGCTCGTTCGTGATGCGATCGCTCGTCGACGAGCGCGCATCCGCGACCGTCGTCGTGCGGTCGCCTGCGAGCTGCGCCATGCGCGTGCTCGGCTTTGGAGGCCTCTCGTCGCGGATGATCCGCTGGATCTCCGCCATGGCCGCCTTGCGCATGCTGCGCGCATCGAACGGCGCCTCGCCCGCGAGCAGTTCGTACAGCATCACGCCGAGGCTGTAGACATCGGCCCGGGTGTCGACATCGAGCTCGCCTGCGACCTGCTCGGGACTCATGTAGAGCGGCGTGCCGATCATCACGCCCGACTGCGTGTGCGCGGTGTTCGTCCACTGCTCGCCTGCGATCGCCTTCGCGACGCCGAAGTCGATCACCTTCGGCACGGCCTTGCCCTCGATCTCGGCGACGAGCACATTGCTTGGCTTGAGGTCGCGGTGGATGAGGCCCTTGTGGTGCGCGTGCTGCACGGCTTCGCACACGGGGATGAAGAGCTCGAGCCGCTGGCGCAGCGTGAGCCGCTTCGCGTCGGCGAACGCGTTGATCGGCTCGCCTTCGACGAACTCCATCACGAAGTAGGGGGTGCCCGACGCGGTGACGCCGCCGTCGAACACGCGCGCGACATTCGGATGGTCCATCACGGCGAGCGCCTGCCGCTCCTGCTCGAATCGCGCGATGACGGCGCGCGAGTCCATGCCTGGCTTGATGATCTTGATGGCGACGCGCTGCACCATCGGCTCGCGGCGCTCGGCGAGCCACACCTCGCCGAAGCCGCCCTCGCCGATCACCTCGATGAGCCTGTAGGGCCCGACCATGTCGCCCGTGTGCGGTCCGGGAGCGAGATGTTCGTCGCTGGAGGACGGGTCGGAGAGGTCGCCGCCGTCCGGGCCGCGACCGCTCGATCGCGCATTGTTGTCAGGTCGGTCGCCCGGATTCGACATAAGTGCATTGTCGGGCGCGGCCAGCGGCGGCGCAAGCGCCGCGTCATTCTCGCGGCGGCTGCTTGCGGCAGCCGCCTTTGGCGTGCTCAGCACCAGAGGGAGCGGCCGCAGCCGCGACGATCACAAAGCGCGACTTCAGCACCAGAGGGAGCGGCCGCAGCCGCGACGATCACAAAGCGCGACTTCAGCACCAGAGGGAGCGGCCGCAGCCGCGACGATCACGAAACGCGACTTCAGCACCAGAGGGAGCGGCCGCAGCCGCGACCGCTCAGAGACGAAGCGGCCGCAGCCGCGTCAACTACTTCCGCGCCGCCTCGACCTTCGTCTGCCACTCCGCGGCCTTTGCGTCGTAGCCCTTGTCGGGTTCCGCCTTGTGCCACGCGGCGTACAGGTCGACGAGGGCCTGCATGCATTCGAGCGTGTCCTTGTGCGTCGGGCCGCGGTCCTTCGCTTCGAGATAGATCGTGTGCGCCTCGAGGAAGTTGGCCTCGGCGAGGGCGAAGCGTTCCGCGTCGTATCCGACACCCACGCGCATGCGGCCAAGCGACGTGAGGAAGTCGGCCAGACGCGGTGCGTTGCCGCCTGTGAGGGTCTTGCGCGCGGCGGGCTCGTAGGGCGCGCCGAGATCGAGTGCTTCTCGGCTCTGGCCTTGTGCGACACGCAGGCGTGCGAGCGCAGAGACCGAGGCGAGCGTCTGCGGATGCTCCTCGCCGAGCGTGCGGCGGTACTTCTCGAGCGCCTCGCGGGCGAAGGGCTCCGCCTCGGCGAGCCTGCCCTGGTCCCTGAGCAGGGAGCCCATGTTGCCGATGGAGACGAGCGTGTCCGGGTGCTCTTCGCCGAGCGTGCGGCGGCGCTTCTCGAGGGCCTCGCGCAGGTACGGCTCCGCCTCGGCGAGCCTGCCCTGATCCCGGAGCAGGACGCCCATGTTGTTGATGGAGGTGATCGTCTGCGGGTGCTCCTCCCCAAGCGTGCGGCGGCGCTTCTCGAGCGCCTCGCTGTGGAAGGGCTCCGCCTCGGAGAGCCTGCCCTGTTCCCTGAGCAGGGAGCCCATGTTGCCGATGGAGACGAGCGTGTACGGGTGCTCCTCCCCGAGCGTGCGGCGGAACTTCTCGAGCGCCTCGCGCCAGTACGGCTCCGCCTCGGCGAGCCTGCCCTCTGCCCGGAGCAAACCGCCCATGTTGTTGATGGAGATGAGCGTGTCCGGGTGCTCCTCCCCGAGCGTGCGGCGGGACTTCTCGAGCGCCTCGCGCCAGTACGGCTCCGCCTCGGCGAGCCTGCCCTGCTCCCAGAGCAGGACGCCCAAGTTGCTGATGGACATGATCGTCTGCGGGTGCTCCTCCCCGAGCACGCGGCGGCGCTTCTCGAGCGCCTCGCGCCAGTACGGCTCCGCCTCGGCGAGCCTGCCCTGGGCCCGGAGCAAACCGCCCATGCTGTTGATGGAGACGAGCGTGTCCGGGTGCTCCTCGCCGAGCGTGCGGCGGGACTTCTCGAGGGCCTCGCGCAGGTACGGCTCCGCCTCGTCGAGCCTGCCCTGGTCCCGAAGCAGGACGCCCATGTTGCTGATGGAGTTGAGCGTGTCCGGGTGCTCCTCCCCGAGCGTGCGGCGGCACTTCTCGAGGGCCTCGCGCCGATACTGCTCCGCCTCGGCGAGCCTGCCCTGGGACTCGAGCAGGAAGCCCATGCTGCCGATGGAGCCGAGCGTGTCCAGGTGCTCCTCTCCGAGCGTGCGGCGGCGGGTGGCGAGGGCGGATTCCTGCAGCGGGATCGCCGCGTCGTACAACGCGAGGCGCTCGCAGTACAGCGTTGCCAGCGCCTGCCGCAGGCTGGCATCCGTCGCCGGATCATCCTTGAACTGCTCGTCGATCGTCTTGATCGCGGGCCTCAGGATCGTCCGGTCGATCATGGCCGCGGCGGCGTCGGTGGCGTTGACACGCATGAGCAGGTCGCCGAGCATCGCGGCCTGCGCTCCGCGCTCCTTCTCCGGCACTCCGGCCTTCTCAAGCGCGCCGGCAAAGCGCTCGCGTATGTCGGCCATCAGCCCCTCGCCCGCGACATTGGTGTCGATCTGCCCGAGCATGCCTGCCTGGAAGTCGGAGACCTTCTTCAGTTGATCGGCGCGCTGTTTCTCGGCCTTCTCCGCGGCCTCGGCCGCGGCCGCGCGCTCGTCGGCGCGCCGGGCCTGCGCCGCCGCCTCTCGAGCCTGCCACAGCGCCGTGCCGAACCCCGCGACCAGCGCGAGGGCCACCGCCGATGCCGCCAGCACCTGCACGCGGTTCCGCCGCACGAACTTCCGCACGAGGTACGCGCGGCTCTCGGGCGCAGCCTCGAGGGGCTTTCCGTCGAGGTAGCGCCGCACATCCGCGCCGAGCGACTCCGCGCTCGCGTAGCGGCGGGTGCGGTCCTTCCGCAGCGCCTTCATCGGGATCCACTCGAGCTCGCGGCGCAGCTCGCCTGCGATCCGCTCGCGGTCGGTTTGCCGCGCCTTGGCGATCTCGGCGCCCGTCTGGTCGTCGGCGGTGCTCAGGCGTGCGCTCGGGTTCGGCGGATCGACCTCGCGGATGATGCGCTGGATCTCGGCGTATCCCGCGCTCCGCAGCGTCTTCGGATCGAACGGAAGCGTGCCGCTGAGGAGTTCGTACAGCACCACGCCGAGCGAGTAGACGTCGGCGCGGGTGTCGATGTCGTTCGCGCCCATCTCCGCCTGCTCGGGCGACATGTACTCGGGCGTGCCGATGATCTGCCCGCGCTCGGTG
>JBIKWD010000182.1:0-6394 GCA_044356505.1 Phycisphaerales bacterium
CGTCGACTTGATCACCAGGAAGTGCATCGCAAGCCGCTCGAGGTCAGTCGTGCGCTCGCGCAGCGGGGGCATGTCGATTGGCAGCACGTGCACGCGGTAGAAAAGGTCCGGCGTGAAGCGCCCTTCCTCGACGAGCCGCTCGAGTGGCTGGTTCGAGGCCACGATCACGCGCACGTCGACCTCGATCGTCTCGTCGCCACCGACTGGCTCGAAGGCGCGCTCCTGCAGCACGCGCAAGAGCTTCACCTGCATCGCGTTCGTGGCGGTGTTGATCTCGTCGAGGAAGATCGTGCCGCCGTGCGCAGCGAGGAATCGCCCCTTCTTGTCGGCGACCGCGCCGGTGAAGGCGCCCTTCACGTGGCCAAAGAGCTCGCTCTCGAGAAGCGCCTCGGGAATCGAGCCGCACGCCACTTCGACGAAGGGCTTTCCAGCCCGCGCGCTCGACTCGTGGATTGCGCGCGCAAGCGTGCTCTTACCGGTGCCCGTCTCGCCCTGGATCAGTGTCGTCGAGCGAACTCGGCTGGCAGCCCGAGCAAGGCGGAGCGCGTGCTGGAGTTTCGGGTCGTCGCCGATGATGGCGGCAATCGCATCCGCCGCTTGCTCGCCGTGCCGGACATCGATGCGAAGGCGCATCGCCAGTCGTTCGGCTGCCCGCGTCACGGCGGCGCGCAGCTCAAGCGGGTCGATCGGCTTCACCAGCACGTCGTCCGCGCCCGAGCGCATCCAGCGCACGGCCCGCTGCGCCGACAGGGTTCCGCTGAGCGCGATGAGCGCCGTCTGCGCGGGCGATGCCGACAGGCCCGCGCGGAGGTCGTCGAAGAGCCGGTCGTCGCCGAAGAGGTCGGCGACCACCGCCGTCGGCAGCCCGTCGCGGAGGGTGTCGATCGCTTCTGCCGCGCTCGCGACCCGCGTGGCGGCGAAGCCATCGGCCCGAAGCGCCTTCAGCATCGCCGCGCAGGCATGGGAGTCGCGTTCGAAGACGAGCACCCGGATGGGAAGCCCGCCTCGAACCGCAGGTTCGGGCTGGTTTGGCAGGGAACTCGACATCGCGCCGAAGATGTTTCGGCTCTCCGCGGGGCTCCGGGAAGCGGGGAGGGGCGATTTCGATCCGTCCTTCGGTTATCGGAATGGAATTGCCGTCTCAACCGATTCCGCCGTCCCCGCCACTTCGTGCGGTTCCCTTGCCCGCTGCGCGAATTCTCGCCCTGTCGCCGTCATAGAGTGCGCGCTGCGACGTTCCACCAGACCGCGCCGATCCTCGAGGACCGGCCGCAGCCAAGTCACTTCACGGAGTTCCCCCGATGCAGAGCATTCGAGTCCTGAGCCGCGTCACCCTTCGATCCGCCATTCTCGCGGCGGCGACGCTCATCGCGAGCGAGTCGGTCGTCCTTGCCCAGACCGAACCCCCGGCGGGCGGGCGGGGCGAAGGCCGTCAGCGCGGTGAAGGTCGTCAACGTGGCCAAGACGGCGGCGGCGGCGGCGGCATGGGCGGCGGCATGGGCCGCGGCATGGGCGGTGGCATGGGCCGCATGATGGGCGGCGGCGGCGGCATGGGCCGCGGCATGCAGGACGTCCGCGAGGCGCTCGAAGCCGACTTCCAGCGGCGCGACGTCCCCATCTTCGTCCGCCAGCTCAAGCTGACCGAAGACCAGGGCATCGTGCTCGAGCAGCTCTTCGTCGACTACGAGGCGGCGTTCCAGCCCGAGGCCGAGGCGATCATGACCTCGATGGCCGACATGGGCCGCAACCTCATGCGATCGTTCACCTCGCCCGAGCGCCAGCAGCAGATGCGCGACACCATGGACCGCGTCCGCAAGGAGGTCGAGGAGGCCGAGGCCGCGAACGGCCCCATGGACGAGGAGGCGCGCCGCGCCTTCTTCCGCGAGCGCATGCAGAAGATGGCCGAGGACTTCGCGAACGAGGCGCAGAACTCGGGCCTCGACGAGGAGGTCAAGGCCGCGATGGGCGACATGCTCTCGAAGCTCGAGGCGTGGCAGGGCCGCAAGGCCACGCTGCGCGACGGCTTCGTCGACGGCCTCAAGATCGTCCTCGACGACGACCAGGTCTCGCAGTGGCCCGCGTTCGAGCGCTTCCTGACCCGTGAGAAGACCCTGCCGCGCGGCCGCATCTCCGGCGAGAACGTCAACCTCTTCTTCGTGGTCGACGAGCTGCGCCTGCCGCCCGAGGAATACGCGAAGGTCGAGCCCTTCTTCGACGACTACGAGACGCGCCTCGACAACGCGCTCGAGGCCCGCAACACCTACATCGACGAGTCGCTTCCGCGCCTCTTCAAGTCGATGCAGGACGGCGACGCCGATGCCGCCGGCCGCATCTTCAAGCGCCAGTCCGAGCTCCGCGCCGCCGTGCGCGACGTGAACGAGGAGTTCCGCGCGTCGATGGTGACCGCGCTCGGCGAAGGCGAGTGGTCGCGGCAGCTCAACCAGGCCGTGCTCGCCGCGGGCTGGGAGCGCATCTACCGCCCGACCGGCACCGACCGCATGTTCGAGGAGGCCATGAAGATCGAGGGCCTCGACCCGGCCGTGCTTCAGAACGTGACCGAGCTCTACGGCCAGTACAGGGGCGAGGTCTCGCCGATGAACGAGCGCCTCAAGAACCTCGCGCGCACCGAGGAGCCGGCGCGGCTCGTGACCGACGGCGAGCGCTTCGTCTCGATGATGTCGATGGGCGTCTCGGGCATGGTGCGCGGCATGGCCGCGGGCGGCGGTGGCGGCGGCTTCGGCGGCGGCGACAACGCCGACGACCCCATGCGCGCCGTGTTCGACGAGCGCTCGCAGGTCGGCGAGCGGTACCAGGAGCGTCTCAAGGCGCTGCTCACGCCCGAGCAGTTCGAGAAGCTGCCGCGCTCCCGCGGCGGCATGGGCGGCCGCGGCGGCAACTTCGATCCCAACCAGTTCCTCGACCGCATCCCCGAGGAGCAGCGCAAGGCCTTCATGGACGCCGTCGACAAGAACAAGAACGGCCAGATCGACGACGACGAGCGCGAGGGCGTCCGCGAGTACATGCGCCAGCAGTTCCAGAACATGCGTGGCGGCGAAGGTCAGGGTGGAGGCGGTCAGGGCGGCGGCCGCGGCCGCGGCGGCAACGGCGCCTGACGTGATTCGACCGGTTCAGAACATCGACGCCGCGCGCGGACGCCATCCGCGCGCGGCGTTGTCTTGCCGCAGTGCGTTCCCGCTATCCTGCGCCGCGTGCACGACCGATCGATCGAAGTCTGCCTGCAGCATCTCGCCTCGCTGACGGCGCGGGCGCCCGAAGCGGTGCCGCCTTCCGAGCAGCGGCTCCTCGAATCCATGGACGCGCTGCGCGCGCTCGTCTTTCCCGAACTGCGGCCATCCGGCTCGAGCGGCGAGGCGCTCGCCCAGGAGGCGGTGCATGGGTTCGGAGAGCTGATCCGCGCCGCGCTCGCCTGCGACGGCGTCCGCGACGACGGCTCGCGTGTCGCCGCGTTCTTCACCCAGGTCCCGTCGATCGCGGCGCGCCTCGGGCTCGACGTCCGCGCCGCCTTCGAAGGCGATCCCGCCGCGCAGAGCGAACTCGAGGTCGTCGTCTGCTATCCAGGCGTGCGCGCGCTGTTCGTCCACCGGTTCGCCCACACGCTCGATCTGCTCGGCGTGCCGCTCCTTCCGCGCATGATGGCCGAGCACGCGCACCGCGAGACGGGAATCGACATCCATCCCCGCGCGCAGATCGGCGACGCCGTGTTCATCGACCACGGCACCGGCGTCGTGATCGGCGAGACCGCATCGATCGGGCACCGCTGCCGCATCTACCAGGGCGTCACCCTCGGCGCCAAGAGCTTCGAGCGCGAGGCCGACGGCTCGATGCGCCGCGGCTACAAGCGTCATCCGACGCTCGAGGACGACGTCGTCGTCTACGCGGGCGCCACGATCCTCGGCGGCGACACCGTGATCGGGAAGGGCTCCGTCGTCGCGGGCGGCGTCTTCCTCACGAAGAGCGTGCCGCCCGGCAACGTCGTCACCGGCCCGAAGGTCGAGCTCCGCATGATCTCGATGGGCGGTGCGATCTGAACGGTGGCCGCGGAAGGCTGATCGCCGCGATCGGCGTGCTCGGCTTCGCAAGCGGCCTGCCGAACGTGCTCGTCAACGACACGCTCTCGGCGTGGCTCTCGGATCTCGGGTTCAAGCCCTCCGACATCGGGCTCATCTCGATCATCACCGTTCCGTACGGATTGAAGCTCCTCTGGGCGCCGCTCCTCGACCGCTACGCAGCGCCGGGATTCGGCTGGCTCGGATTGCGCCGAAGCTGGATCGCGCTCGTCTCCACGCTCCTCGCCGCCGGTTTCGCGGCGCTCGCGTGGGTCGGTCCGTCCGCCGCCGATTCACCCGTGCTTCCCGCCGCCGTCGCGGGCTTCGCCATCGCGTTCCTCTCGGCCACGCTCGACGTCGCCGTAGATGCGCACCGCACCGACAGCGCGAGCGGCGGCGAAGAAGGCCCCGCGGCGAGCGCATACGTTCTCGGTTACCGCGTCGCGTTCGTCTCGATCGGCGCCGCGATCCTCATGCTGCACGGACGGATCGCGCTGTTGCTCGGGCCCGCGGGCGACGCCGCCGCGCAGGCGCTCGCATGGAAGATCGCGGTCGGGGCGGGCGGCGTCGCGATGCTCGTCGGGGTAGGTGCCGCGCTCCTCGCGCCCGAGCCGCCGAAGCGCAAGGTGCCCGAGACGCTCCGCGCCGCCATCGTCGAACCCTGCGTCTCGTTCGCGCACGCGCTCGGCCCGCGCCTGGCTCTCGTCCTGTTCGTGGCGCTCCTCTTCCGTCTGCCCGACCTCCTCGGAAACCGCATGACGATGCCGTTCCTGCGGCAGGAACTCGGCTTCAGCGTCGAGGAAATCGGCACGATCCGGCAGTTGCTCGGCTTCGCGATGACGATCGCGGGCGCGATCGTCGGCGGGCTGTGCGTCAAGCGCTTCGGCCTCTTCCGCGCCCTCGTCGCCTTCGGCGTGCTGCAGATCGCGTCGAACGCGGGGTACCTCGTGCTCGTCGCGACGGGCAAGTCGCTTCCGACGTTCGCAGCGGTCGTCGTGGTCGAGAACCTCTGCAACGGCCTCGTGAGCGCCGCGTTCGTCGCCTACTTCATGACGCTCTGCGAGCCGCGCTTCGCGGCCGCCCAGTACGCGATCCTGTCGGGGCTGATGTTCCTCGCGATCGCGCTCGCGGGCGCCACGAGCGGCTACCTCGTCGAATGGCTCGGCTACGCCGGCTTCTTCACCCTGTCGATCGCGGTCGGCCTGCCGCCGCTCCTCGCGCTGCCGTGGGCGATGCCGCGCGCGCGGGCCCCGGGAACGCCCGAAAACCGCGCGAACCCAGCGTCCTGAGCGCGCGGCGCGACGCGCTCTATACTCGGCGGCCCGCCTTTGTCAGGACCCATCCCCATGACGACCACCCACGATCGCTACGGCGCCCGCACCTCGCTCGACACCCCGTACGGCGCGAAGCACTACTACCGCCTCGACGCCCTCGCGAGGTTCGGCGACTACAAGAAGCTGCCGATCTCGATCCGCGTGCTCCTCGAGAGCTGCCTCCGCAACTTCGACGACTTCATCGTGACCGAGGAGCACCTCAAGGCGCTCATGGCCTACGACGCGCGCAATGTCGGCGAGAACGAGATCCCGTTCATGCCGGGTCGCGTGGTGCTGCAGGACTTCACGGGCGTCCCGTGCATCGTCGACCTTGCCGCGATGCGCGCCGCGATGAAGCGCCTCGGCGGCGACCCGAAGAAGGTGAATCCGCTGGTTCCGTGCGATCTCGTCATCGACCATTCGGTGCAGGTCGACGCGTTCGGCTCGAAGGTCGCGCTGACGATCAACGGCGAGAAGGAGTTCGAGCGCAACATGGAGCGCTACGAGTTCCTCAAGTGGGGCCAGGGCGCGTTCTCGAACTTCTCGGTGGTTCCGCCCGCGACGGGCATCGTCCACCAGGTCAACCTCGAGTACCTCGCGAAGGTCGTGTGGGAGAAGGACGGCGTCCTCTACCCGGATTCGCTCGTCGGCACCGACTCGCACACCACCATGATCAACGGCCTCGGCGTCGTCGGCTGGGGCGTGGGCGGCATCGAGGCGGAGGCCGTCATGCTGGGCCAACCGATCTACATGCTGATTCCCGAGGTCGTCGGCGTGAAGCTCGTCGGCAAGCTGCCTGAAGGCGTCACCGCCACCGATCTCGTGCTGCGCGCGACCGAGATGCTGCGCAAGCACGGCGTCGTCAACAAGTTCGTCGAGTTCTTCGGCCCGGGCCTTGCGGAGATGCCGCTTGCGAACCGCGCCACCATTGCCAACATGGCGCCCGAGTACGGCGCGACCATCGGCTTCTTCCCCGTCGACGAGCAGACGCTCGCCTACATGCGGCTTTCGGGC
>JBIKWD010000183.1:0-6384 GCA_044356505.1 Phycisphaerales bacterium
CCACGCAGGCCAAGCTCGACGAGAGCCTCGCCCGCGCCGCCAAGCGCGAGGAGACCCTCGACAAGAAGCTCGAGTCGATCGGTCAGCGCGAGCAGAAGATCGACTCCCGCGAGGCCGACCTCAAGCGCCAGGAGGACGATCTCCGCCGTGCTGTCGATGAGAACGAGCGCACGCGGAACGAGCTGCGCGGAGCGCTGTCGAAGGTGTCGGGCCTCTCCCGCGACGAGGCGCGCGAACTGTATCTCGCCGAAGTCCGCGTCGAGAGCGAGCACGACGGCTCGGCGCTCCGCCAGAAGATCCTCGACGAGGCCGAGCGCGACGCCAAGGGCAAGGCGCGCGAGATCACGCTCATGTCGATCCAGCGCTACGCCGCCGAGAACGTGGGCGAGTCGACGGTGCGCTCGATCAAGATCACGAGCGAGGACATGAAGGGCCGCATCATCGGCCGCGAAGGACGCAACATCCGCGCCATCGAGAAGGCGACCGGCGCCGACATCCTCGTCGACGACACCCCGGGCGTCATCAGCGTGTCGTGCTTCGACCGCGTGCGCCAGGCGATCGCGGCCGAGGCGCTGCAGCGGCTCGTCGCCGACGGGCGCATCCACCCCTCGCGCATCGAGGAGCTCGTCGAGCAGACCAAGCGCGACATCGAGGAGAAGGTCGTCAAGGTCGGCAACGAAGCCGTCGTCGAGGCGGACGTGCGCGGACTGCACCCGAAGGTGATCGAGGCGCTCGGCAAGATGCACTTCCGCACGAGCTACGGCCAGAACGTGCTGCGCCACTCGATCGAGGTCGCGTTCCTGTCGCAGATGATCGCAGACCAGCTCGGTCTCAACGGCGCGATGGCGCGGCGCGCGGGTCTTCTCCACGACATCGGCAAGGCGATGGACCACGAGATGGAAGGCGGCCACCCCGCGATCGGCATGGAGTTCCTCAAGAAGTACGGCGAGAAGAGCGAGGCGGTGCTCAACGCCTGCGGCGGCCACCACGGCGACATCCCGGCGACGACGCCGTACACGCCCATCGTGATGGCGGCCGACGCGATCTCGGGCGCGCGCCCGGGCGCGCGCCGCGAGTCGATGGAGATGTACATCAAGCGCCTCGAGCAGCTCGAGGCGATCGCGCGCGAGCAGCCGCACGTCGACGAGGCGCACGCGATCCAGGCGGGCCGCGAGATCCGCGTGATCCTCAACGCGAAGAAGGCCGACGACACCCTCGCCTTCCAGATCGCGGAGAACATCGCGAAGCGCGTCGAGGCCGAGATGACCTTCCCCGGCGAGATCAAGGTGACCGTGCTGCGCGAGACCCGCGCGGAGGCGATCGCGCGGTAGCGCGGGGAGGCGGGCCGTGTCAGCCGATGAATCCACCCCAAGGTGGTCGATCACCAAGGCGGAGTGGGACGGCTACCAGCGCGGGAGGCCGCTCGACACGCTGACGAAACGCGTCATCGTCGGCGCGATCGTGGTCCTCGGCCTTGCGTTCATGGCGCTTCCCATCCTCCTCCCGGGCGATGTCGCCGGCCCGGGGCTGACCCGGCTCATCGCCGTGGTCGGGGCCTTCGCCGTGGCGGTCACCATCCTGCAGGTGACATTCTCGTTCTGGTGGTCGCGCCAGTGGGATCGCCTCCGACCGATGATCTGGGACGCGAACGGCTGCGTCTGCCCGTGGTGCAACGTGCGCACCGACACGACCCCTTGCAAGCGCCACGGCTTCAGCGGCGCCGAGCACACCACCATGCTCGCCTACTGGGAAGCCCTGCCCGCGGTCGCGCTCGGCGACCGCGCGAAGGCGCTCCTTGCGCTGCGCGCCGCAGCCCCGCGCCGGCCGCTCGTGTGGCGGGCGATCGGCGTGCTCCAGCGGGCCCGGCTGCGTGCCGAGGCCGTGCAGCACGATCCGAACTCGACGCTCGTCGATCGCCTGCGCGCAGCGGTCCCGAGCGCCGTCGTCACGGCCGTCGTCGTGCTGTGCGTGCTTCCGGTGCTGATCGCCTTCGCTCCGAGGACGGCTGTCAGCGGCATCGTGCCCGTCGCCCTTCCGTGGCTCCTGATGAGTCCGTTCATGGTCGCGATCGGACCGCTCTGGCGCGCAGGCCGTCCGCGATGCACCGCGTGCAAGCACATCTGCATCGGCAGCCGGCCATCGGTGTGCACCGAGTGCGGCGCAGACCTGACGCGGCCTGCGGCGGTCACGCGCATGGAGCGCTCGAACCGCGCGCCGATGCTGCTCATGTTCGTGCCCATGACGGTCCTGTTCGGCGTGATGTTCTTCCAGGACGACATCGTGGGCGCGCTGCCGAAGCCCGTGCGCGACGCGTACTGGACGAACATCAGGCCGCCTTCCTCCTACTGGCGCAAGCTCACGCCGGCGACCATGACGCAGGCCGAGGTCGACGAAGCCGCGAGACTGCTCATCGAGTGCGCGAAGCCCGGCCGCGCACGGCCGCTCTTCGACTTCGCCTTCCTCTGCGACGTGGAGCGTGCGGGCAAGCTCACGCCTGAACTCCTCGAGGGCGTCGCGCGGGCGACCGTGCAGGCGACGCTCGCGGCGACGCAGGACGGCGCCGCCGTGGTCGCGACGGTGACGCCGGCGTTCGGCGAGCTCTTGCTCGGCTCGTCGAAGACGCCGCGCCTCGTCTTCGGCGGCGTCTCGATCGACGGCGCAGCGTGGACGGAGGGCGCCGGCTGGTCGCTGTTCGCGCACGACACCGATGCGTTCTGGCGCGCGAACGGCCAGCTTCCCGCGCTGCCCGAGTCGCAACTCGTCTTCACCGCGCGCCTCGACGGCGTCGCGCCCGGCCTGCACACCGTGCGGGCGCGCTGCTGGATCGTCATCTGGGGACCGCAGTGGGAGCGCTACGCGCCCGTCTTCGACGAAAGCGGCGCACTCGTTCCGCCCGCGGGCGCCGTGGCCTATCCCCTCGACCTCGAGGCGACGGTCGACATGCGGTGAACGAGCTCGCGAGGCCCTCCTTTCGACCTTCGCAGGGCCGACGGAAGATCGCTGTATAGTCGCGGCATGCAGCGCATCCGCTGGTCGATCGACCGCGAGACGTGGGACGCCTTCGTCGCGCGCATGGGCATCTGGCGGGGGTCGCTCGTGCCCGTGCTCGAGCGCGCCTGGGAAGACGACGCCTGCGTCTGCCCGTTCTGCCGCGCAGCCTGCGCGCCCCGCGACACGGCGGGTGCGGCGCCGCGCTGTGCGCACGGGATCTCGCGCGACGACCAGCCCGAGCTCATGCTGTACTGGGAGACCTCCGCGCGCAAGGACGACGCGGCGATGCACCGATCGCGCGCGCGGCTCCTCCTCAAGCGCCCGGACCCGAAGCCGATCGCGCGGCTGCGCGCGCTGTTCAACCGATGCTTCGCGAACGCGCAGGACCCGGAGTGCCCGGCGCTGAAACGCTACGTCGGCGGGCTCGTGGTGATGGCGGCGTGCTGCGTGCCATGCATCGGGCTGCTCGGCTCCCCGCCGTTCAGCACGCATCCTTGGATTCTGGCCGTCGCGATGCCGATCGCGCTCTTCGCGGCACCGTTCGTGATGATGGCGGCCTGGTCGCGCAAGACGGCCCAGCCGCGCTGCGCCGCGTGCAGGCACATGCTGGCGGCGCCCTATCCGGAGCGCTGCCCCGAGTGCGCCGCGGACCTCGCGAATCCCTACGCGGTCTCGACCGTCGACACCTCCACGCCCGTCGGTCCGATCCTCGGGGTCATCGCGATCGTCTGCGCCCCCTTGCTCGGATTCCTTGCATGGGGGCTCTTCCTCGCGTTCGGCGGGCTCTCATCGCTTCCATCGAGCATGCTCCTCCCCATGGCCTCGGGGGACGGCCCGACCGGCGTCATGGCGCGGGAAGTGCTCGACAGGCGCACGCTCGCCGCTTCCGAGGCGGCCGAGTACGCGGATCTCGTCGTCTCGCTCGCGAGGGACCAGCCTCACCTCTTCACCTCGCTCGAAGCCGTCGTCGGCGCGGTCAAGGCCCGATCGCTGCCGGAGGAGAAGCTCGACGAGGCGCTCCGCGCATGCGTGGGCTTCAACACGAGCCTCGATGCCGCGGGCTTCCCCCGCCGCCCGATCCGCTTCACGCCGCGGTACTCGAACGCCCACTTCGGCCTTCTCGGAAGCCCGGTGATCGTGCTCGAGTCGGTCACCTTCGACAGCGGTGGCGCCGTGGTGAAGGACATCGATCCGCGCGGCCCGGCGCTCGGCGCGGACGGCCTGGAGCCGATCGTCGTCCATGTTCCCGCCGGCGCGCGACGCGCTTCGTGGCGGGCGCGCATCTATCTCGTCCCGCTTGGTTCGACGCTCAACGTCACGCTCGGCCCGTCGGGCGAGCATCTCGGCGCGGAAGGCGTGCACGCCCGGACATCGATCGAAGGCGAGATCGAGCTGCCGTTGTAGCGCTCGACCGTGCGGCGCTACGCCTGCGGCTTGCGATACGTCATCCGCAGCTTGTTGCCGGGCGGCACATACTCGACGTCGGTCATGTAGGCCTTGATCAGCATCACGCCGCGGCCGGAGGGCATCTCGATGTTGAACTGATCGGTCGGATCGGGGATCGCCTTCGGATCGAACCCCGGCCCCTGGTCCTCGATCTCGAACATCGCGGCCTTGTCGTCGATCTGCGCGCGGAAGAACACGGCCTTCGTCGGGTCGTTGCGGTTCCCGTGACGGAAGCCGTTCACGATCGCCTCCTCGAGCGCGAGCCGGATCGCGAACGCCGCGCCCTCATCGAAGCCGAACCGCGCGAGCGCGGCGCCGACCATCGCGTGCACGCGCTCGAGGCCGTCGCGCAGCTCATGCAGCGTTTCGTCGCACGTGAAGCCGGTCGTGGGTTCGCTCATCGGCGCAGGGGTCGTCGGCCCGCCCGAGCGGGCCGGGAAGGTCCATTCAACTCAGGCTTGCGGCGGCAGCCTCGAACGTGTCGTGGATCGAGAGGACGCGGTCGAGCCGCGTGATCGCGAAGGCCTCGCGGATCTTGGGCTGGATCTCGCAGAGCCGCAGCTGTCCGTCGCGGCTGTCCATGCGGTTCTTGAGGGCGACCAGCACGCCGAACGCGGCCGAGGAGAGGTGCTCGACGTTGCGGAAGACGATCACGATCCGCGGGCGGAACTCGCTCTCGGCGACCTTCATCAGCTGCACGTTGATCTCGTGGATGTTGAGCTCGTCGAGGATGTTGCGCTCCACGAAATCGATGCGGGTCACCCCGTCGATCTTCCGCACGCTGATATGGGTCGAACTCGCTGCCATGACTGCTGGATGCTCCTCGGTGCGCGCGCGGCACAATAGCACACGCCCGCACCTGAACGAAGGCGCCGCGGCCGGCGGGCGGGCCGCAAAGGAAACGTCGGCGGCGAGAGCGACTCGCCGCCGACGTGAATTCACTCGTTCAGATGGCCTCAGCCACCGATGTTGCCGAGCTGGTCGACCAGGCCCGGGAAGAGCAGGTCCTCGTTCTCGCTCTGGATCACGATCTCGGGCCGCATGAGCATGACGACGGTGAGTTCCTGCTCGCCGTCGATGCGGTTGGTGAAGAAGCGGTTGACGATCGGGATCTTGGAGAGAACGGGCACGCCCGACTCGACCTCGACCTCGCTGAACCGGCGCTGGCCGCCCATGAGGATCGTTCCCTTGTCGGGGACGCTCACCGTGGTGCGGATCGACTGGCCCTGGATCTCGGGGAGCTGGATCGACGCGGAGAACTCGCTTCCGCGGCCGCCCGCCGTGCCGGTTCCACCGACCGCGCCCTGGACGGGAACGGTGTCGAAGCCGAGCACGGTGCTGGTGTCGAACGCGACCGTCATGGTCACGTAGCGGCGGTCTGCAGAGATGACGCCCTCGACGTCAAGCACGAAGCCGTCCTGCACGACGCCGACCTGCGGCTGGAATGCACCGCTGGCGTCGCCGGTCACGGGCGTGAGGCCCGAGATGAACGAGATCTGCTTGGCGATGGTGATGAACGAGCGCTGGCCGTTCATCAGCGTCAGGCGCGGCGCGGTCAGCACGACGTTGCGCTGATCGGCCTGCGTGGCGCGGATGAGGAGGTCGACCTGGATGTCGTCCATGTAGCTGAAGCCAGTCACCGCCGCCGAGGTGCCGGCGTCGAGGATGGTCTTGCCGATGCCGGTGATCGCACCCGAACCAAGGGCGTTGGTGATGCCGCTCGAGTCCTGGTTGAAGGTGACGGGCGTCCATCCCTGCTGACGGCGGACGGGAGAACCGACCGGGCCGTAGATGTACTGGATGTCGGTTCCGTCCGGCGTGGGAACGCCGACGGCTGCGCCCGAAGCATCGGTGTTTGGACCGCCGGGAGTCGGGTTTGCGGCCGAACCGAGCGGGCCGAAGATGACCGGATCCTTCAGCGTGCCCTTCGATGGGCCGTCGTTGCCG